>CAZVXA010000066.1:0-15504 GCA_964630955.1 uncultured bacterium | reverse complement strand
CGCGCCGCCCCCCCCCCCCCCCCCCCACCCCACCCCCCCCCCCCCCCCCCCTCCCCCCCCCCCCCCCCCCCCCCCCCCCCCCACTTCTCAATGTGGGTTTAATCAGACATGAGATTAGCGGTTGCTCAACTGGCAGGCCAGATGTCCACCCGCCCGCACCAGGAAATCATCAAAATCCTGATCTTCCTCCGAGCGCATCACCAGCAGCGAACCCGTATCATCCCAGCGCAATATCACGCCACCTTCGCTCAGGTTGGGGGTGTTACCCTCGAATCGAACCCGCTGGGTGCCCTGGGGATTGCGGCGATCGCTCGAATAAAAAATCCCCGCTGACTGCCCGTTATAAAACGACTCCAGATAGAAGGCATAAGGCGTATTGGCCTTGAACTGAAATTCTGCCAGTGGCTGTGGCACCGCATTGCCAGGAGTACCCAGAAAGTCATTCGACTGTCCGGTATCAGTACGGTACGTAGAGGGCGCTTCGGGGTTTTGTGGTCGATCGGAGGGGCGCACTTCGCTGATCAGCGGCGTCTTTTCCCCCGTTGCCAGGTTAACCACTCCAAAGGTGGACTGGTATGCCCCGTGGGATTCAACAAACTCAAACTCGACGATGGTGTCTACAGTAAACTGAATCGTGTTGTTGTTAAATTGCTCGTTGGCCTGAGCGGAGATGCTGGTGCTGGCGATCGCTCCCAGCAGTGCCCCTATTCCCAAAAAAGCCTGTCCCCATTTCATTGTCTTTCCTCCTACCACAACTGAGCTGTCTGGAGCCGTTGACGAATCTGCTCTTGAGTGCGATCAACGTTACTGAGAAACACACGAGCTTCACTCATCAACTGGTTGTACCGCTCACACTCCGCAGTGAGGCAGGACTCGTTAGGGTCAGCAGGCCCTCTGGCAAAGCGACGAGGTTGCTCGCCTGCCCGTTCTTTAGAAGCTTCGCAGGCAGTACGAGCCTGCTCAAGCTGGGTCAGAAGCTGTTGAGCACGAGCGGCTGCACCAGCGCCAAAGCTTGTTTCGTCGAATCCGATGCCCAGGATATCCGTGACAATGTTGCCTGTGATATCTGATACGTTATTACCTGTAATATCCGATACGTTGTTGCCTGTGTTGTCAGAAAGGTTGGGTACCTGAGCCTGGGCAACCTCAGGTGCCAACAAAACCGCCAAAACGACTAGCAGTGGAGTAATCCACCGAGATGTTGCAATCGATTGTCTGGCTATTGTGTGAGTGTGCTGCATGGCAAGTCTCCTTTGATGTAATCAACAGCACCCTTCTCTTTCTACTAGAATCGAACAGCAATTCCGGCACCCAACACAAATCGAGTGCCATCTCCAGCCCCAGTAATATCGCGCAGTGCCGGTGTGATCACCAGAGGGACGTTACGGAAGGGAGCGATCGACAGACCCAGCGCCAGATCTTGCCCGGTCCACTCAACGATCGCACTGATCGGACGGGCAACCCGCACTGCCACACTGCCAAACACATTAACAGAACCCACATTATTCGCAATATCTGATTCAGATCGGAAACGTCCGTTGCCCAGGCCAGCCGTGAGGGCAATGCGACTGAAGGGGTCATCGAGATTGGGTCGGGTGCGAATCACCTGTGTGACAGCACCATACACCGAATTTTTGAAGTCCACTACTTCGCCTGTGGTCACAAAGCCTTCCCACCCCAGAGCGACGCTGAGGCCATTGCCCAAATTGCGGTGCAGCTTGGCATTGAAACCACCCGTGCCAAAGTCGCGTGTTGTCCCGAAGCTGGCGATCGAGTAGGAAAGCTGAAGTCCCACGTTGCGACGAGCATCGCCAATTCCAAAACCAATCCCTGCCGTACCATCAGCAGTATTTCCAAAGCGGGTGCGAGCCTGGTAGCTGAAGTTCAAAAAGGCAGTGTTTCGGTCAGCTCCAAAACCAGAGGGGTTGGACACCGTAATTGCGGGAGATCCCCCAAATACATCCCCAAAATCTTCCGCCGAAGTCGAGACTTCTCGCAGTTGCCGCTGCAGTTCCTCAAACTCCTGGTTCGTTGGGATTCCTACGTTTTGCGGCGCTGTATTCTGGGATGATGCTCCAGGGAGAGGAGCGGAATCCACCTGCGCAGTGACACATCCTTCCTGGTGCAAGCTCACAAGCTGAACCGATTCTAAACGGTTACAGGATGGGGTGGCAGCAATTTGTTGTGCTGAGGCGGTAACGACCGCCGATGGGATCGATTCCACAGGAGACACTGTGGCCGCAGGATGGCGAGGTGTTGGTCTGGTCGTCCGGGTTGCAATCGCCAGCACTTCGGGAGGAGCAATCGTCGGCTGGGGCGTTGATAATGCGGTCTCCAGTTGTTTAACGGTTGAGGTCGCTACCTTCTGGGGCGTGGCGTTTCCTACAGGGTTGGGCGTAGTGCTAATTGCTTCAGAGTCACGTCCAGCACTTACTGCTACGGGCTGAGGGGGCTGAGCCAGAATCCCTATCGCAGAACTGGTTAATCGGGAAGGTACCGTCTCTAATGTTTCAACCGTTGGCGTGGTAGGCGTCAGCTCCACCACCAGCCGTTTGTCGGAGGACGCAGGGTTTTGAGGTTCGGGGGATTCGGGCAAAGTAGCGGCGTGGGCGATCGCTCCATGAGTTAACTCTTGGGCGGCCAGCACAGCCAGCGAACAGACAGCAGCAGTGGAGACACGCATAGGTGAATTCGGATAGACAAGGGTTCATCAACCTGAAACTGTGTTCCACTAAGAAATTTAGTGGTCAGGAAAATCTCATAAACTTGTTGATTCCTTCGCATAGCGGGGCCAAATGTGAGGTTTCCCTCTACTTCTTAAAACTGGAGTTTTGACTATTTCCCTCATACAGCGCTTTGCGCCGTAACACTGCGAAACGCTCTCTTAGAGAGCGTTTCGCAGCAATTTTAATTTTGCGCCGATTTTTCCTGAAAAGCTGATGTAGTCAACTTTTCAGGAAAAATCGGCGCAACTTAGTCAAAAGCCCAATTAAAAAAAGGAGCTGAATCACTCAGCTCCTCGTCGTAATCTATATGCCACTTAGACAAAGCTAAATCAGCTTTAGATCAGGATATTCGGCAACCATATCATCTGCCGAGAGGGTGTCACCCTCCGCCTGGGGAGTCCACAGGACCTCCAGTGCCAGCAGCTTATCACTGGAGACAGCACCGAGCTGAGACAGGGCGCGACGCAGATCATCCGTGCTTTGAACAGCGGGAAGTTGCAGATTGCCCTGAGCTGCCACCAGCAGTGTGACCACGATGTACTCACCGGGAGAAGCCAGAGAGCCACCTGCCTCCGGCAGGGCAGCCCGTGCTTCCGACTGCTTGAGCTGGTTATTCACGTTGGAGAGGGTTTCACCAGAGAACTTGCTGCGCTCTGTCAGGGACAGACGATTGAACTGGGCCTCAGCCGCTTCCAACCTTGCCTGTTGATTTTTGGAGCCTGCATAAACCCAATATTCGGGGTGACGCAGCAGCGATAGCGTGGTTTCCTGAAGCACCTGAGACAGACCAGCGGAGGAACCTGTATTGGCATTGCGGGCAATCCGATCCAGGTCTAGCTGGAGTTCACGGGCACTGGAAAGCAGTCCCACCTGAAGTTCGGCGATCGCCACTGCAGGAGTGCTGTAGCCCATCGAGTCAACTGAATCGGAGGGCTGACGCAGGGCGCGGGTAAGGAAACCAGCGATCGCGATAAAAATCAAAATGGTGAACAGACCACCGCCACCCCCAATAAAGAACATGGGAGGGAATACAAAGGGAAAGCCAAATCCGCCGCCGGGGTATCCCCCACCGGGATAGTAGCCTCCTCTGGGAGCGGTGTAGGTACGGCTGGGCGCACCATAGCTTCTGCTAGGTGCGCGGAAGCTACCGCCACCAATACGGCCACCGCCTCGGATAGCAGCCAGCGCCCCGTCAGCCTGACCAAAGACCAGTGCCATCATCAGCGTCACTGCAAGCAGTGTTTTGAATAGGGGCTTAATAAAGCCAGGAAGTTTTTTGTGCATATACCTGCGCCTACCTGAGCGTATTTGAGCAAACTGGCACCGCAGGAAGCCCCTGCCGGGTACCAGGGCTGTAGGTTTGGACGGCTCCGGTTAACGCTGTTCACGAAGTCACAAGTTAACTGGATTTCACCAAACGTTACACAATTTCTATATCTATAATTTACTGCTTTACTCTCGTCTGCGGGATGAACCTACAGACTGTTTTTAGGAGGGATGTCCGTACCCTCATGCAGGTGATTGCTTCAACCGCCACCCACAATGGTGACAATCTCCAGGCGATCGCCCTCCCGCATCTCTGTTCCCTCCCAGAACTGACGGTGCAAAATCTCCCCGTTATATTCCACCGCTACTAACCGGGGGTTCATCCCCAATTGCTCTAGCAGTCGGCGGAGCGAGGTTTGCGGCGAGCAGTGACGCAGCTCTCCATTGACCTGGAGCTGGATAAAGGAGTTGGGGTCAGTCGCGCTCAACATGAGTCATCCCAGAGGAAACAGTGAGAATGTGAAGCAAAGGTAATCCACATCCTTCTTCATTCGCCTAAACTTTTTTGTCGAGAACGGTTCCGGTCAGGCAGGCATTAGAAAAATCTGCACCCTCCCAATTCGCGCCGTCCATTTCTGCACACAGCAAATTTGCTCCGACAAAGCTTGCACCCGCCAGTGAGGTTCCGCGCAGATCAGATTCTTCCAGGTTAGCGCTACTCAGCACAGCTCCCTGTAGATCGCACTGGCTCAAGTTCGCCCCACGGAGATTGGCGTTACTCAGGTTGGCCCCCCGCAAGTCCGCTCCCCGTAAGTCCGCCTGCTGTAGATCAATGCCCATTAGATTCGCGCCGCTCAAAAAGGCTCCAGCGATCGCCCCTCCTTTCAGTTTTGCCTGCATCAGGTTGGCCCCCCGCAGGTTGGCTCCCCGCAGGTCTGCTTCCGTCAGGTCTGCCTGCATCAGATTGCTACCCTGTAGACTAGCCCGCAAATCAGCTCTGACCAGACTACAACCCATCAGGTTAGCCCCGTCCAGCCTTGCCCCAGATAAATTGGCCCCCAGCAAAATGCCTCCAACCAGATTGGCCCCCGTCAGATTTACCCTGCTCAGGTCAACCTGCGACAGATCCTCATCCTCCAGGTCTGCCCCCACCAAATGTTTTATTTTTCCGGCTCGAATTGCGCTGATATCCATAGCGAATCAAGATCGTATCAAGGGGTACTGGAAGCCTCAAAGGAGTCAGAAGTTCCCAGCAAATCGTCTTCTGCATGGGAATCAAGCAGCCACAGTCCAGCGGCGATTCTGGGAACCGTCACCGCAAGACTCAATCCTTGCTGGAGACCGTTCACCAGTAATGAGAGAATCTCAACCAGCTTCGGATCCCAGCGATCGCCCTGTTCATCCTGACAGTTAGTCAGCGCCCTCGATAGAGCCTCCGGGCCTGAATCAGTGATTCCATTCCCCTGGATAGCCAGACGCTGCTGAAAACAAGAAACCAGTCCCAGGATACGCGACTCCAGCGGAATTTCGTCACCTGCCAGCCCTGCCGGATACCCCCTGCCATCCCAAGATTCCTGCTGGTGGGTCAGAATAGTGGCGATCGCCTTCAATCGCTGCATCGTCCGCAATACCTGAACTCCCGGC
This sequence comes from uncultured bacterium, assembly GCA_964630955.1. Classification (GTDB taxonomy): domain Bacteria; phylum Cyanobacteriota; class Cyanobacteriia; order Elainellales; family Elainellaceae; genus CAZVXA01. The sequence goes on along the minus strand of CAZVXA010000066.1, from coordinate 9,868 downwards.
ACCAGCGCACAGGAGGGGGCCACCGGGTCGTCACCATAGCGCGGCATGGAGGGCTGTAGCTCAGTCCCAACCGTTTGCAGCAGGGCAATCCGGTGCAACAATCCCGCCAATCGCAAACGATGCAGTTGCCATGCCGGGAGATCCAATAGCTGACCCATTGCTTCCGCCAGCGCCGCCACTTCGGCTGCCGCCATTGGATTACTCAGGTCGGTTTGATCCAGAAGCTGGGCAATTCTGAGAAACGCTTGCAGCTCGTTCGACGTGAGATTGTCGTCGAGGTGGGTGAGGGCACCAAACCCCCAATCCTGGCCACGGATCTCGATGTGCTGGCTATTCTGCAAATAATCGACCACCCGTGAGGCAATGTCTCCCAGGTCAGTAATTGTTGATAAGTCTGAGGGTGGAGCCTGCTGGATTTGGGTGGCGATCGCCTCCAGTTGCTCCCTCAACTGTTGATGCAAAGTTGAATTGTATCGAGCGACATGGGCAATAAGTAACTCGATTGTTTCCAGCACCAGCCTGGATTCAAAAGTCCACAGCCCATAAAATTTGCGCTCCAGATCATGCCGTGGCGCTCCTGCGGTTTCGTAATCCGCCTCTGAAAGCTCTTGACACAGTACCATTGCGGTATAGTTTGGCGAGGCAATCACCAAATGCCACTCCTGCGCCACAGGATCGGAGGCATCGAGGGTTACCAGGGCAACATTTTCTCGCTGGCTGGTTGGATGCTCCTGAAACCCGGCATCTCCAGAGGCCAGAATCACAATTTGAGGCGCTTTTTCGGCAATTTCACCGTAGCGATCGGCCTCTTGTAGATACCATTTCCCCCGCTGAAACGCCGTGATCATCAGAGGCTCATGATCATGCGCCAGGATCGCATCCTCTAAAGCGTGACACAGAGCAACAAGGGTGTTTTTGTAGTACACCCCAAAGTTAAGCGATCGCTTCCCATCAGCGTTGCCCGATCGGTGCGCATCTCGCAATTGTTGTAGAATTGAACCCTCCAGCATGAGCCGATTTTAGCCCTTTGCGCCTGCGCTGACTAGTTGTTTAGAAGATGAAACAGGAGCGATCGGAGCCGACAGCGCCTCCTCCAGGTCAGCAATCCCTAACCGCTGCTCCAGAATCCGCATTACCTCACGTCCAAAATCGTCAGGGTTTTGCTGGAACGCCTGCAAGCATACCTGACCAAAGAAAGACCCCAGTGGCTCCGGGTTCCATAACAGCTTCTTTGCCATCCAGGGCGTATGGCTCATGGGATTATAGCCCGGTTTCAGAATGTTGTTTTTGAAAGCGAACTCCTCCAGGTGGGTATGGGGTTGTAGCCCGATAAAAAAAATAGCAGGTTCTACTTTGTCCGCACCAAAGATATGCTCCAGTTCACGGTGATAAGCGATGGTCTGGCGAATGGTGTCCAATGTTTCATCAATGACATTGAAGGAGTAGTTGACCGACACCAGGTCGTTAAACCCGGCAGTCTTCAGGTCACGGCAATTTTGCAGCACTGTTCGCAGATTGTAGCCCATTCGCATCTTGCGAACCAGCTCTTGAGAGCCACTGGTAATCCCGATTTCAAAGTAATTCATGCCCGTTTTGACCATCAGGTCGCACAGTTCAGGCGTCAGGTTATCAGCCCGAATGTAGGCTGCCCAGTGAATGTCGGTCATGCCCACATCCAAAATCTTTTGCAGCAGCTCGATCGCATCGTCGATAAAGCGGCGAGCCGGAATAAACTGGGCATCAGTAAACCAGAAATTACGAATCCCCCGGTCGTAGAGCTGCTGCATCTCTTTGACCACTTCGTCGGCGGGATTGATCCGCACCTGCTTGCCCTCAACGACAGTGTAGACGCAATAGCAGCAGTTGTGGGGACAGCCGCGCTTGGTCTGCACCCCCACGTAGAAATCCTGATCCTGTAAATAATAGTCAAACTCTGGCCAGACCTGACGGATGTAGTTGTAGTTGCAGGCCGTTTTTTCGAGAGGAGTCGGCTCTTCGTGGATCAGGCGATCGCGCGGCGGCTTCTGCCCCACGATGTAGCACCGCTCCCCAGAGAAATCCTGCCCCCGCAGCAGCTTCTCCAGCAGCAGTTCCCCTTCGCCCACAGAAATTACCGTTCCCTGGGGTAACAGATTCCCCAACTGTTCGTAGAACACACTAACGGCACCTCCACCCACCACCAGACGAGCTTCAGGTGTGTGGCGTCTAGCTCGCCTCAACCCACGTTTGATCAATCCCAGATTTCGCCACAATTCCGTGTAGTAAGAACCCGCCAGCCGCAACCCACCCAGCGCACCCCGCAGCCTCAAAAACGGATTACGGGCATAAAAAAACTCGAAAGCATTTTGTAGAGGGTTCCCACCCCGACCACCCACAGGTGCATAAATTTGAATATCGCGCCAGGAGAACACCAGTAGCGTGGGCCTGAATGCATCAATACAGCAATCAAGGGCAGAGTTGTAGTCGAGGGGAGGCACAGTCCCCAAATCAAAAATCCGCTGCTCCACATTCGGGAACTGCTTATGAACATGGTCACACAGGTAAACCACCCCAATGGGGAAGATGGGATTACAGGGAAGGCGGACGTAGAGAATCCGCTCGACCTTGGGAGCACTGGAGATGGACGTAGAGAGTTGAGCGTTCATCAGTTGACCGACGGAGGGAAATCACCCTTGAGTATTTGTACCGATTGTATTTGTCAGACTTAGAAACTATTTTTCATATATCTTTACGATACCATTGACTTTATTTGAGTGCATGAAAGTTTTCTCAACCAGTTCCTGAATTGCTTCATCATCTCTTATCCTAATTGATTAGAATCTAGAGCCAGTGTATAGTTTAAGACCCAGTAGATTGTTCGTCTTGCGTGCGCTCCGCGCAGTATGCGTTTAGCTTCTCTCGCGTGCCCTGTGGGGCAGGGGCACGCGAGAGAAGCTGGAAATAGGTTTTCGGATTCTCGCCTGGGCTAAGCTCAGGCGAGAATCCGAAAACGCTAAACAGATACTCCACACACGCAAAATCAAAAATCCAGCGGGTCTAAAACAGCCTCAAGGACGCTGTCGATTGCCTAAAAGTCGGGTATTCGCGGAAAGAAACAGTTCGTCTGGCCTTATCCAAGCGACTCTCCTCTTCTGTCAGAAGCAGAGCGAATTTCTTTATCGCCTTCTCCATGCCAATTAGGTAAGGATCTTGGGGTGCAGGGGTTCCACCTCCTTTGGCTTGAGTGTTCAGGTCGAAAGCTGCGTGAGGGCTTCGACGTGAGCGCCCAGTATTGGCCCCTCGGCTGAATTTCGGTTGAAAGCTGAGCGATCACGCGGATCGAGTGAGTGTTCGACGGTTCGACCCCTCGGCTTGAGATCGGGCCGAAAGCTGAGCACTCGCCGAACATCTGATCTCACACGGATCGAGTAAGCCTCGCCGAACTCCGAAGTCCGAACGGCAACGCTTCCACCCCGTGCCTCACCAGCGTGAAAAACGCTGAATTTAGCCGACTCTATCGATGGGTAGAGTCGGCAATCTTGGTAGTCGGGTTTACAGCATTGGGGATCAGGGAGTGTTAGCTTGTAAACGTCCCTCAGAAAACAAGGCTCCTCCGAGGTTATGTCTCAAATCTTTGATCCCCTCCCTTCTAACAGTGCCGCCCGTATCCTCTGCTGCTATGTGAATGCCACCAACAAGATTCAGGTTGCCCGGATCACCGACGTTCCAGAATGGTACTTTGAGCGAGTCGTATTCCCTGGACAACGGTTGATTTTTGAGGCTGTGCCGCATGCTCATCTGGAGATTCACACAGGGATGATGGCCAGTTCGATCCTGTCTGACACCATTCCTTGCGATCGCCTGCTGATCGAAATGGATCTGGACGCAACGCTTGAGGCATCCGAAGATGAGCGTCCATATTATCTGGCATCTTCTTCTGCTGAGTAATCTTGATATAGCAAATTTAAAGCGTTTCAGGACTTGTCTATTCTGCGGAGCCTGAATCCGGCTTTCTGAGAGAGCATCAGGGTTTGAGATAATAAGATTTTTTAGAGGGATGAGGTTAGTTGCATAACTTCATCCCTCTTTGCTATCGATGCGAATCAAAGACCCGTCATCCGTAACGCAAACCCCTAACGAATCTGCGGAACAACTGGACGCTCTGGAACAACCGGAGCCTGTGGTGCAACCAGCGGCTGGGGAGCAGTCGGGGGTTGCGGAGCAACTGGAGCCTGAGCATCACTCTGAACACAGTTAAACATTCTCAGCGTTGCCGCCGCCGCATAGTTCCGCTGTGCCGGAGTATTGGGAGCAAACTCTGTGCCCTGCTCATTCAGCGGTGAGGCGACCCTACAATAAGCCGACATCTCAGTTACCAGGGTATTTGACCAGTGAGTCGCTGTATCGCTGAAGGTGAGCGGTGGCTGAGTTGGTACCAGTTGAGGTGGCTTTCCGAGTAGGGTTCTACCGTACTCAGCAGCGCGACGCAGCACAGCGATCAGTTCAGCTCGCGTCACAGGTTGGGTCGGGCGGAACGTGCCGTCCTCATAGCCGCTGACAATTCGATTGTCCCTTGCAAACTGAATCTTAGCGGCGCTCCAACGGTTTGCTTCCACATCTCGATAGGGACTGGCGGTGGTCTGAGTCGGAAGTTGCAGATTCACACCCGGTAAACGCTTGAGCGCGTCTAGCACCATTGAAACAAGCTGTTCCCGCGTCAGTGGCTGCGTTGGGCGGAACGTATTGTCTTCGGCAAAGCCGGAGATAAAGCCAATTTCTACGGCCTTCTGGATCTCCTGGGCATAGATATCTCCGGCAATATCCTGGAACGTCGGTGGCGGAATCACTCCCGGCGGTAATTGCCCTTCAAAAGTCAGATAAATGTGACCCAGTGCCCGATCTTGAAACACTCGACGAGTGAAACGCCAGCCTGGGTTCAGGTTGATCTGGGTGAATGCAGGAGAACCATCAGGGCGAGCCGCGATACCGTTGGTGGTTCCAATCATCAACTGAGGTAGGTTGCGGTCTTCGGGGATCCCCATCAAGTACCGCGTGCCGTCCTTCTCCACAATCCGTAGGTTATAGCGCAGCCCCAGATCCGTATTGTTCGCACGAATTGAGTAACCGTTGCTGTCCAGGTAGCGACCACAGATCCCCGTAAAGTCAAAGTTGACCAGCAGTGGATCAACCAGCGTAGGGGTACCAGGAGTCTCGCTCCAGCAGGGACGGGCATTGGAAATCTGCTCAATAATCAGCAGCCCAGTTCCTTCAGCGCCACGGGGAGCGGCAACTGCAATAAATTTACTCTGGTCTACTTCACGCTGACCGAAGGCAGCAGCCATAGCAGCAGCACCAGTCATGGAGGAAACACCCAATGCAACAGCTGATGCTGCTGCCAGACGACGAAGCAATACTTTCATAGCGGAGGAGTGCGTGAACGGAATTAATAGTACAGGGTATTGACAGGATAAGTTCTTTCAAAAGGATGAAAATCCTGGAGAATTGCGGACAAAATAAGCACTTCAATTAAGCATGAAGGGATTTCAGTAAAGTCCCCAGGCTCAGGAATACTGTCCACCAAGACGCAAACTATATCAGGAAAGTTCACGCTTGCCACAATACCTCTGCACTACTTTTTGTCGTTGCATACACTAAATTGATTACTGCACCGCACTAAAGTTGATGACGCGATCGCCCGATAGCACCACAAACACATCCTTGGTCGCCTGTTCAAACTGGCTATTCACCAGCACCACAGTTCCAGAAGCGTCATTTTGCAAAACCTGAGTACCACGCACTCCCCTGAAAGCGCCATTTTGGTCCACCAGATCGCTCCACGTCGCCTGAAGCGTCTGCGGTGTGACGGTTGAACTAACCGTTGGGTCGTAGCTTTGAACAGCTGCTGTATATTGCCCAGTCGCCAGTTGGGTGACGAATTGCTGAGCGATCGCCGCCGGGTCAGTGGACTGAGCAATTTGTCCCTGGATAGAAGGAACCTCTGAACCGGAGAGTGACTGGGCCTGTGCCCATTCTGCGCTCCCCAAACAACCCAGACTGACCAGGCTTAGCAGGATGATTCTTTGCAGTTTCATAATCTACTGTCCTTCACGATCGTCACACCCAGTATGGCCGTCCTTCAGCGTTATTGTCCTCCTTTCATCGATTCTCCACTAAAGACTTCAAATACCTGACGACAAAATTTTCGCAGGCTGTCCTTAATGGTATCTTTCGGCTGAGTCTCGCCCACAAACTCCCAGTTTTCAATCGTGGAAAGCCGCCATTGCTCTCCCAACAATTGGGTAAAACCAGCAACCTCCAGGCCGATGACGCGGCGATCGCCCGTCAATGGATCCTCAAAAAAGCGAATCTGCACTAGAATACTGCGGCTCTGGAACAGACGACTCCAGCCGGGGAAATGAAACGCAATGTCGATGGAATCCGGATCGACCCACTCCTGAGTATTGGCATCGTTGGCCCAGGGCTTCAGATCGACTCTGGCATCAGGAAACGCAGCCTTAAACAGGGTAACCACTGCCGCAATTTTGGTTGCCAGCTCCAAACCTTTTGCCTGCTCTGCTGCATTCACTCAGCCTGCTCCTCTTTAGACCGATCAGGTTAACCTTCTCTTTGTTGACAAGTCTAATAGATACACACAACTTCGCAAAACTTTTTCTACGTTATTACAGATTTTTCCTAATCAGGGAGTGTCCTTTATGCAGCCGAGGGCGAACCCAGTCCGCCCTCTCCGTCTGTCCGCCTGATGAATTGATATCTGTTAGGCAATTGCTTTGCCTGCTTCCGGGGCAGCAGGAACGAGCTTCGCAATGCCTTGCTGTACGAGTGACTGCACAAATGCCGTGCGTTGATTAGCATGGAAAACTGCCTTGAGCTTCTGGGTCAATTTCCCAATCTGGAAGGAAGATTCACTGTGAGCGATCGCAAACTGGCTTTGCTCCTGGAAGTATTCCACCAGGCTCAGGCCAGCAATGCGCGTCAGGTAAGCAGCACTGATGCCCTGAAGCAAACCACCAGCAACGAAGGTGAGAGCATGGCTCTTGAGGAGGGGGGCGATCGCCTGACTTGACATCTCCACCAGTCCCAGTTTCACCATCTGCTCTGCCAACGTTTTCGCCACTTCCTTTGCTTGATCGAGAGAGAACTGCTGTTGGTAAACCGTCCCCAGATCAGCTACAAGTTGCGCATTGATCGCCGCAGTTGCTAACAGATCTAGACTGGGAACAGGAGTTGCAAAGGCAGCAGCGGCAGCAACCCATTGAGACTGTTCAATCAGGGGGAGAGCGCGAGCGCGTCGAATCTGGTTTAGTTTTGCCAGCACATCGGCTTTGAGCACTTCTGCCTGATACAGGACGGTTTCCAGGATCAGCCGTTCACCCAGTTGTTCCTTCAACTGAATCATCCGGTTAGTCAGCGAAACTACGTTGGCTTCTGGCTGCTCCATTCGCTCCGCTACAGTGCCGTCTGCCTGATGCTGGCGGACTTTAATCGGGGCAGGTTGGGCGATGATCGCCACTACATCCTGCAGCAGCATGAAGCTCTGCACCCGTTCTCGCAGCTGTTGCAGAATTAGGGGCTGCTCCTCTGGCAAATAGCGATCCTGCTTGTTGAATACCAGCAACACTCGGCGCTTCTGATTAATCAATGTTTGCAGCGTTTGAAATTCGGGTTCAGTGAGGTCTCCGGCAGTGACAAAAAGTAGCAAATCGGCAGGCTGATTGGGAGCATCTCCATCTGCCACGCTCCATACCTGAGCATCAGTCAATAATTCGTTGAGCCGCTGCACCAGAGTAGACTTACCCGAGCTGCTTGCTCCGGCGATCGCAACCCGCACATTTTGCCGCTGCGCATCCTGCTTCAGCGCTACCAGCCGCTCCTGTAACAAATTCACCAATGACTGCACATCGGCAACTTGTTCCTGCGCAAGCTGCCCAATCAACATGGATACATGGGCCAGTGCTTTGTCCACCGCTTCCCGGTTCACTGGAACAACAAATTTCTCAACCTCTACTGAGTTGCGTCGGCTGTTAATAAACCACGTCCCTGCCAGGGCAAGTCCGGCCCAGATCGCCATTTCTCCCCAGTGGGTGGCAGATGGATGGGCAAACTCCAGCAACCAGGCACCAATTGTTACACCTGCTACACCGATCAGAGCGGGACGCTGAAACTGAAAAGCCATGATTCTAACCGCGCATCAATACTGGAATACTAATAGTCTAAGCCAGTCCAGCCTTGAACAGGGGATGAATTTCTGCGCTACCTGCGGTAGAAGTTTCCTCACCTGAAAAAAAGGCAGGTGATGAGCCTGCCTCAATCATTGGACTTATGACAACTTAAAATTGTTAGGATCTTGGATTAAATAAAACCGAATATTTTTTGACAGAAGCACTGCTAAGCAGTGCTTCTGTCAAAAAATATTCCAGGTTAATTTATTCGTGATCCTTAGGAGGCGAATCGTCCGGCAGTGGAGGCGATCAGGAAGGCCGCGTAGGTCAGAATGTATCTAACTGTGAAGTGGGCCAGACCAATCAACCAACCCTGCACAATCGACAGCGCTACAGGTTTGTCTTTCCAGCGCACCAGGTTCGCCAGTGACGTCCGCTCATGTGCCCACACGAGGGTTTCGATCAGTTCCTGCCAGTAGCCACGCCAGCTAATCAGGAACATAAAGCCCTTTGCCCAAACTAAGTGACCAAACAAGAACATCCACGCCCAAACAGACAAGTTATTCATCCCGAATGGGTTGTAGCCGTTAATCAGCGGCGCTGAATAAAGCCACAGATAGTGGTGATGAGTATACAGTGCTGCCTAAGTTGTGAAATCCTTTGCCATGAAGGCATAGGGTGGCATCGCATACATATGCTGTGCCACCAGAGAAGTCACTGTGCCCAGCGCCGCCAGGTGAATGCTCAACTGGAAGTGCAGCGAATTGTTGTAGGTGTCGTACAAACCGTGGTGCGGCAGGTTAAACTGACCTTCACTGCGCCCACCAAGCAAACCAGCATTGGAGTTCAACATCTCTTTATAGCGCTTTGCGCTTGGATAAGGTACAGATTTTTGTGAGAGAGCCGCGCGGAGCACGGCTCTCTCACAAAAATCTGTACTTCACTAGAGCGAGAAACGCTATAATGCTGTGCCCAATGCCAAAATTGGTGCGGTACATATGCCCCGCAATAATGAACAGGACAGCGATCGCCAGATGGTGATGTGCCATATCTGTTAATCACAACGATTGCGTCTGCGGATGAAACCTATCTAAAAATGTCAGAATTGCGCTTCCTGCTCCCTGAGATGTACCAAATGCATGGCCAGCAGTATCTGCGTCCTGAGCATAAATGCCCCAATTGCCTGTGAAAAAGGGCGTTAACCCAGCGGGGTGTGGCCGCGTAAATAGAAAGTTATCCCAACCGACATGCTGGCCCCGTGACTCCGTAATCGCAACGTGGATCAGGTGGCCTGCCCAGGCCAGAGAGCTAACACCAAACAAACCTGCCAGGTGTTGGTTCAGCGGTGATTCGGCGTTCTTGAACCAGGCCAGCGAGGGACGAAACTTCGGCTGAAGGTGTAGCCAACCCGCAAACAAAAATACAGCTGCCAGCAGCAGCAAGAAAACAGAACCGGAATACAGGTCTCCATTGGTTCTCATGCCGATCCAATGCCGCGAAATACTCTCATAAAGAGTATTTCGCGACATATTTAGTTGTAGCGCCGATTTTTCCTGAAACGCTGATGCCGTCAGCGTTTCAGGAAAAATCGGCGCAATTGAGTTAAAAGCTCAGTTAATGAGTTATTGCCCAGATCATTCCGTCTTGAGGCGAAAGGGTGCATCCCACTTTTGCAAATTTCCAAACCCAGTTTTGCGAGTGGCGCGGGC
>CAZVXA010000065.1:11535-30982 GCA_964630955.1 uncultured bacterium | reverse complement strand
AAAATCGGCGCTAAAATTAAATATGCCGCGAAACGCTCTCTATGAGAGCGTTTCGCGGCATTGTAGAAAAAATAGTCAAACCTCCAGTAAGCAAGTGGGCAAATAAAATGGAGAGCGCTTTCCGTTTCTTTATGATTTGCTACGCCTGCACACCCGCTCAAACATCAGCTTCGATTGCTTCAACTGGCAGTGCTTACATTCGTGCCAGAGCGGCAATTTTAGAGAGCTTGTCCTGTGATAAGCCCTCCAGATCGGTGAGGTGCAGCCATCCTTCCTTGATCAGGTCGGCAAAAACAAACGGGAGCGCCGGGTATTGAAAGTTATATTTGCCATCGACCTCATGCCGTTTGGCACTCAAAAAGTCGTGCAATTGCCAGAGGTCATTCATCGTTTCGAGCGTGCTGACCTGCTGCTGCACCTGTTTTAGCAAAGCCTCGATTTCCTGTTCATAGGCTTGTTCAAAAGCAGATTGAGCAATTTTCTTCTCAGCATCCGTCCACTCGGATTCACTTACTTGCATGACTCAAATCTAAAAGTTGGTGAAATAAAAGTTGGTGAAATATCAGTCGGCACGGGCAGCCCAACTTCCAGCGCTTTGCGCTGAGCTAGAACCAGATTTTGTATTGAGAGCCGTGCTGAGCGCGACTCTCAACACAAAATCTATACCTGGCGCGCTTTCAAAGTTCCGTAAAAACCGGAGAACTGCTCCGCCCGCTGCGGGGCGGAACAGCTTTTTGAATCTCGATTACAGACAATGAACTCGTGTGCGTTATTTGTTTAGCGAACCAGGTTCAGCAGCTCTTTGGGAGAAGCCAGCAGGTCGATCGCAACAAAGAAAATTTTGCCATTGGGATTCAGCAAAAATCTCCAGGCCATGTTCATACCCACGGCTGCGCCAAACCAGGGGGTCTGCACTTTGCCTGTCACCTTGATCTGAGTGTAGCCATCGTCAGCAGGCTCAGCGACCCCACGCTCCGGCAACAAATTGAGATTCTGGCACTCCTCGCGGAAGAATGCCATGATTTTGTCTTTGCCCACGATCGGTCTCTGGAACGGGGGTTGCAACGCTCCATCAGGCGCAAATAGCTGAATCAACGCATCAAAATCATTGGCATTCAGGTTGTTCATGTAGCTCAGCACCGTCGGATTCTCGACCCCCTGAATGGAGACCTGAGTGCGCTGTGCCATTGCTTTAGGAGCAACGACAGGCTCAGCTACTCTGGTGTAGTCGCCGAGTTTAGCAGGGTCAAACCCCATATTCACAACAGAGTTTCGCAACACGGTAATCTGCTGTCCCTGGTCCAGTGTTTTGAGCGTCTCCAAGACGGCAGCAGCATTGGCAGAAAGTTTATAGCCCGTCGGAATGGGAGCCACAAGATTTTGCTGCATCCACTCACCCAGCTGATTCCAGAAACCCAGTTTGATGTTGGGCGACCAGGTTCCATAGATACGGCAAATCGGCGTGTCTGCATGATTTGCCAGGTCACACATGACTTGCGTTTGCTCAGCAAAGGTCATCTGCTTGACCTGTTGCAGCGTCTCTTCTGCAAACTGCATATTGGCTGAACCTGGCGCTGCAACGGTGATGGTTTTACCCATTTCCAAAAATGCAAACCACGTCCATGCTAGCTGGTCTTCGGCGCTCAGTTGGTTGAATCGTGCTGTCAGAGCGGGGACGGCATCCGCTGAAAGGGTATTCGGGAAAATCCCCCGAGCGGCATCAATTGTAATTGCCATCGTCTTGTGACCTCGCTGAATATATCTGACTTGAGGCGAAGCATTACATCCCTGGCTTTGTGCCAACCGGAATATGTGGTCTTACTTCCCACTATCAAGTTACCACAAATGTAACACATTATTAAGTCTGCTCTAATTTTTGGTGCAGCTTCCTGATTTTAAGAAAATTCCAATCACCACTACAAAATCTGCCTTCAACAGCCACTACACTCTGTTTTTTTAAGCCACCCTCACGGATAACTTTAATATTTGATAAACTTCTTAAAACTTCATGACAGCATATAGAGTCCCTCATAGCGACGCGAAACCGACGTTATAGCCGCAGCATCCTGGTGGGGACAGGGGGTGTAGGGGGTACTGCCCTCCACGCAGGGGGTTCACTCCACACCCCCTCTCACACCAATGAGAATGGCTATAAACAAATCCATAAAACGGAGAGCGCCCTGCGTTGCAGGGCGCTCTCCGTTTTATGGATTTGCGGCGTTACTTAATCCAAACATGATTTTTTGATTGTGTGGCGCGCTCCGCGCGCCACACAATCAAAAAATCATGTTTGGATTAAGTAACGCCTGATTTGCTACGCTTGCGTCGAAGCAGGTACCCGCTCGAGCATCAGCTTCGATCGCTTCACCAGATCGGGCACCATCACCGGATAATCTCCTGTGAAGCAGGCGGAGCAGAAGCTTTCGGGGTCTTCACCCGTAGCTTTTAGCATTCCTTCCCAGCTCAGGTAAGCCAGGGAATCGACACCGATTTGCTGGCGGATTTCCTCCACAGATTTAGTGGCGGCGATCAGTTGATCCTGTGTGTCGGTGTCGATGCCGTAGAAACAGGGGTGGGTGACCGGAGGCGAAGAAATCCGCATATGGACTTCTGCCGCACCACCGTCGCGGAGGGCCTGGACAATCTTGCGACTGGTGGTGCCCCGCACGATAGAGTCGTCCACCATCAGCACGCGCTTGCCCTGGAGTACATCCCGCAATGGATTCAGCTTCATGCGAATGCCCGACTCCCGCATACTCTGGGTGGGTTGGATGAAGGTGCGTCCGACGTAGCGGTTTTTGATCAGACCTTCACCATAGGTAATGCCCGATTCTTGAGAAAAACCGATCGCCGCTGGAATACCGGAATCGGGAACACCAATAATCAGATCCACATCTGCCGGGGCTTCCATTGCGAGCTGTTTGCCCAGGCGAATCCGATAGCTGTAGAGGCTCTCGTCGTGCATGACGCTATCGGGACGAGCGAAGTAGATCATTTCAAAGATGCAGAGCTTACGCTTTTCCTGGGGTGCCCAGTGGTAGGAAGCCATGCCCTCATCGGTAATCCACACCAGCTCTCCAGGCTCTACGTCGCGCAGGTACTCTGCCCCAATGATGTCCAGACCGCAGGTTTCAGACGCAACCACGTAGCGGCGGGTGTTGGTGTCCTCATCCGTCAGCACCCCAATCACCAGGGGACGAATGCCGTTGGGATCGCGCACCGCCATTAAGCCTGTGGGAGTGGCGATCGCCAGACTGAACGCCCCCTTGCACCGCTGGAACGCGGCGATCGCCCCCTCCAGCCAGTCCCGTCCTTCATTGACTGCCTCCGCAATCGCAAAGGCGATCAGCTCAGAGTCCGTAGAAGTGGTGAGTTGGGCATTCAATTTCAGCAGCTCTTCCCGCAGTTGAGGCGTATTCACCAGGTTTCCGTTGTGGGCCAGCGCCAGTGGTCCCAGGCGAGTTTCGACCACTGCAGGCTGAGCGTTGACAACGCGGCTGGAGCCAGTGGTGGAGTAGCGCGTATGGCCCACTGCATGGGTACCCACCATCGTCTTCAAAATCTGCTCGTTGAACACCTGAGACACCAGGCCCATTTCCTTATGCAAATTGACGCTATCGCCCTGAAACACGGCGATTCCAGCCGACTCCTGTCCCCGGTGCTGGAGTGCGTAGAGACCAAAGTACGTCAGCTTGGCGACATGTTCACCGGGGGCATACACCCCAAATACACCGCAGGCTTCTTCGGGTTTGTCTGGACGAGACAGAACCTCTTCAGAAGGTACGGCGGACTGGTGGCACAGTGAGTCGTCTTCGGAATGGGGAAACATGGGCGGCTCCAGTTGAGCGAAATGGCAACGTCAAATCGAGAACAGGCAACGGGATCAGCGAATTTTAACAATTCTTTAACGTCCCAACCCTATCATACGGCTTCCACCCTCTGGCGGAGTAGTCCTGGAGGGAAAGTGCGGCGCAAAGCGCCGCACTTTCCCTCTCCAAAATCGTGGCTGCTCTAGAGTTCACAGTAGCGGTCTCAATATTCACAAGATCAAACAGACAATCGGCGGGCGATCGCATTTTTCCAGCAGTCTGCTGCCGATGCCATCGTAACGCTTATCAGGGAAGACCTGCCGTCGGTCGAGATGCTCAGGCCGGAGGCAGAATCGCCGACCTGGCCCAGCTTTTGCCAGCGGTTGCTTCGCAGTTCCCCGGAGGGGTAATCGCCCAATTGCTCCCGCAGGAAAGTCTCCCAAATCTCAGAATTTTCCGGTGCAACAGAGACAATAATTCGTGCCCCGGCTTCGCCAAATAACAGCGTGTCCCAACGGTAAGCCGTCTGGTCAGGCAGTGTAATATTTGCCCCCAGGTCAGCGCTGATGCAGGACTCGGCGAGGGCGATCGCCAGACCTCCCTCCGCACAGTCGTGGGCCGATCGCACCCAGCCCCGCCGGATGCCTTCCCGACAGGTAGCCTGCACCTGACGCTCCTGCTCAAAGTTCACTACTGGGGGTTGTCCTGCCACAGTCTGATGAATCGTCGCCAGATACTCCGAGCCACCCAAGGTTAAGCCGCGATTATCGCCTAATAAGTAAATTAAATCTCCTGTGGACTGCCAGCCCTGTCCAGCAATTCGGTTCAGATCAGGGATCAGCCCCACCATACCAACCACTGGCGTGGGATAGATGGGCTGAGGTTTGCCGTCGGAATCCAGCGTCTCGTTATATAAGGAGACATTGCCTCCAGTAACGGGCGTTTTCAACTCACCGCAGGCTTCTGCCAGCCCTCGACAGGCTTCCGCCAGTTGCCAGTAACCAATCGGCTTTTCGGGACTGCCAAAGTTGAGGTTATCCGTCACCGCCAGCGGTTCTGCGCCAACACAACTCAGGTTCCGTGCTGCCTCTGCAACGGCCATTTTGGCTCCCTCGTAGGGATGCAGATAAACATAGCGGGCATTGCAGTCCACCGTCGCTGCCACGCCGCTGTTGGCCGTTACGGTGCCGCCTTCTTGAGGACGAAGACGCACCACTGCTGCGTCGGCTCCTCCGGGTAAAAGAACCGTGTTGTTCTGCACCTGGTGGTCGTATTGACGGTAGACCCAGCGTTTAGAGGCGATCGTTGGACTATCCAGCAGTTGCAGTAGAACCTCACTCCAGGTCTTTTGCTGACCAGAAATTTGAATTCCCGCAGTCGAGGATTCTGGAAGTTGCGCCTCTGTCCATTGCCACGCGGTACGAGCATACTCCGGCGGCTCCGCCAGCAGTTCCCGGTGGTAAATCGGGGTGTTGTCCGCCAGGGCAGTTGCGGGTACCTCGGCAGCCACTTCACCCTTGAAGAGAATGCGCACAATGGGATCAGCGATCACTGTCCCGGCCACCACTGCGTGCAGTCCCCAGCGCTCAAAGATGTCGATCAACTCCTGCTCACGACCACCTTCTGCCACGAACAGCATTCGCTCCTGGGATTCCGACAGCAGGTACTCGTAGGGCACCATTCCCGTCTCACGCACAGGGATCTTGTCCAGATCCAACTCGATTCCAACGCCCCCCTTAGCTGCCATCTCGGAGGTGGAACAGGTAATTCCAGCTGCCCCCATATCCTGTGCCGCCACCACTGCCCCTGTTTTGAACGCCTCCAGGCAGGCTTCGATCAGGGATTTCTCCAGAAACGGATCGCCCACCTGGACTGCGGGGCGATCGCTCTCTGACTCATCACTCAGTTCTGCACTGGCAAAACTGGCTCCCCCCATGCCGTCGCGTCCCGTCGTAGAGCCAACGTACAAAACAGGATTGCCAATTCCCACCGCGCCGGATTTCACAATCTCCGGTGTTTCCATTAATCCCAATGCCATTGCGTTCACCAGGGGATTGCCGGAATAGGAGGGATCGAAGTACACCTCGCCGCCAACGGTGGGCACCCCCACACAGTTTCCATAGTGTGAAATTCCAGATACCACGCCGCCAAACAGGCGTCTCGTCCGCGCATCCTCCAGGTTGCCAAACCGGAGGGAGTTGAGAATGGCGATCGGACGTGCCCCCATCGTAAAAATATCTCGCAGAATGCCACCTACCCCAGTCGCCGCGCCCTGGAACGGCTCCACCGCTGAGGGGTGGTTATGCGACTCAATCTTGAAGGCCAGTTGCAGACCCTCGCCCAGATCCACCACGCCTGCGTTTTCGCCGGGGCCTACGAGGATGCGATCGCCCTCCGTCGGAAACTGCCGCAGCAATGGCCGCGAATTCTTGTAGCAGCAGTGCTCCGACCACATCACACCAAACATACCCAGCTCGGCCTTGTTGGGGTGTCGCCCCAATCGCCGCACAATCTCTTCGTACTCTTCAGGCTTCAGCCCCTCAGAAGCAATTTCTTCAGGCGAAAACGGGGCGGGAGAAACGGCGGTCATGACTCAGGGCGGTGGAAAACGACAGATCCCATTGTATTACCTTGTACAAGCGGGGATGTTGCAGACGAGCAGTTCCGATGAAGCTGGCTTCGACTCCGCTCAGCCAGCGGTTTCTTTAGGGTAGCTCCCTGAGCGAAGTCGAAAAGGTAGCTCCCTGAGCGAAGTCGAAGGGAGCGGTGCCAGAGGGAGGCGAGTTAGTTTTACACCTTAGAATTTAGAATAAGGTCAGGTTTCAACAGGCTCCTTCCAATGAACCCCCAGCTTTTACAACCCACCATTCCCGCTGTCGAACAGCACCTTGTGCTGGAGGACGTGAGCTGGCAGCAGTACGAAACGCTTTTGGCGACGCTGGGTGACGATTTCCCGAATTTGCGGTTGAGCTACCTGGAGGGCACTTTAGAAATCACGACCACCTCTCCAGAGCATGAGGAGCTTAAGAAAACGATTGGAATGCTGCTGGAGGCATATTTTCAGGAGACTCGCACTCGCTTTCACGGCATTGGGTCTGCCACCTTTCGCAAGGCAGCAAAGCAGCGGGGGCTAGAGCCGGACGAATGCTACTGCCTGGGGCAGAAGAAGGAGTTTCCCGACATTGCGATCGAGGTTGTATTAACCAGCGGTATCGTTGATAAGCTGGCAATCTACCAGGGGTTAGGGGTAACAGAAGTTTGGCAGTGGGAAGCAGGACAGTTTGTTGTTCATCATCTGAGATCGACAGGATATGAAGCGATTGCCCGCAGTGAGCTTTTGCCTGACCTGGATTTGAATCTTTTGGCTAGCTACGTCAATCCTGACAACCAGTTTGATTCAGTAATGAACTTTCGAGAAAGAATTCGTTCCTTGACTTGAGTCAATGGTTAAAACACCGCAGCCATCCCTACCTTCTGTACCACCGTTGGAGAGTGGCGATCGCCTCACTCGACCGGAGTTTGAGCGGCGGTATAGCGCCATGCCCCATCTGAAAAAGGCTGAATTAATTGAAGGAGTTGTGTATTTGCCTGCCGCCCTGAGATTCCGGAGTCATGGCAATCCTCATGGTCGCCTCATGGGTTGGCTGATGGTTTATGAGGCAGCCACTCCAGGAGTTGAGTTGGGGAACAATCCCACCGTTCGACTTGATCTTGATAATGAGCCGCAGCCTGATGGGGTACTGCTGATTACCGAGGAGGCAGGTGGACAAACTCAAATTAGCGACGATGACTACATCGAAGGTGCCCCCGAACTGATTGTGGAGATCGCCGCCAGTAGCGCAGCCATTGACCTGACGGACAAAAAACGCGCCTATTGCCGCAATGGAGTGCAGGAGTACCTTGTGTGGCAGGTTTTTGAGCGGCGTCTGGATTGGTTTGTCCTGGAGGCAGATCAGTATGTGAATCTTCAGCCCAACGCTCAGGGAATCCTGTGCAGCCGGGTCTTTCCGGGTCTGTGGTTAGCGGTGAGTGCGCTCCTAGCCGGTGAAATGCAGCAGGTTTTGGAGGTGTTGCAGCAGGGATTACAATCGGCAGAACAGCAGGAATTTGTACAGTACTTAGCCGAGCAACTATCCCGTTAGTCACCCAATGGCACAGGAAAGGCAGATAGAAGCGAGCATTTATGAGTTTGACCCCGAAAGTGCCGGGGTCGCGCAGCGCTTTATTCTGCTGGAGGAAAGTGAGGTGGCGATCGCCCCTCCCCCTGAACCCCCGGTCACTGCCATCGAACCTGCTGCTACCGATGCCAACCAGCGCTGGAGCAAGCTGGTGCAGGACATCCTCACCCCGGATGTTCTCACACAGATGATCGTCACCTTGCGTGATGCTTCACCGCTGCCTGATCAGGTCACCTCGCAACTGTTTGACCACCTGATCAAGGTGTATCGGCACAAGGTGGCGGAGCTAGTGCAGACGCAGGGAATCGAGGCGATCGATACTCGACAGCCCCACTTGAAGCTGGTCACCAACCGCAAGCAGAACAGCAAAACGCTGGAGCTGGTATTTAACGACGACAAGATTAAGGCTTATCTCAAGAATTCGCTGTCGGAGTTCTTCACCCATGCAGGCTTTTGGGAAGAGTTTGCGCGGACAATTGGCACCAATCTGGTGATCTGGGCGATCGAGCGAATTGAGACAGATGCGAATCCACAGGACCTTGCCCATGATCAGTTGCGGCACCACATCCGTCAACTGCTGCTGAAGCCAGATTCAGCCATGTTTCAGGAACGCATTAGCTTCCTGGCCCAGATTTATTCCCAGGACATCACCAAGCGCATTGTTCAGAGCTTTAATCTGCCCGTCTGTTCGCTTCAGGATATGGACAACCTGCTGGGACTGCGGCAGAAGCCCTCGGTTTACCTGGATACGGCGCTCAAGCTCGATCCCATCACTGTTCTCCCGACCTCGATCCCGATCGCCAGCAGCATTCGCGCCCAGCTCCGCCCCGACCTGTGGCAGAAGAATGCCGACGAACTGGCCGTCTTTCAGTACCGCAGCAAGAGCAACCCAAATAACTACATCGAACATTACATCACCAACCCTGGCGATATTGACCTGCTGCCCTGGGAAGCGGCGGAGCAGATTATCAATAAGTTCGGGTTTGACACCGTTAAACTCCAGCTCATCTTCGCCGCCCGTGCGATGGACGAAGACGAACCCTGGAATAGTGCCTTTACGATGCGGGCTACCGACATGGTGCAACTGCTGGGCTGGGATCGCAACCACAGCACCAGCCTGCCTCAGAAGCGCAATGCCGTCGCCACTACCGCCTATGCGCTGTCCTGTTTGCTGGTGAAATCGGTGTGGATTGAAGGCCGGGGCAACCGCAAGGTGGATGCCAGTACCCCCACAGGCCGCATGTGGGATGTTCTCATTGACTCCCACGGGCAAATTGACTGGGTGACCGGGAAGATTGAGAAACCGGATGAAATCTACATCACAGTGAGTCCAGGGCTGTGGACGAAGCATTTTCTCAACCGGGCGGGAAACAAGGCCAAGCAGGCACTCCATCAGTTTGGTTATCTGGCAAAAGATATTCTCAAGATTGACCCGTATCACAACGAGTTGGCCCTCAGACTGGCAATTCAACTAACGCTGGATGCTCGGATTCGCGCTAAAAATGAGAATCCCTACGACTACCGGGTTGTGAGTCTGCTGGAGGATGTGTTGCCCCGTACTGAGATCGAACGGGCGCTTCAGGACAAACACCGGGCACGCGATCTGAAGAACCGCTGGAACAATGCCCTGCATCTGCTGATTAGCCTGGGCTGGCAGATTGAGTTTGACCCTGAAACCTATCCCGCATGGCTCCAGCCTGACAGTGATGCACCTAAGCCAGACGACTGGCGCAAGGTCAAAATTATTGAACGTCTGCTCCAGGCCAAGCTCACCATCAAACCACCCGATCCTATCCCGGATCTGCTCAACCGCCTGCGGGAGCCGAAGAAACCCAAACAAATCGAACCACCCGCACCCCTGGAAGAGCTTACTGGACAGCAGGTGCAGCAGGGACGTGAAAACCGGGGCTGGAGCCGCAAAGAGCTGGGTGGTTTCCTGGATCTCAGTGCAGACTATATCGGCAAACTGGAAAGGGGCGATCGCGTCATTACCCCAGAACTTGAGACAAAACTGCGAAGGCTCCTGCACCTCAGCTAACCAGGAGAATTGTTTTGGGGATTGCGATCCGGCGAGACAAACCTTGTCTCAAGTTGACTAATTAAGACAGTAGAGTCATGACAAATGGCCTGTAGAAAGGCTTTCGCCAGAGACAACGAAAGACAAAGCACCCCGTGTTTGATCACCTGTAACTGGAGTTTTCACTAAATTACGCTGATTTTTCCTGAAACGCTGACTCAGTCAGCGTTTCAGGAAAAATCAGCGCTAAAACTAAATATGCTGTGCAACGCTCTTGTCGAGAGCGTTGCACAGCATTGTAGGAAAAAATAGTTAAACCTCTAACTGCAACGAAATTAGGAGAGATGTGAGACAGAGAAGAATTTCCTATCAGCAGTGTTCCCGTCATGAAACGATCGCCCCTGGACGCTAAAGATAGCGGTAGATGCGATCGCCCCCACTTCAACTTGATTAGTGCTTTGTCTTTCTCACTCTCAGGGTCAAGACAAGATGCTCCGAATCCGATCACTTTGCTTGCCCCAGAAATACGATTTTTCAATGCTAGAGCTTCATTTAAGAGGATTAAATCGTTGTCTTTAAAGGAGACAAAGCTTCTCCGGATTGCCTCACCTGATCACAACTGATTCCAAAATAGCCAGGTTTGCCTTTCTGAGACAGGCTGCTCCGGATCATCTCACCTTCTGGCGATCGCACCATCGCGATCCCCCGTCTTCCAGCCTAAGACAAAAAGACATAATCTAAGCTGAGCTGACTTCCTTGTGATCAGACCAAAGCACATCGTCTTGAGACAACGTTCTCCAGATCACCTCACTTAAAGATCCAGGTTGAGTTTACTGGAAGCTGCCAGGGCAATCGCTCGAACCCAGCAAAATCAGGTGTTCTCGATCACCACCTGTAAACTCAGCAAGAATTTTGGAGCTGCAGCTAAGAAAAAAATAGTTTGTCTCATTTCAGAAAGATTCTGAAAAAGAGCTGTGATCACTGGTGTGTCAGGACTGTGGGATGAGACAAATCAATCCGCGTGGTATCACTTTTGTTTCTGGATCGGTTAACTTGATTCTCCAGATCGTCTCACCTTATGTTCACAGAAGTCTTTCCAGACGGTTCTTCTGAGACGTGAGACAAAATAATAAGAAAGGATCGATCCGTGCAGTCTTGGCCTTCTGAAGTCCCTGAGACAATTGACCTCACCGCGACTGGTCAACAAAGGTTCTGGCCAGTTCGGTGACGATGGAGGTTCACCTGAAGCAAACCAGGATCAAGCGGGAGGTGCAGTATCGCTAGGGCGACTGCTACTTCCAGGTTGCAGTATGTTGAGGAATGGAGCGATGCGTTTCTGGCGCTCTTTCCTCATCGGTTTGACTATATCTATGCCAGTCATCCTGAACCAGGGCAGTCTCCCCACTGGCAAACGGAGAGCCGTCACCCGCTGAGCGATCGCCTGATTCAGAAAGGAACTCATCTCTACGGAGTTCGGTTTGGTTCTCATACCCAGTATTTGATGCTGGATATTGATTCTGGCAGTCCGTACCATCCCCAGAATGACCCGTTTGCGATCGCCCGTATCAACGCTACGCTGGAGTCTCTTGGTTTAGTCACCTCTGTGGCGTGCTCCAGTTCCTACAGTGGTGGCATTCATCTCTACTTTCCTTTTGATCAGCCACAGCCGTCCTGGGCAATTGGTAATGCCGTTACTTCTCTTCTAGAAAATAGCGGTTTCATTGTGAAACCGGGTCTTCTGGAAATTTTTCCCAATCGTAAGCTCTATTCAAGTTCTGATACGCCCAGTTTGTTTAATGGGCATCGCTTACCCATGCAGGCAGGTTCTTACCTGTTGGATAGTGGATATTCGGTGATCTGGAGCGATCGCGATCAGTTTGTTCAGTGCTGGCAGTTTGCTCAGAGGCGAAACAGCCTGGATAAGTCTAGATTAGAGACAATTAACCGTCAGAATCGCCAAAAAAACTATCGAATCTCTGGTAAAACAGATAAATTTATTAATGATTTGAATACCGAGATTGAAACAGGATGGACAGACTACGGTCAGACTAATCGGTTACTGGGACGAATTGCGATGCGAGAATATATCTTCCATCATGTCCTCGAAGGGGGTGAGCCTTTAGAGGGACAGGCACTGGTGGATGAAATTGTCAGAACTGCTCGATCATTGCCGGGATATTCTGACTGGTGCCGCCATCAACATGAAATTGAAAAACGAGCGTCAGAATGGGCACACTGTATTGAAAACAGTCATTACTTTCACTACACCACAACTGCTAAACCAATCTCGTCTAAATTAGAGTCCAGACAATCCACCTGGAACCTTCAACGGGCTGAGGCTGCACGCGATCGCATCATCCAGGCAATTCAGCAACTTGCAGATGATGGAATACTACCCGGGGGTGCTACAGCCCGGTTTAAGGTACTCACGGCGTGCGGAATTGGGGGCAGTACACTCTATCGCTACCG
Organism: uncultured bacterium; assembly: GCA_964630955.1. Taxonomy (GTDB): domain Bacteria; phylum Cyanobacteriota; class Cyanobacteriia; order Elainellales; family Elainellaceae; genus CAZVXA01. The sequence goes on along the minus strand of CAZVXA010000065.1, from coordinate 18,509 downwards.
TGAGCTATGGCATCCCGCTTTTGAGGGAACTTCCACTTTTCCACAATCGGCGTCCCCTGTGGAAAACCCCCCGTTACCCCCCCACTCATTAATAGAACGACAGGAGTCTTGCGCTGAGGGCGCATCCTCCTGTCAGTGTTCTACAAGCTTATTACCTGTAATTGACCGTAATCCCTTGCAGGAAAAGGATCTGGGCGATCGCCAACCCTCTCTATCTGAACAGCCAGCCAGTAACTTTATTCAACAGGTGCTGAGTCAGGTTCAATCCTTGAGTCAGAGAGTCAAGCATCGAGCACAGTCTGAAGTTTTGAACCTGACTCAACGTCGTTGCGAGGATCAGCAGGTGGTTTATTTGCGGAGGATGCAGCAATATCTTGATTCAGGCGATCCAATTCTGGCTGCTGAGGCGATGCAGACTCTGCGCTGCTCCTCAAAGTCTATTTCCCTGGACACCAGGAACTCTGCAAAAAGAAATTTTTCAGGCTCATTTTCTCTGCTGACTTCTACGCATAAGGACTGATGCCACCATTCTGTTCCCTCCGTAGAATTGAACAAATTTTTATTAAATTTTTAGCCGATGGGAGGGAATTTAAAAGGGAGTTGAAGGTTCAGTACAATCAGTGCGATTGCTCATTAGGTCGCCTTCTTTACGGTTTCTTTATTGCGGAGGGAGGGCTGTTGTTTCTTTTTTTAGATTCGGTGAAGTTACGGACTCAAAGGCCGATCTAGTCTTCCTTTCGGGTTATTACTGAATTTAGAGTCAGTAGCTTCACACAGTCGAGAGCAGATTATCTGTTGTTCAGACAGCCTCCGGACGTTCCCATACTTCAAACGTCAATGTCAGGTGTTGTCGATCCATGAGTCGATCCATGAGTGGAGTTAGATCAATCAGGCGCTTTCAAAATGGGGTTTAGGTGATGGTTTTAAGGTCGGTTCCCACATCCAATCAGGCCAAGCAGTCTATGCATGAGGTGGCCCAATCGCCCACTCTGATGCAGGGCGATCGCGCTCCCCGACGGATCGGGCTGGGTCGAGATCGCAACTTTGTCTCCGTTGTCGTCCCTGCCTATAACGAATCCCTGATTCTGGAGGATAATCTGGCGCGGCTCTGTAGCTACCTGGAGTTGTTGGAGGACGAATATCGTTGGGAACTCATCGTTGTGAACGATGGGAGTTCTGATGATACCGGGGATCTGGCTGATGCCTTTGCCAGCCGCTACAACAACGTTTACGTCGTTCATCATGAGGTGAATGCGGGTCTCGGTCAGGCACTCAGAAGCGGATTTGAGTATGCTCAGGGCGACTACGTGGTCACTCTCGATCTGGATCTCAGCTATGCCCCCGAACACATTGAGCGCTTGCTGACGAAGATTCGCCGCAGTAATGCCAAGATTGTTGTTGCCTCCCCTTATATGGAAGGTGGTAAGGTCTCAAATGTTCCCTGGTTAAGAAAGTGGCTCAGCGTCTGGGCAAATCGCTTTCTGGCGGTGGCGGCTCGACGCAATGTGGCGACCTTCACTGGCATGGTTCGGGTCTACGATGCGGAATTTCTGGATACGATGAACTTCCGGTCGCGGGGCATGGAAATCAACCCTGAAGCTATCCACAAAGCGATGATGATCGGCGAGAAAGTGGAGGAGATCCCGGCGCACCTGAACTGGCAAACCCATAAGGTGCGGAAGGCTTCACAGCCGAAGGCTCGTCGCAAATCCAGTATGAAGATTCTGCGTCATACGTGGGATATCTTTTTCTATGGATTTGTGTTCCGCCCGGTGATGTTTTTTATCATTCCCAGCCTCGTGTTTTTTCTGCTGGCGATATACTCTAATGCCTGGGCAGCGATTCATATCTGGTACAAGTACTGGGAACTGGCGGCGACAACCCCTTTCCCCGATCCCACTGATGCAATTGCGCTCGCTTTCCAGCGATATCCGCACACCTTTGTCATTGGCGGTATGTTGCTGATGCTCTCCATCCAGCTCTTTAGTCTGGGGGTGCTGGCGGCCCAAAGCAAGCGCTACTTCGAAGAAGTTTTTTACCTGGGTACCTCTGTCTATCGGAATAATCGTAGAGATCGAGATTCCTGACTTGTGTTGCGAACACTCAGTTTTGCAACAGGGGGTTTGGGGACGAAGCTCCCAGGAAGGGGTTCCACCGATCGGACTTCGGTGTGAGATCAGTTTTCGGCCCGAGATCAAGCTGAGGGGGCGAGCCGGCGAGCTGTCGAAGCTCCTTCACCCCGTACCAAACTTTCGTTTTGCTGTACTCAGGATCTTGGATTAAATAAAACCGATTATTTTTTGATAGAAGTGCCGCTAAGCCGCGCTTCTATCAAAAAATATTCCAGGTTAGCCAATTTATTCGTGATCATTAGTACTCGATGAGTTAACGGGTTGCCTCGACCCGTTTCTCGGAAGTTGGTTGATGAATTGGATTCGGCTAGAGACGCAAATATCTGGTCGGAAGGTTTAATTCGGCTGGCAATGCCAAGTTTATTTAGGAGAAAACGATGGTCAACATGATTCCCGCTCCCACCACAACGATGACGCTTCCCTCGGATCAGGATGCTTCAGGACGGACTCTGGGAGCAGAGGAAATTGCCCTGCTGACAGAGGCAATCAACAGCGGTACGCTGACCAGCACGAAAGGCAATTTTGTGAAGACCCTGGAAAATCGCTTTGCTGAAATGCTGGGCGTGAAGTATGCCTACGGCTGTGCTTCTGGTTCTGCGGCGGTGCATACCGCAGTGGCAGCGATCAACCCCGAACCGGGCGACGAAATTATCACCACGTCCATTACTGACATGGGTGCTCTGGCTCCCATCGTCTACCAGGGTGCGATTCCCCGGTTCTGCGATGTCGATCCCAAAACCTGGAATGTGACTGCTGAGACGATCGAGCGTGTGATCACCGATCGCACCAGGGCCATCATTGTCACCCACCTGTTTGGCAACCCCTGCAACATGACCGAGATCATGGAACTGGCCAATTCTCGCGGTATCCCCGTGATTGAAGACACTGCCCAGGCATTTATGGCAGCTCACAAGGGCAAGTATGTCGGTAGCTTCGGCACTGTAGGCTGTTTCAGCTTGCAGCAGGGCAAGCACATCACCACAGGTGAAGGTGGCATTGTGGTGACCAACGATGAGGCGATCGCCCGCCGCATGAACCTGTTCATCAACAAAGCCTGGGGCTATGGTGATCCCAAGCCTGACCACTACTTCCTGGCGCTGAACTATCGTATGTGCGAACTGCAAGGCGCGGTTGCGGTGGCCCAGTTGCCCAAGCTGGATGGTGTGGTGGAGCGCCGTCGCGCCACTGCCCAGAAGCTGACTGAACTGCTCCAGGGCATTGTGGGTATCGAAACTCCCTACGCTGCTGCTGACGATGTTCACGTTTACTGGAAGTACTGCCTGCGTGTGGACGGTAACGTGATTCCCAACGGTGCTGTCGGTCTGGCCAAGTGGCTGAAGGAGAACAAAGGCATCTTCTCCGCACCCCGCTATATCCAGAAGCCCGCATTCCAGTGCGAAGTGTTTGCCGAGCAGCGCACCTTCGGCAACTCTCGCTTCCCCTTCACCCTGGCTCGTCCCGAAGCGGTAGACTACTCCCCCGCCAACTTTTCCGGTACCTTCGAAGGTCTGGAAAAAGTGCTGGTGCTGCCCTGGAACGAAGCCTACACCGATGAGCATGTGAACTACATCGCTGGCTCCATCAAAATGGCGATCGCTCAATTGACCCAGTAATCGTCTGCGATTGTTCCTGAACACGCTTCTACAGAAACAACAAAACTATGTCTGAACACACTGATAACAAGGTTAGATTTGGCCTGATTGGAGCAGGTGGCATTGCCCAGGCTTATGCCCAGGCTTTTGAAACCTGTGAGAACGCTCAACTGGTGGCTGTAGCCGATGTTCGCCCTGAAGCAGCGACGGCAATGGCGGAGCGGGCCAGGTGCCTCAGCTTCGACTCCTACCAGGCGATGGCAGAGGGAATTGACCTGGATGCAGTTATCATCTGTACGCCTCCGGTCACCCACCCCGAAATTGGCTTCTACTTTATAGAGCGCCAGAAGCACGTTCTCTGTGAGAAGCCTTTCAGTATCACCAGCAAGAGCGCCTGGGAAATGCATGAGGCTGCGAAGCAGGCAGGCGTGATCATGACGATGGCCTCTAAGTTCCGCTATGCGCAGGATGTGGTGAAGGCAAAGAGCATCGTTGCGTCTGGCATCCTGGGCGAGATCGTCCTGTTCGAGAACGCTTTTACCTCGCGGGTGGATATGTCCAACCGCTGGAACTCCAACCCCACCATCAGCGGCGGTGGCGTGCTGATCGACAACGGCACCCACTCGGTAGACATCATGCGCTACTTCCTGGGGCCTCTGGCTGAAGTCCAGGTGGTTGAGGGCAAGCGCATTCAGGGATTGCCTGTCGAAGACACGGTGCGGATTTTCGCCAAGAGCGAAGGTGGTGTCATGGGCAATATCGACCTGTCCTGGAGCATCAACAAGGAGCTGGATTACTACATCCGGATCTACGGTTCCCTGGGCACTATCTCCGTGGGCTGGAAGGAGTCGAAATACCGTCAGGCGTCCAGCCAGGACTGGGTGGTGTTCGGTAAGGGCTACGACAAAGTACAGTCTTTCCGCAGCCAGCTTGAGAACTTCTCGAAGACCGTTCGCAAAGAAGAGCAACTGTTGATTACCGCCCAGGATGCGATCGCCTCCGTCGAGGTCGTGGAAGCCGCCTATGCCTCGCTGAACCAGAACCGCTGGACGCCGATTAACCGTATTGCGTCTGCGATTCTCACTGGGAGCAAAGCTGCATGAACGCCCGCATTCATCCCACTGCCCTGGTGGAAGCGGGGGTGAAAATTGGGGATGGCACCTCGGTGTGGGATAACGTCCACATCCGTCACTCCACCACGATTGGGGCACAGTGTATTATCGGTGAGAAGACCTACGTCGCCTATGGCGTAGAGATTGGCAACCGGGTCAAGATCAACGCTTTCGTCTACATCTGCAACGCCGTCACCATTGAAGACGGTGTCATGATCAGCGCTGGCACGATTTTTACCAACGATCGCTTCCCCAGAGCCACCACGGTTGACCTGAAGCAACTCCGTCCCTCCGACCCCGACGAGCACACCCTGCCCACCCTGGTGCGTGAAGGTGCCACCATCGGCGCAGGCTGTACCATCGGCAACGATCTGTCCATCGGACGCTTCGCCATGGTCGGTATGGGATCGCTGGTCACCAAGTCGGTTCCTGACTTCCACCTGGTGATCGGCCACCCTGTTAAATCGGTGGGCGCTGTCTGTCGGTGCGGCCAACTCCTGATGCGCTTCCCCGACATCAGCGAATTTGAAGAACAGGTCACCTGCTCTGCCTGTGGTCTCAAGTACGAAGTGCGGAATCAGGAAGTGACGGAGTTAACGCCTCCGGTTTGAATATCAGGTGTCAGGTGTAACCTGACACTTGATACAGCGCTTTGCGCTGAGATAGAACCAAAGTTTTTGTTGAGAGCCGCGCTCAACAAAAACTTTTGACCTCATATGCTTGCAAAGCGCTGTATCACCCTAACCTTTACTTGTTTGAATCATGTCAGCAAACTCAGAAAAGTGGGCGATCGTTGGCGGTGGTGTTCTGGGGATGACCCTGGCGCACCGTCTGGCCCAAAAGGGCAAGCAGGTGACGCTGTTTGAAAGCGCCTCCTATCTGGGTGGGCTGGCCAGCGTCTGGCAGTTGGGCGATATCGTGTGGGATCGCCACTACCATGTGACGCTGCTGTCGGATCTGTGCATTCGGGCGCTGCTGGATGAGCTGGGCCTGGACAAAGACATGCAGTGGGTGGAGACGAAGACGGGCGTATATGCCAGGGGCAAACTCTACTCCGTGTCGAACTCGGTGGAGTTTCTCAAGTTCCCGCCGCTGGGGTTAATTGACAAGCTGCGCCTGGGACTGACGATTATTTATGGCTCCAAGATCAAGGATTGGCGGCGGCTGGAGCAGATCCCGGTGACGGACTGGTTGATCCGCTGGTCTGGTAAACGTACTTTCCAGAAGTTCTGGCTACCGCTACTGCGGGCCAAACTGGGAGAGAACTATAAGAAAGCGTCGGCAGCCTTTATCTGGACGACGATCGCCCGTCTGTACGCGGCCCGTCGCACCGGTTTGAAGAAAGAATTGTTTGGCTACCTGCCGGGAGGCTATGCCCGATTCCTGGATCGATTTGCGGAAGTGCTACAGGAGGAAGGTGTCGATCTGCGCCTGGGGCAGGCGGCGCGTCAGGTCTACTCCCTGGAAAATGGGCAGGTCAGCATTGAATTTTTTGATGGGCATCGGGAGCGGTTTGACCAGGTGGTGTTGACCACGGCTGCACCGATTGCTGCCAGGTTGTGTCCTGAATTGACGCAGGAGGAGTGCGATCGCCTCAACGGGATTCAGTACCAGGGCATCATCTGCGCCTCAATGCTGCTGAAGCAACCGATCTCTCCCTATTACGTGACTAATATCACCGATGATTGGGTGCCGTTCACCGGGGTGATCGAAATGTCGTCGCTGGTCGATCGTAAGGAGTTCAACGGCAACAGTCTGGTCTATTTGCCTAAGTATGTGACGCCAGAAGATCCGGCATTTAAGCTGTCGGACGAGGAACTGGAGGAAACGTTTATTAGTGCACTAGAACGAATGTATCCCCACTTCGATCGCCGTGATGTGTTGAGCTTCCAGGTGTCACGGGTGAAGTATGTGGTGGCAATTTCGACACTCAACTACTCACAGAAATTGCCGCCCAAGCACACGTCGATTCCCGGTGTACATATTATTAACTCTGCTCACATTGTGAACGGTACGTTGAACGTCAATGACACGGTGCAACTGGCGGAAGAAGCGGCTCTGGAACTGCTCAGCCACCAGCGGCAGACGGCTGTGAATGTACGTGTATAGCAGTTGATGTTTGGGTTAGATCAAGGGGG
>CAZVXA010000065.1:0-11435 GCA_964630955.1 uncultured bacterium | reverse complement strand
TCAAGGGGGAATCACCCCTTCACCGCTGACAAAATTTTGTTTCGCTGTACTAGAGCAATCTCAGTCTTCCTCAATTCTTCAATCGATCTCTTAACTATGAAAGCACGCAAGAAACCTGTTGCCAGCCTTTCCCTCGACCTGGATAATCAGTGGTCCTACATGAAGATCCACGGTGACCCCGGGTGGGAATCTCTGCCCTCCTACCTGGATCTGATGGTGCCCCGGTCGCTCGACTTTTTGCGCGATCGCAACCTGAAAATCACCTACTTCATTGTGGGTCAGGATGCAGCGCAGGAGAAGAATCGTCGCGCCATTCGGATGATCGCTGATGCAGGCCATGAAATCGGCAACCACTCGTTTCACCATGAGTCGTGGCTGCACCTTTATTCAGAGCCAGAGATTGAGCGGGAAATTGTGATGGCGGAGGAGGCGATTGAGGCGGCGACGGGCGTTCACCCCATTGGTTTCCGGGGGCCAGGATATAGCTTCTCGCCCTCAGTGCTGCGGGTGCTGATCCGGCGCGGCTACCGCTACGACTGCTCCACCTTCCCCACCTATCTGGGGCCACTGGCGCGGGCCTATTACTTCATGACCAGCAACCTCACTCCTGAGGAGCGGGAGAAGCGTAAGGCGCTGTTTGGCGGCTTTAAGGACGGTTTCCAGCCGTTGAAGCCCTACCAGTGGCGAATTGAGGAGGGGACGCTGCCGGAAATCCCGGTGACGACAATGCCGATTGTCAAAGTTCCCATTCACTTCAGCTACATCCTGTACCTCAGCGTGTATTCCCCGGCGATCGCCCTGTTCTACTTCCGGTGTGCCATGTGGATGTGCAAGCTGACGGGCGTTCAGCCTTCTCTGCTGCTGCACCCACTGGATTTTTTGGGGGCAGAAGACGTGAAAGAACTGGCGTTCTTCCCCGGTATGAGTCTACCCGCCCACAAAAAACTGAATGTGCTGGGTAAGGCGATCGACATCATGGCGAAAGAATTCACGATTCTCCCATGTGGCGAACACGCCAGACTGCTGACCGAAGTCCGTCGCCTGCCCGTGATGGAAACGAAAGTGCAGCCTTCTGCATCGATGTCATAAGTGGGTAAGCGCGATCAGCTTGGAACGCCAAAAGCTGTGCCACCCGTGCAGCGGTCAGCACAGCTTTTGGCGTTTTGAATTCTTCCATGCCCACCCAACAAAAGTAAAGAGCGAAATTTACGTCCAGTTGATAGGTTGCTGGAAACGATTTGTTGATTGAGAACTGGTTCGGCTTATAAACATCAGCTTCTGGTCTGACTGATTGCTCCCCTGATTCCAACAACCTATGTTTTTTACTCGTGCATTGCAGCTTGAAGCTCAGCTTCAAAAACGTTCGACTGTCTGGATTGATTTCATCAAAGGTACTGCTCTCTGCTGGATATTTCTGCTTCATGTAGTGGAGCGGGTGTTTGGCTATCCGCTGATCTCAAATCCTTTTAGCGATTGGCCTGCGTTTGGCGATCGCCTTGCCCAACTCGCTCCCCTGACGGGCTACGGTCTCGCAGATCTGCCTGTGAACCTGGTGCGCTATGTCGGCTGGATGGGGGACCAGGGGGTACAGCTTTTTCTGATTGTGAGTGGCTTTGGATTGGTTCACAGTACGCTCAGGCGCTACGGAGGAGGCCAGTTTCCGCTGGGTAAGTTCTACATCCGGCGATTGGGGCGGATCTATCCGATGTGGTGGGGCGTTCACATTCTGTTTCTGCTGACCTGGTTTTTTTGGGGTAAAGGGCTATCGCCGATTGACCCCAATTTCTATCTCAGTTTTGCAGGCATTCGCATCACCAAAGACTTAATCTACTATTTCTCACCCTCCTGGTGGTTTGTTGGGCTGCTGCTCCAGCTTTACCTGGTGTTTCCGCTGCTGTGGCGATCGCTCTGTCGTCTTGGCGCAGCCCGATTCCTCCTGGTCGCGCTGGGTATCTCCTTTGCCGTTCGGGGGCTGGGGCTGGCGATGCTGGATGCTCACTTTGACCAATACCTGGATGCCTGGGCTAGAGGCACAATTTTCATCACTCGTCTGCCCGAATTTGCTTTTGGCATGGCCCTCGCAGTGTGGCTGGAGCGCTATCCCCTGCTGACGGACAAACGACTGCGATCGCCCTCCACCCTCCTGCTGGCCCTGACGCTGTACCCCATCGCGCTGGCCCTGGCGCTGACGCTGGCCGGTATGACCGTTGCCCCTTTTCTGCTGGGAACCTGTGTCTTCGTTGGGCTATATGCGGGATTTGGCGGTATCCGAAGCCGGATGACGGTGCTGAATGCACCCCTGCGCTGGCTGGGGCTGCACTCCTACTCGCTATTCCTGGTGCATCACCCCATTGTGAATCGACTGGTGCCCAAGGGAAGTACAGGCGGACGAGCGATCGGGGGCGGGATTGCTGCGGTTGTGGTGTCGGTGGTTCTGGCGATCGCTCTGGAAAAAGCGGTGGACTGGGTGGTGCTGCAGCTCAAGCGGCGAGTGGCTCAGTCGGGAGTGCGGCGGACGGTGCGTGGGTTGGGGGCGATCGCCCTTGGTGTACTGGCGCTGCTGGTGGGCGGTGAGCTGCTGGTGCGGCAGATGGCACCCCAGGAGGTGAATGGCTGGGGAGAAAGACCTTCGCTGGCGATCCACGACACCTTTGGCTGGTATTTGAAGCCGTCGCAGACGACTCATCTGCGCTGGGAGAGCTACGACTACAAGGTGACGGCCAACTCGCTGGGATTTCCCGGGTCAGAGTACCCCGAGCAGAAATCGCCCCAGAGCCTGAGAATTCTGGTGACGGGGGATGCCTTTACCAGTGCCGAGGGTGTAGATACCAATCAGTCCTGGGCGCGTTTGCTGGAGAGCCGCCTGTCAAAACGTTTCCCCGAACGCAAGGTGGAAGTGTTGAACTTTGGCATGACGGGCTACGGGCCAAATCAGCACGCTGCTGTGGTGAAGGAATTTGCACCCCGCTTCCGTCCTGACCTGATCCTGGTGGAGTACTTCGTGAACGAGTACCACGACGTGACGGTGACTGATCAGGAGTTTCAACAGTCCATTGGGTTTCAACTGCTGGATCAGAATGATTGGCGATTTGTTGCCGACTTCTCCCACCTGCGGCGATTCATCAAGCTGAATTTTGTGGATTACTGGTCAGCCCGACTGAGGGGGAAACCTGCGCCTCCCCAGGGCTACTTCTTCGGCAAGTTTTACATGTTTGAGCGGAATCGTCCGGGCCTCCTGGAAGCACGCCAGAAAGCCGCTGTACGGTTAGCCGAGATCAAACAGGTGGCTGATCAGATTGGGGCAGCGGTGATGGTGCCGATGGTGCCCGCTTCGATTCAGGTGTGTCAGCCCAACCAGCTCCCCTACTATCCCAAGAACGTTGACCTATCAGACACCCGCAAATATGATATGGAACTACCCCAGCGGATGACCCAGGAAATCACCGCTGAGCTGGGTATTCCTTACCATGATCTGCGGCCTGCCCTGAAGACAACGGCAGATTGTCCATACCAGCCTCGCAACAAGCACTGGCTGGTCTCAGGCCATGTAGCGGTTGCAGATTACCTGACGGAAGTCATTGCTCAGCAGCAGATGAAGGAACCTGTTGATCTGGCTGTGCCCACTGCCTCTGCGGAAGCAAGGGACTTGCCATAAAATAAAATCCCAGTGCAATCCCAGTTTTCGTCTGGCGCGGCGAAGCCGCGCCAGTCGAAAACTGGGATTTTATTAAAAGTCTCTAACGACAATACTCTGGACAGTTTTTTGAAACCCCTTGATTTTGCGTGCGCGAAGCAACGCAAAATCAAGGGGTTTCAAAAAACTGTCCGCACTAAAGTAATGACCCACTTACTCATTTTTTTTAAGGTTCTTCTAACTGATTACGTATGTCTGATACGGTGATTCGGGTTGAAAATCTGGGGAAGAAGTACATCATCGGCCACCAGAAGCAGGAGCGCTATACGGCGCTGCGGGATGTGATCGCCAACCGTGCAAAGGGACTGTTCAAAAGAACTGGAGCACAGGCCCAGGAGGCGACCGAGGAGTTTTGGGCGCTGAAGGACGTGTCGTTTGAAATTAAGCAGGGCGATCGCGTCGGCATTATTGGCCGCAATGGAGCCGGGAAATCGACGCTGCTGAAGCTTCTGAGCCGGATTACGGAACCGACGACGGGTTCGATTCGGGTGAAGGGCCGGGTGGCCAGCCTGCTGGAGGTGGGCACGGGGTTTCATCCGGAGCTAACGGGTCGGGAGAATATCTTTTTGAATGGGGCGATCGCGCTAGAATAATGTCAGATCTACTGACGCCTAATATTATGGCAGTTCATTTCCCAACCCCTCTGCTAGACCAGAAACTTGCTCAACAGAAGATTCTGGATGAAGCCAATCGCCAACAGCTTTTACAGAAGGCGCAATCATGGCTTGAGCAGAATGCGAGAAAATTTGGTATTGAACAGGGGTATTTGTTTGGTTCTATGACCCAACCAGGAAGATTTTCCCAGTCCTCCGATCTCGATCTAGCAGTGGATTCCTTGAAGCATGGGGATCCGTTTGGCCTTATCAGTTATCTCTCAACGCATCTTGATCGGGATGTCGATCTGGTTCCGCTGGATCAATGTCACTTTGTAGATAAGATTCGGCAAACGGGAGTGGTATGGAAAGCGAACAGCTTGCCGGATTAGCTGCGGAGTTGAAAGCTCAACTCCGTTTGATCGAACGAGTGTATGAGCGTTTGCAGAGCCGAGTTGAGATGGGACTGGATACTCCAGCCCAGCTAGATAGTGTCGCCTATCAGGTTCATAATCTCTATTGTGCAGCGGAGGATTTACTCAAGCTGGTTGCCAAAGCTTTTGAAAACTCGGTGACTGGTGCTGATTGGCACCGGGTATTGCTGTTGCGCCTCAGTCAACCTGTGCAAGGATTGCGGCCCGCTCTATTGTCTGAAGCCACCTTTGATGTGATGAATCGTCTGCGAGGCTTTCGCCATTTTGTTCGTCATGGATATGGGGCGGAAATTGAGGTAACGCAGCTCAACATCAATTTAGCGTTAGCTCAACAATTACAGGTTCTATTACCGCAGGATGTTGAATCTTTTCTAATGAACCTGGCTTAAACAATTAACTGTGGGGCGATCGCACGAAGCCTGACGATTAAAGTTTGTCCGGTTCGTTCACAATGGGTGTTTTGGGTGGCCAGTGGGCGATCGCAAAACCCCTATTTTTGTTGTAGTTCCTTCTCATTGAGTACGCATGTCTGATACGGTGATTCGGGTTGAGAATCTGGGGAAGAAGTACATCATCGGCCACCAGAAGCAGGAGCGCTATACGGCGCTGCGGGATGTGATCGCCAACCGTGCAAAGGGACTGTTCAAAAGAACTGGAGCACAGGCCCAGGAGGCGACCGAGGAGTTTTGGGCGCTGAAGGACGTGTCGTTTGAAATTAAGCAGGGCGATCGCGTCGGCATTATTGGCCGCAATGGAGCCGGGAAATCGACGCTGCTGAAGCTTCTGAGCCGGATTACGGAACCGACGACGGGTTCGATTCGGGTGAAGGGCCGGGTGGCCAGCCTGCTGGAGGTGGGCACGGGGTTTCATCCGGAGCTAACGGGTCGGGAGAATATCTTTTTGAATGGGGCGATCCTGGGGATGAGCCGGGTGGAGATTCGCCGCAAGTTTGATGAGATCGTGGCGTTTGCAGAGGTGGAGAAGTTTCTGGATACTCCGGTGAAGCGGTATTCGTCGGGGATGTATGTGAGACTGGCATTCGCGGTGGCGGCGCATCTGGAGCCGGAGATTTTGGTAGTGGATGAGGTGCTGGCGGTAGGGGATGCGCAGTTCCAGAAGAAATGCTTGGGGAAGATGGGAGAAGTATCTCAACAAGGCCGTACAGTTCTTTTCGTTAGCCACAACATAGCTGCTATTCATGCTCTATGTACAAGAGCAATCATGTTGAATAAAGGCAGCATTGTATGCGATGACAGCAAAGAAGTCTGCATTGATGCGTATGAGTTGTCTCACGGACAAGAGAAGGGAAATATTTGGGTTAGACCTTCCAGTAAAAAAAACACTCCGCTCTCTATTGCCAAAGTTGCATCACAATTAAAAGGAGAGCAACCCAATCTTCAGCTCGAAATAGATATCGTTCTAGAATCAAAGCAAAGACACCAACCTGCTTTCCTGGCAGTGGATATCCTCGATTCAGCGAGCGTTGGAGTCATGCAAGCATTACCTAAAATAGAGGGATTTATTAAATATAATCAAGCCCCTCACCTCATAAATCTATCAATAAAACTACCTCCGTTGATTCCTGGGCGATACTTAACGTCAATTTGGGTTGGCACTCATAATACAGAAACGCTAGATCAGATTTCGGAGGCAGTAATTTTTGATGTAAATGATTCTCCCACACCTGGAAGAACTTTCCCTCACACGAAAAACCACGGCTACATTGTGCCAGAGTGTTGCTACGACTACAGATTACTAGAAGATTCTGTTTCTTGCATATGGTAAGTCTATATTCTACGGTTCGAATTGCTATTGGCAGATGGCGTCATTCACGGAAATACCAAAAGGTCTATGATCAGTTTCAAGACTTGACGATGATTCCCTTTCCGGCTTATGAAAATAACCTTCGACTAGCTGAAAGGGTTCGCCATATTCCCGGATGCGTTGTTGAATGTGGAGTATGGCGTGGTGGAATGATTGCAGGTATTGCTTCTCTTCTGGGGAACGAGCGCGATTACTATCTATTGGACAGTTTTGAGGGCTTACCACCTGCGCAAGATATCGACGGTGAAGCAGCTCTATCCTGGCAGAAAGACACCAATTCCTCAAACTACTTTAATAATTGTACGGCTGAGCCTGAGTTCGCAGAGAATGCAATGAGACTCGCCAAAGTCAGTTCTTTTCATCTGATTAAAGGTTGGTTTGACCAAACCTTACCTAACTTCATCTCTTCTCCAATCGCACTTCTTCGATTAGATGCAGATTGGTACGATTCAACAACAATCTGCCTCGAATCTCTGTTTGATCAAGTTGCAGTTGGCGGGCTAATTATACTAGATGACTATTATGCTTGGGATGGATGTAGTCGTGCTCTACATGATTTTTTGAGCCGTCATTCAGCAACAGAGCGCATTCAGAATTTAGAGGGCGTTTGCTTTTTGGAAAAGAGTTCTACTTCCGTTAGGAGGCATAGCATTGATGACAGTGAGTGTTAACTACAATCACGAGAAGAATATGCACACTCAAAGCGGTCCACGTACTGCTTTGCCTTATATTTTTTCTGACTTCAAACCAGGCAGTATTCTTGATGTTGGCTGCGGGCTTGGCACTTGGTTAAAGGCTGCTATTGACTCCGGAATTTCAGATGTTTTTGGAGTGGATGGAGTGGCAATACAAAAGGAGCAGCTTCTCATTCCGCCTGAGTTGTTTAAGCAACAAAATCTAACCACCTCATGGTTACTAAGCCGCCGATTTGACGTAGCATTATGCCTCGAAGTTGCTGAGCATCTAGATGAACAATTTGCAAAAAATCTTATAAAATCATTGACTAATCATGCAGACATTGTCGTTTTTTCCGCAGCGCCTCCAGATCAACCTGGGCAACACCATGTAAACTGTCAATGGCCAGTCTATTGGCAAAACCTATTTAATCAAGAGGGTTTTGTTTGCTCTGATGACATACGTTGGCATATTTGGAACATTGCAGACATTGAGCCTTGGTATCGGCAAAATATCTTTATTGCTAAACGTGACCCAGTTGCTGCTGGAGCCGAAGAACGAATTAAAGCTGTCATACACCCAGATCTACTTCCGCACATTTCACATGGGTTCATCATCAAAGCAACCTCTGAGAAGATTAATCAAATAGAAAATGGAGTAATGTCGATCAAATGGTACCTAAATGTACCCTTTAAGGGATTGCTTAAAAAACTACAAAGACACTTCTGATTCAATTATGCAACCAGTGCTAAGCATTATAATTTGCGCACACAATCCATGTTTTGCCTACCTCCAAAGGGTCTTAGACGCTCTCAAGCAGCAAACTCTGCAACGTTCTACTTGGGAACTTTTACTGATTGATAATGCTTGCGATCACCCGCTAGAAGATCATTTTGATCTAAGCTGGCATAGAAATGCACGTCACATACGCGAAAACCAGCTAGGCTTAACATCTGCCCGTCTTAGAGGAGTTAGTGAATCACAAGCTGACGTTTTAATCTTTGTAGATGATGACAATATTTTGGATGCCGACTATTTAGAAGCCGTGAATGAAATAAGCCGAAAATACCCATTTATTGGAGCTTGGGGAGGACAAATTAGGCCAGAATTTGAGATTGAACCACCTTTATGGACGAAGCCTTACTGGGGTATACTAGCAATTCGAGAATTTGATCAAGAGCAATGGTCTAATTTTAGTCATCATAGTTCTACTCCTTGTGGTGCAGGATTGTGTGTACGCAGAATTGTTGCTAAAGAGTATTCTTGCCAAGTTCTTCAAGCTCACGAACGTAGATCTTTAGATCGCAAGGGCAATCTTTTGACATCCTGCGGAGACACCGACCTAGCCCTCACTGCCCATGATATTGGGCTAGGAACAGGACAGTTTACCAGCTTGAAGCTTACCCATTTGATTCCAGAATTTCGGCTTCAGGAAGAATACTTGCTTCGCTTGATTGAATCAATGAACTATTCTGGTACACATCTTTTCTATCTTCGAGAAGGAGAGGTTCATCAGCCACATCGCACTTGGGAACAGAAACTATTAGATTACTATCGTTTTATAAAGATGTCACCAAGAGAGAAACGGTTCCAGACAGCCGCAAAAAGAGGACGACAGAAAGCTTTAAACGAAATTTTTCACTAAGGCTCAAACGTAATTCTTTAGCAAGTACCGACCACCGAAAGCAGCACCTACTAAAAGATTACTAGAATTTCAAGAAGAAAGAATCTTCTTGTCATCCTCTGAACAGCTTTAGAAACGGAGACTGAAGTTCACATTTCCCTGTTAGATTTACTCCCATTGAAAGGAACATAACCCGCATTCTACGTTGGCGGATTAAAACTATTTGGACTGTTATCTTAGACTGATTGAATTTATTAAAAACGTAGAGGATTAACTTTTGTCACTCCTCTTTTGAGCGTCAGAGGATTACGTTATTGTTACCTATAAATTCAAGTCAATTTATGCACCCACGCAGTTTACCTTCTCTGCTATATATTGGCGATGTTCCTATAGAATCCACATTAGCAGGGGCTACATTACTCTATCGCCTACTACAGGATTATCCAAGCAACAAGTTGTGTATTGTTGAGAATAGCATTTTGCCTACTCAACCTGAAAGACGGCTACACAATGTCAGATATTATAACTTTTCTTTTGGGATAAAACGATTGCTCCATAGCCGCTTTCATTTTTCCTATACATCATATCTTATACTTACAGCAGCTTGTCGATCGACTCAGTTGACCAAAACAGTTTCTACTTTTCAACCTGATGCAATTTTGACTGTTGCACATGGTTTCTCTTGGCTCACTGCGGCAGCAATAGCAGAAAAGTATCAAGTCCCACTTCATCTCATCATTCATGACGATTGGCCTTCCTATATTCCAGTTCTACCGGGATTGAGAAATTGGGTCATTCAAATTTTTGGTAGGGTCTACAGACAAGCACAATCACACCTATGTATCTCCCCCTACATGATGCAGTTTTACCAAAAGCACTACGGTATAGAAGGAAAGATTCTATATCCACTACGAGCAGCAGATGCGCCATCACTCAACTGTCTACCAACCAGATTATGGCATCAGAAATTTTCTCTAAATTTTGTCTACGCCGGATCAGTCAACAGTCAAGGCTATGTTCAAAGTCTTGTTAGTCTTGCATCAGCTTTAGAGCCATTCGGCCATCAGCTGATTGTGTACTCACCTTTAACTGAGGCAGCTGTGCAACAAATTGGTTTGAACAGGCCCAATGTTACCATCCGCTCGTTAATTCCGTCCCATCAGTTGATCGAAACCCTTAGAGAGCAAGCAGATGTGCTATTCGTACCAATGAGTTTTGAAGCAAGCGATCGCCCGAATATGGAAATGAGTTTCCCTAGCAAGCTCACAGACTACACAATTGCAGGAGTCCCCCTACTCATCTGGGGACCTGCTTACTGTTCTGCGATTCGCTGGGCAAAAGACAATCCTGGTGTTGCAGAAGTCGTCGAGGAGAGCAATTTGGAAACACTGTCGTCTGCAATTGAGCGATTATCCAAAGACCCGAAATACAGGCAACATCTTGCTCAAACTGCTCTGGAAACAGGTTCTATGTACTTCTCCTACGAAAAGGGAATAGAAACTTTCTACCGAGCAATAGCAAAACAATGATTTCAACCCGTCAACTGTTGCGCGGCACTTGGCGACTGGTTCAGCCATTACGCTATAGTCGCCAAAATCAACTTTCAAAACTACCCAGTTTATATCAACGCTTTTGGCAGGAACGCCAGCAATTTGTGGCAATGGGAGGAGAAGCGAGTTTTGATGAACTAGCTCCTTGCTTATTCGATCGAGAAGCCAATACGCAATCAGGAGGTGGTCACTACTTCTATCAAGATATCTGGGCACTTAATAAACTGGCAGAGTTTAAGCCAGCGGAACACCATGACGTGGGTTCTCGGTTTGATGGTTTTGTAGGACAGGCAACAGCAATCTGCCCAGTCATTTCCTGGGACATTCGTCTTCCAAATTTTCAACTTCCTCGCTTTCAATTCCGGCAAGGAAGCATTTTGAATCTACCTGTTCCTGATCAAAGTATTTCCTCACTCTCTTGCTTGCACGTCGCAGAGCATATCGGGCTAGGCCGTTATAGCGACTCTCTTGATCCGGAGGGCACTACAAAAGCACTCCACGAGTTAATGAGAGTTCTAGCTCCAGGAGGTCAGCTACTGTTTAGTATGCCGATTGGGCTTGATCGTGTTTGTTTTAATGCCCAACGTATCTGGCATCCTGAAAAGCCCATTAATATCCTAAATGAATTAGATTTAAGTGAATTTAAGGCAGTTGATGATGCTGGGAACTTCTGTCAAGAAATTCTGCCAAC
The DNA here is from genome assembly GCA_964630955.1 of uncultured bacterium. GTDB lineage: Bacteria > Cyanobacteriota > Cyanobacteriia > Elainellales > Elainellaceae > CAZVXA01. Next base: position 350 of record CAZVXA010000065.1, on the reverse strand, counting down.
AGATTTGATCAATGCAAAATATAGCTGTGGTCTTTATTGCTTCGTGAGGAGATAGATATATGAATCTTGGCAGGTTTCTAAAAAAATGTCTAACCAATCCTCCTGCTGCATGGAGTAGCGCAAAATTAGTAGCTCGTAGCTTCTATGCCCAATGGTACTGGTCATGGAAGCCACGTAGCCCATTAGTTCACCATCTTTCAGGTGGAGGAGTTTTACTTTTAGAACCCGGTCATTCATTTACCTACTGTTTCTATCCAGGTGTCGATACTTATGAGCCTGATGTAAGCATGGCTTTAGTAACTTCTCAAAAACCGCTGGTAGTGGAGGGAGAGAGGGGTTGCCAAAAGGGA
>CAZVXA010000064.1:21514-31059 GCA_964630955.1 uncultured bacterium | reverse complement strand
ACATCAATTGGGTGTATCCCAGTTTTGCGAGTAGCGCGGGCGAAGCCCGCGCTACTCGCAAAACTGGGTTTAGAAATTTGCAAAAGTGAGATGCACCCGAGTGATGAAGCTTCTGGTGTTTAAGCATTACTTTACAAATCAGTTCTGAAGATTGAGCAAGATCTTAACCTGAGGAGGATGCTGTCAAAGTAGGATAATCAGCATCATATTTTCTATTTGAGTAACTGTAAACAGTCCCTTTTGCTCCCCTGGAAGAAGCGGATGACTTTTCATTTCAATCAACTGGATAAGATTTCGGATTTTGATCAGGCTCTTGACATCCTGGAAGCGGAATACATTCCCGCCCTGATCGAAACCCTGGCGCATTCCCCGGAGGGGCAGACGTACCTGAAAGCGCATCCCGAAACAGCCAACGCTTTTGGTGGTTGGGTTGACACCTTCGTTCAATTTGGCTACCGCTATCTAGAGGTGACGTTGCCCAAAATGAAGCAACAGGACGCAGAGACAATCCTGCTGAACCTGTTTCCCCGCAAACTGAGTCTGACTGACACGGACGAAGCTGACACGGCCATTCCTGAACTGATTGCCCTGTGGGAATTTTTGCAGCGGCAGTACAAGCAGCGTCACAGCAAAGCTATCCTGACCCTGCTCCGACGAATCCAGCCCAGCTTCAAGGCCACAATGAACGACCCCCGCAACTTTGGCATGGCCAAGTCGCTGTTCACGCTGGGTCAGGACGCCGGGTTCGACATGACGACCCAGGAGGGTTTGCAAGCCTTTCAGCAGCAGTACAACCAGCAGCTTCAGGAGACAGGGGCACCTCCCCCTGGTTTCCCTGCGTTACAAAGTCCGACAGGCCACACGCCAGTCCCCCACAACCCGCTGGCCGCCTACCCGATTCCAGAGGGGGTTCCCCCGGAATTTGTGGCTCTGCTGAGTCAAAGTTTGGGGTTTAGCACGTATCCGGGGTTGGAGCATTTGCCGTCCGATCCCAATCAGCTTGTGGAGGCGATCGCTCAACACCTGATCGCCTCTGGCGAAGTCATACTGGACGAAACCCGTAGCTCCGGCGGAAACAGCGACTTTATCCAGGATTTTCAGGCCAATGTGCTGTCCAGAGTCGTCGAACAGCAAAAGGCTGAACTGTCAGAAGAGGAAGTGTTCCTGCTGCGGCAGCAAACAATCACCGAAACAGAACCTGGCACAATTGTTCGAGATTTTGAGGCTGTCTTGGAGGCAATGGGCGATCGGGAATTCCCCGTGAGCGGCAAACTGCAACACATTGCGGCAAAAACCGTAGTTGAACTGAATGCCCAACTGAGCCATCCCATTCAAACTGCCTTCCAGCGTCCAGTACAGCGGTCTTACCCCAACATTCACGGCCTATACCTGCTGCTGCGGGTGACGGGACTGGCTGAAATTAGAACCAGTGGTAAGTCTGCCTGCTTGAAACGCAACCCGGCGAAATATGCGGCATGGCAGCGGCTCAACCCGACCGAGAAATACTTTACTTTGCTTGAAGCCTGGATCATCAGGGGCATTCCAGAACTGTTGGGAGAAGAACGCAATCCCTTCAGCGAAGGATCAAGAGTACTGCAAACCTGGCCCCATCTCATCTCAACATCCCCAACCTACAAAAGCTACGCTGAGCAAAGCAGGCTCAACTACTGGCCGGGTCTGCATAATCTGGCTCTGATGCAGATGTTTGGTTGGGTCAATATCTCCACGGCCAAACCAGAGGCTGGAAAAGGCTGGCGAGTCAAACGCATCCAATCACTGCCGATGGGGGAAGCAATGGTCAGGCCGTTGCTCAAAGCCTATATCGATCAGGATGATGCCTGGGATGCCCAGAGCAATCTCACACACCCCTGGGGCGATTTGCAGCCCTACTTCCAGACCTATTTCCCGGAATGGCAGCAGAACTTGCCTGCCGAGAAGGCACCCGAAAATCAAACCGGAATCTACATCTTCAAGGTCACGCTGGGCAAGATCTGGCGGCGGCTGGCCGTGCCACATCACTTCACCCTGGAACGACTGGGCGATCTCATCCGAGAATCCATGAACTTTGACTCCGATCACCTGGACATGTTCACCTACAAGGACACAATCGGCCACACGATTAATGTCTGTCACCCCTTCATTGATGACCATGAGGGTAAATTCACGCATGAAGTTGAAGTCGGCGATCTGCCCCTGAAACCGGGAACAACCATGACTTATTTGTTTGATTTTGGCGATCGCTGGCAATTCACCCTGCTGCTCGAAGAGATCCAGCCCGATTCACTTGAATTCCAACGTGGAAGAATTCTAGAGGAACACGGAAAAGCACCGGAACAGCAATGAAATTACCTGCGTAGCGGGGGGAACCACCCACACAACGAGTATCTTCTGTTGCGGAAATCTCCTAAGGAGCGCAAATTAAATAAAACCGAATTGTGTTTGAGAGAGGCGCAGCGAAGCCGCGCCTCTCTCAAACCTGATTGACTGACAGATTTTACCGTAGGTTGGGTTGAACAGCGTGAAACCCAACACCAGCAGCGGTTATGTTGGGTTACGCTGTCGCTAACCCAACCTACGCAGGAATTGGGGTTTCAGGAGTTTTGTCAGTCAATCAGCTCTCAAACACAATTACAGGTTAATTTGTTCACGATCCTAAGGGGAACTGAATTTTGGTTCACCGCAAAGACGCAGAGATCGCAGAGGACGACCTCTGCGATCTCTGCGCCTTTGCGGTGAACAGATGATTTAATTCCGAGTGCTCAAGGCAGACAATCCAGATACATATCCACGTCCCAACTGCTGGTGGTCGCCAGAAACTTCTCCCACTCATCGCGCTTGTACCAGTTGTAGAGCATATACATCTCTCCCGGCATCGCGGACTTGATCACCTCATCGTCGGCCAATCGGTCCAGTGCTTCTCCCAGAGACATCGGGAGTTTCTTTACCTGTTTCCCGGCCTCCATTGCTTCGTACAGGTTGCGCTGTTCTGGTGCACCGGGGTCGAGCTGACGCTTGATGCCGTCGTCGAAGGCTTTCAGGAGGGCGGCAGCCATCAGATAGGGATTTACCATCGAATCCACGGCTCGGTACTCGAAGCGTCCGGGAGCAGAGACGCGCAGACCGCAGGTGCGGTTCTGATAGCCCCAGTCGGCATAGACGGGTGCCCAGAGTCCAGTGTCCCACAGGCGGCGGTAGGAGTTGACGGTGGAACAGCCGATCGCCGTCAGCGCCCCCAGGTGTTCGATCACGCCACCAATCCCGTAGAGTCCAATAAGGCCGGGAATGCGGCGATCGCTGGCCTCCGCTGGCGGCATAAAGGTATTCTCACCCCCCGTGCGGTAGGAGAAGTTGTCTTCCAGTCCCGGCAGGCCGTTCATGCCGAAGGTTTTCACTGTATTGGAGCCGTCACGCCACAGGGAAAGGTTATGGTGACAGCCGGAGGCAGACACCCCCATGAAGGGCTTCGACATAAAGCAGGCAATAAGATTAAATTCGCGGGCGACCTGGGCGCAGATTTGTCGGTAAGTGGTAAGGCGATCGCACGTCCGCAGGGCATCGTCAAACGTAAAATTCAGTTCCAGTTGGCCCGGTGCATCTTCATGATCGCCCTGGATCATATCCAGGCCCATTGCCCGACTATATTCGATCACCTTGAGAAAGACGGGTCGCAGTTCTTCAAACTGATCAATGTGGTAGCAATTGGGTTTTGTCACACCGCCTGCCGGTTTACCATCGGGGCCTTTCTTCAACCACATCATTTCCGGTTCGCAACCGTGCCGCAGGTGCAGACCGTGTTCGGTCTGAAACTCGGCGTGGATTCGTTTCAGGTTGCCCCGACAGTCAGCGGTCAGGTAGCCGCCGGGGTTCTCCTCCTCTTCGCGGTTGCGGAAGCAGGTGCAGTAGACGCGGGCTACGCGTTTGTCCCAGGGGAGTTGACAGAAGGTTTCGGGGTCGGGGATGGCAACCAGTTCGGCGGCTTCGGGGCCGTAACCAATATAGTTACGATGGCGATCGACAAACAGGTTGGCCATCGAACCGTAGACGAGCTGGATGCCTTTTTCGGCGATCGCTTCCCAGTGGTCTGCGGGCACCCCTTTACCCACGATTCGCCCCGTTACCGAGATGAACTGGTAGTAGATGTATTGAATTCCCAATTCGTCAATTTTGGCCCGTACCTGTTTTACCCGCTCGGCACGTTCTTCAACGGAAACGTAGGCTTCCAGATCGGTCAGCGTCGCCCTCGTCAGAACTCCGGTCACTGGATCTCCCTCCTGCGATGAATTGTGAGAATTCCGTCCCGGACTGGGAGATGATTGACCCATACCCGGTTTGTGCCATCACTTTCGTACAAAGTGTTATCAGGCTTTTGTGTCTGCCACTACAAATTGCCCAATCTCCTTCTCAAACGGGAAAGGTTTCCAGGGAATCCACTCCGCCCAGAGTTGCGCCGCTGTTCCGTCGGCGATTAATTCATTCAGGGCTGCATCTACTGCACTGTGCAAGGCCGGATTCTGTTTGTTCACGCCAATTCCAAAGGGAACCCGCGTCGGTACATCGAACGCCAGCCGCAGACTCATATCCTCCTCCGCAGCCACCACCAGTACCAGTTCATCGTCAATTAGCGCATCAATTTCACCCTTCCGCAGCGCCTCCAGCATCTCCGGCAATACCTTATCGCTGCCGGGGTACGGCACAACGGTCACGCCCCGGAAGGTAGCTGCCAGCGCCAGGTTGGTACTATCGGCCAGTCCCCCGACTCGCAGACCCAAAAGATCCTCCTCCGATCGCACGGGACTGTCAAACTTCACCAGCACCGCCTCATCAAACAAACCGTAGGGCCGACTAAAGGTCACCCACTGCTGCCGTTCTGGCGTAATCGCCTGATTGAACCACACTACGTCGAACTGCCCCGTCTGCATCTGAGGATAAAACTGCTCCATCGGTGTGTTGTGCCACACGGGTTCCAGCCTCAGCTTCTGACAGAGCCGCCGCGCCAGTTCTGGCTCATAGCCCGATCGCATACCATCAGTTACGTAAGTCATCGGGCGAGCATCAAAATCGCTGGCGACGATATGCAAAATACCGGCCTCAACTGTCGAGAAGTAGGGTGTCATAGATGGGGATTGAAGGAGTAGAAAGACTGCCGCTAACCCAGGGTGCGACTGCCAGACAGAAGCCACAGAACGGATTAACCCATGAGAATTACCAACTGATCACAGAGCAACCGCCGGGATGGTCAGAATGGGGGATGTGAGACTCCGTCCCCAGCCAGGGGTTCCCCCCTGCACCCTGCCCTAACGCATCCTCCGGTTGATATAACAAGTGGTTGCTTGCAGTAAAGCAGAAATTCTCAGTTTGCTCAAGATTCTCCAGAGATTTTGTGATGGGGCGATAGTTACTGGAGTTTTGACTATTTTCCCCATAACGCCGCGAAACGCTCTCTGCGAGAGCGTTTCGCGACGAACTTAACTTTAGCGCTGATTTTCCTGAAACGCTGACTGAGTCATCGTTTCAGGAAAATCAGCGCAATTTAGTCACAAGCCCAATACTTAGAAGGGGAGAAATTCCTCAACAATGATGGTCGTGACAAACCCACCGGAATTACGAATACACTGCGTAGCTCCAACCTGACGCTGCCAGATGTTGATTCGCACAGGGCCTGCTGGAAGTCCTCGAAATATACCTGTCGAACTGAGACTGGTGTTTGTGAGATTGGAAACGACCAAAATGGGAGTGCTGAAGGTTTGCGCCGGAATGCTGGGGAGATTATTAACCCGCACTTGATAGACACAGGTTGACGCTCCCGGCCCCCGGTTGGCAACAGTGTCCTGATAGGTCACACGCAAAACACTGGTTGGACGAATTTTGTTGTAGACAAACACAGGGCTTGGTAACGGGCTGAGGTTGATCGTTCCCAGGCGACTGTCAATTGTGCGAGAGGTGAAAGTTTGCGTACGGATAACATTAGGGGTCTGAGCAACAGTGGCTGTCGCTAATAGCCCCGTCAAGGCCGTCCCCAGGGAGGCAAGGGTGAGTAGTGCTGGGAGCCTGAGTTTGGATTGTTTGAACCAGGTTAACAAATGCATATGCTGTATCTCCGAATGAATCTTGAATAAAGCCAACTGTTTCGACCAGATAAGACAGCATCCAGATCAGGGGAGCATTCGACACGAGTCCTTAGCCCTAATCAGGGATTGTATAGAAACTCTCCCAGATGCAGCTTGCTTTGTAATTTAATTTCACCTGATCATAGAAATTCAGTAGGTAGGCGCGATTCAGCTTGAAACCCCAAAAGCTGTTCCGCCCTCCGACTTCGCTCAGGGTGAAACAGTTTTTGGGGTTTCGACTTTTCCCACGCCAACTGACTTAACTGGAGTTTTGACTACTTTTTCTACAATGCCGCGAAACGCTCTCTAAGAGGGCGTTTCGCGGAATATTTGGTTTTAGCGCCGATTTTCCTTGAAACGCTTACCGAGTCAGCGTTTCAGGAAAAATCGGCGCAATTTAGTCACAAGTCCAGTTACTGAAGTCGGTAGCGCTGAAATGTCACCCTCCAAGTGCTGTTCCATCTGGAGGATGGGCGAAACCGTCCTTAGGGGTCTACAGTGATCGACTGCACTGCTGCGATCGCCCTCTGCAAACGTAACCCCAAATACACCTTGCATTTTCGGGTGACTTATCATAACAAGTTAATTGTTACTCGATCGCCATTCCCTCCGACCTCACTGCGACTATGGCATACCAACCCGTTGAGTTGACCAAGGCACAGATCCAGCAGTTTCACGACGATGGTTTTCTAATTCTAGAAAATTTCCTGCCACCAGAGTTGCCAGAACGGTTGGGCAAGCGAATTGAGCGACTATTTTACGGCGAATTTGAGACGGGGATTTATCCCGATGAATGGTACTGGCGACCGGGATTGAGTTTGCCTGATGTGACGCGAGAAATCTGCAATGCCTGGAAGTGCGACCTGACCATTGCCAGCCTGGTGCTCTCCGCAGAAATTGGACGACTAACAGCAACATTAGCCGGATGGGAAGGCGCACGCATCGGGCAGGACAGTATGTGGCTGAAACCGCCACTGGCCAGTGCGATCGCCATGCATCAGGACGGGGCCTACATCGACTATCTTGACCCACCCCAAATGATGACCTGCTGGATTGCCCTGGACAACGCCACTGCCGCCGATGGCACGCTGATCTACGCCAGAGGCTCACACAAGTGGGATTTGGTGAATGTAGCAGGAGAATTTCATGCACCTACCAAAGACTATCGCTGGGCGATGCTGCAAGCTGCCGAAAAAGCAGGTGTAGAAGAACCGGAACTCGTGCTGGTGGAAGTCCCCCCTGGCGGCTGTGCATTTCACCACGGACGCACCTGGCACGGCCTTTGCAAGACAACCCGCACCGAAGGGATGTTCCACAGCATCGGGCTGCACACCGTTCCATCCAATGCAAAATTTCATCCCACAAACAAACCAGGCTATATTTACGGTCGCTATAAGCGATTTAGTGATACGGAAATGGACGAAAGTTTCTTTCCAGTCCTGTGGACAAAATCCGGGTATCGGACATCGTTTTTAGAAACCTATTGCGAAGATGCATTGACGAATCGATCAATCGTTCCGAGTACTCTCTTATAAAGAGTAACGATACTGACATCTTGCACCAGAACCCAAAACCCCGATTCTCCGCCGCTTCGCGGCGGAGAATCGGGGTTTTGGGTTTTCTTTGGGCAAGGTGCAAGATGTCAGCCTTTAAGGAACAGCGTACCGTTCGTTTAGAGTGCTAGAAACACAACTGTCGCGTCTATGGCTACAATCGCCACTCTTATCACGACATCTGCTCAAGTTTCTTGGGAGAATAGCGGTTCCCGCTATATTTCCTGGAGTTTTGACTATATTTTTCTACAATGCCGCGAAACGCCCTCTGAGAGGGTGTTTCGCGGCATATTTGACTTTAGCGCCGATTTTCCCTGAAACGCTCACTCCGTCAGCGTTTCAGGGAAAATCGGCGCAATTTAGTCGAAAGTCCAGTATTTCTTAAGGGCGCACGACCTGATTCCTCGCTGGATCTCCCAACACCTCCTGGTAGCTCTTTAATCGATCGCTTGGTTGGAGCGCAGGCGGCACTGGACTGGCCACGCCCCACTGCTGGGTCATGGCCTGAAGGAAGATGTCCTGACGATTGTGCAACTGTGTCAAGTCTGCTGTGCCAATATCCATGATTGAAAACCAGACCAGACCCCGATCACGCGTTGGCAGTACACCTGCAAGGGAACTCACCTCATCTAATGTCCCAGTTTTCAGCGGTGTGCCGGGGGCAATTTGGCGATCGCGCAAGGTACCCCGTTCACGTCCCATCACCGGAAACAGGTCGGCCACGTTCAGGTCATGTCCCTGAAGCTGTTCCTGCAACGCCTTCAGCATTGCCACCACCGCACGGGGTGAAATGCGGTTTCCCATGCCCAGACCTGAACCATTCACCAGTTGAATCTCTGCCTGGGGAATCCCGGTAATTTCAGCGGCTTTACGGGCGATCGCGTTCCCTCCGCCTAATTCCTCAGCCAGCGAATCTGCAATAAAGTTATTGCTGAAAATATTCATCGCCTTCAAAATCTGCGTCAGCGGCAGAGACTGATGGCGGATCAGGGGCGTAAAGGCAGGCGGGGAGGGGAAAACCTGGACGGTTCCAGCGATCGCCACTCGTGGCTTTGAGGTTGAGGGAGGCATTTGTGCGTGCTGCTGGGTTGCCTCTGCAGTCCACAAATCGGCGTTTAGCCCCTGCCGCAGCAGCGCTCCCGCCTTCTGGGGATCGCCCTCAAAGTTCATGCCAAACTCACCGACGATCACCAGATTGCCCGTGACCCGGCTCACACCCAATTGGTTAAGGGTATTTCCAAGAGCGATCGCCTCCTCCCACACAAACAGCGGGTCGCCGCTACCCTGGATGACCAGATCGCCCTGAAGCACGCCATCCTGGACTGGCCCGGTGGTGCCCACCAGCGTCTCAAACTGATGGTCGGGTTCCCAGGTCGCTAATGCTGCCAGCGTTGTCGGAATTTTGGTCAGCGACGCTGCGGGTGTTGCCTCCGTACCGCGATGCTCCGCCAGCACCTGATTCTCCACCTGCACCCAGAGTCCCTGAGCCACCGCAGGCATCCCCAGCTTTTCCAGCGTCGCCAGATGTTGCTGGACTGCGGACTGCGCCACCGGGTCGGGCGGGGTTACAGGCGCACTCACCTGCACCCAATCCGCACTCCCCCACTTCGACCAATCAGTCGCCTTCAGCAGGGGCACCTTTTCAGTTCCCAGAAACAGAGAGAACAAGCTTGTTGCCAGCAATTCAAACACGGCGATCGCCCTCCCGGCAGATGAGCCAAGTGCATCCGTTCAGTATCTTATCCCGGCTCCAACCCCCGATCTGCATTCCAGCGATGAGATTTCTAGCAATGAAATTACCTGCGTCGTGGGGGGTGGTACCCCCCGCGGCCGGGGGGAAAAACCCCACAACCGGAATATTTTTGATTGTAAAAACCGAATATGA
>CAZVXA010000064.1:0-21504 GCA_964630955.1 uncultured bacterium | reverse complement strand
TTATTTTATTTTTTCAAATATATTTCCTGGGTTCGTGTGTTCCCCCCCCCCGCGCGCCGGGCCCAAAACCCACACGACGGGTAATTTCTTTCATAGAAATCTCCTAAGATCCTTGAAGACGGTATTGTTGTGCCATCCTCTCCAGGAAGCCAATCAACACCCCCGCTCCGATTTTAGACTTTTCCTCTCATGGCCACCCCCGACCCCAACCGCTACCTCCGCCGCCTCCCGCTTGTTGTGGGCATTCTGGGAGGCACCCTCCTGCTGGCCAACCGTCTCCTCACTCCTACCCTCACCGACTCCCAGGCGCGATCAGACGTCATGGGCGTCATCCTCAGCGCCCTGCTCATTCTCACCGGCCTCCTCTGGCAGCAGGTTCAACCGAAGCCACCCGGGTCTGTGCAGCTCAACGGCATCGAAGGCTTTGAACTGGCAGACGATCTACCCGATGCTGTCAAGACCGAACTGGCCTGGGCCTCCCACCTGCTGCTGACCAATACCGTGACGCGATCGCTGCTCCTCTGGTACGACGGACGAGTCCTGATGCGCCGCGGCATGCTGACCAAAACTGCCGAAGTCAAACCCGGAGCCATCCTCCAGCGCGTCCAACAAAAACAGACCCCCGTTTACCTGGTCAACCTTGCCCTCTATCCTGGACGCATCGAATTCGACTACCTCCCCGACAACACCCAGGGCGTCATCTGCCAACCCCTTGGTACCAGAGGCGTCCTGATCCTGGGTGCCAACGCCCCCCGCAGCTACACCCGCCAGGACGAAGCCTGGATCACCGGAATCGCCGACAAACTGGACAACACCTTAGCCTTCCACCTGCCCACAGAAGCAACAGTCTGAGCCAATAATTTGCCAATAACTGGACTTTTGACTATTTTTTCTGCGATGCCGCGAAACGCTCTCTGCGAGAGCGTTTCGCGGTATGTTTTGTTTTAGCGCCGATTTTCTCTGAAATGCTGACTGCGTCAGCGTTTCAAGAAAAATCGGCGCTAAAATTAGTTCGCCGCGAAACGCTCTCTGAGAGAGCGTTTCGCGGCGCTATAGGAAAAATAGTCAAAACTCCAGTAAAAAGAGAAGCGCGGCGAAGCCGCGCTTCTCTCTCCGTAATCTTGAGCAGGAACTATCTACGAAGCCGAAGCATCCGCCACCATATTCGGTGCCTCAAACTTATATCCAACCCCCCGCACCGTCTGAATCAGTGCAGGCTGGCTCGTATCGATCTCAATTTTCTTGCGGATCTGCCCGATGTGGACATCTACCACCCGCTGGTCACCAACATACTCATAGTCCCAGACCTTCTGGATCAACTCCGCCCTTCGCCACACCCGACCGGGGTGGCTCGCCAGAAAGTGCAGCAGGTCAAACTCCAGCGCCGTCAGTGGCACCATATCGCCATTCAGTGTCACCTCACGGCGCACCGGGTCAATCGACAGGCCATTAAATACAAGACACTGCTGCTCCGCAGTCGTCACCGGACGCTGGCGCTTCAAAATTGCGCCCACCCGGACTTCCAGTTCACCTAAACTAAAAGGTTTCGTAATATAGTCGTCTGCGCCTTGTGAGAAGCCGCGAATCTTGTCTGCTTCATCAGCACGGCTGGTCAGCATCAGCACAAAGACACCCGTGCGTGTCTGCATATCCTGACAAAGGGTATAGCCCGTTGCGTCAGGCAAGTTCACATCCAGGATCACCAGATCGGGATTGAACTGCTCGAACATCGCCAGTGCGGTCTTACCATCCTCGGCAGACTCTACCTGGTAACTATGCTTTGACAGGAATCGATGAATCAGGGTGCGAATCGCAGGGTCATCATCAACGACGAGAATTTTGGCTGAGGCCATGAGAATAATCCTTGTGTTGAGGAGGGGATAACGTGGGCTTAGGGGCGGCGATGCTGGACGAGAATCATATCCTCAGCAGCGGATTGATGCACAATAGTAGAAGAATCTCAACTAACTATATTAAGCAGCCACCAGTTCAATTATCAGCATAGAAATTCATGATGCAAAGAGCTTCGTAAATTTTTGGGGGATGATGCACTTCTAATATCTTTATGGGGGCACTATACGCAGAGGCGGGGCAGGCAGTTACACTATTGGCTAACAGGGTATTGGGTCGGTTAGAAACTGTATCCCTAAGCTGGCAGACTTAGAGGCAGATTTAGTTTAACAGCTATTGCCGATATTCACCGTTCCTGATCATAATCGACCATAGCGGGGGTCGTCTGGAGGTTTATCGATGAGTGAGTTGAGTCACTACGACAGACTGGGGGTTACTGAAGACTCTACATTTGAAGAGATTCAGGAGGCCCGCAGTCGGCTGCTGCAGGAACATAGCGGCGATCGCCAAACCATTGAGGCTGTCGAGGCCGCCTACGATGCCATATTAATGGATCGGCTGCGGCTGCGTCAGGAGGGCAAAATAAAGGTTCCTGACGGAATTCGCTTCCCAGAAAAATCTGTGGAGCCTGCCCCTAGCTTTCCCCCAACTCCGATAAATCAATCACCTGGCTGGTTACAAAATTTTCTGGATACCCCTACCCGCAACGACATTCTTTGGCCTGCGGGTCTCTTCGCGGGCGCAAGTTTGCTCAGCTTTGGTGCGCCCTCAGTTGCCCTGGCCTTTGGCTTTGCCTTCAGCCTCTACTTCCTGAACCGCAAAGAGCACAAATTTGGCCGCGCCTTCCTGCTCACCCTGGTGGGTTTGATTCTGGGGATTCTGGTAGGCGTCCAGTTCAGCACCCTGTTGACCTCCCAGCTTGCCGCCATCAACCTCAGTTCTGAAACCTTCGCCGCCCTGCTTACCTTCATCATTCTCTGGCTGATTAGTAGCTTCCTCCGCTAAGGGGCTTGCAACAAAATAAAGTCCATTACCTGCGTCGTGTGGAGGTCTCCCCCTCTGCGCGGCTACCGTGTACACACAAAACATCCCAACTACGGCAAATGGCTTGAGTCCCCCTCAATCCCCTTACACCCCCTGCCACCTTGAGGGAAAAAAAGGGGGACTTCCGATCCAGTTCCCCCCTTATGTCCCCCTTGAGGGGGTAGGGGGTGTCAGGGGGGTAGGGGGGATCAAACCAGGCAAATACTCATTCGGCGGACTTCTGTGTACACCGTAGCTCTGCGCGAGGGAGACCTCCACACGACGATTAATTCTTTCGTAGAAATCTCCTTAGCATCACCGAAAGGAGCGCCACCTGCTCAGCAAGTGGCGCTCCTTTCGGACTAAAGTGGCTCAGATAAATCGCCTATCGACGGCTCCGACGGCTCTTAAATCGGGTCTTCTGCGGTGAACGACGAGCGACAGAACCACCAACCATCCCCAAGAAAGCCAGCGACTTCAGCAGACCTGCATCGGAAGAGTGGCTTGCAGCGACCGTCGAGTGTCTGGTACTCTGCGCCACGCGAGAAGGATTGTTTTGCTTCTGATACTGCTGATAGATTGAATCGGCAGTTGAAGCCATCCCCAACGCCAGCAGTATCCCCAGAATTACAGGACTCTTTGGAGCGGGAGCACCCTTCTTAATCACAAACGAGGCATAGATAAAGTAGAGCGAACCCAAAGCACACAGAATCAGCAAAAAGGCAATGACTCCCGGCTGGTGAGAGAAAGTGTAAAACGGTCCCTTCACCTCCAGAAACTCGGTGTGCGTGCTGAACGGACTGGGGTTAAAAAATGCAACCAGGGGACTGATATTCATAAAATTCTCCTTACTCCGCTGCAAACTCTCGACCAGAAGCACTTTTAACCGGAAGCCGCTCATTCAAGTAAGTATAGGTCGCGTATTCGGGATACCCCTCAACGCCAAGATCCGCCAGGTCAAGCCCTTCGACCTCCTCCTCAGGAGAAACTCGCAGCAGATCAAACCGCTTCAGAAGCCAGCTACAGCCATAGCCGGGGATAAAGCCCAGGACAACAGTAAAGATAAAAGCACCCAGCACCTGAGCACCCAGGTTAATGGGGGGAATCCCTTCTCCCTGGGGGAAGCCAGCCGCCGCAATTCCTGTGACCACAGAACCAAAAACACCACACCAGCCGTGAACACCGATCGCTCCGACCGCATCATCAATGCCCTTGCTCTCAACAAAGGCTGCGACCTTTGGCATGAAGTAGGAACCGATGAAAGCGATTATCATCACGAGAGCGGGATGGTAGATATCAATGCCACCTGCTGCCGAAATAATACCTGCCAGACCACCAGAAATGGTGTAGAACGGATCGCCCTTTGACGAGATATAGGCAGCAACAAGACCTGCCGCCAGCGCCATTGTAGTACTGACTCCGATGGAAGCCAGCGTTGTTGGCGTTCCATAGATCGTCGTTTCACCCTGGTAACCCGGTAGGAAGATCACACAGGCCGCAAGAAACGCATAGAAGCCGACAAAGATCAGAACCAGACCAACCATCGTCAGTGGCAGGTTATGAGGAAGAATCTGTCGTGGTTTGCCCTGGGGATCGTACTTTCCAATCCGAGGCCCCAGGTTAATTAATACGCCAAGCGTAAAGAAGGCAGCAACGCCGTGAACGATGGCGGCACAACCAAAGTCGTGGTAGCCCAGTTTTGTAAACATCCAGCCATAGTAGTTCCATCCCCAAGAGGCAGCCACGACCCAGGTGAAGCCCCCCAGAATAATCGAAAGTACAATATAGCCGCCGATCTTGACCCGTTCAATCAAAGCACCAGACATGATCGAGGCCGTAGTCATGGCGAATAGCGCAAAGGCGAAGAAGAAAACACCCGTGAGGTGGTCGGCGTTATTTGGAGCGAGGGCCGACGACCAGGGATAGGACGCTTCAACATAGACCATTACAGCCTTTACGGTTTCATTCACCTCTGGATTCGTCCAGGGTCCCAGAATACCGCCTGCAACCGGAAACAGTGGAAAGGCGTTATACACCCACCAGCCAAAGAAGAAAAATGCCAGACCGACGCTTGCCAGCGTAATCAGGTTTTTGACCATCGTCGCAAGGACATTTTTGACGCGCGATGCCCCGCCCTCGTAGGCCAGGAACCCGGCGTGGATGATCAGCATAAAGACAGATGCCCAGTAGTAAAAGGACTCTGATACAAAAGTAGGGAGAAATGCTTGAGCCTCTGGTGACATGAGCCGCACCTACGGTTGAAAACAGTGGAAGATTGGCTCACGTTACAGGTTTTCTCTAGCCAACAGTGTACGTCTTGCTACCAAATTCCGAAGAGTATATAGCAGTTCCCGCTGTTATGAGGTACGGGGGGTTTGGGGGGCGAAGCCCCTCCTTGGGGGCTTCGCCCCCCAAACCCCTTCAAGGGGGAATTGCCCCTGCATCCCGTACTTCACCCGCATGAGAAGTGCAATAAGTTAAGTGGGCGTGGCAAAAGTCGAAACCCCAGAAGCTGTTCCGACCGTTAAACGGTCGGAACAGCTTCTGGGGTTCTAAGTTTAATTGCGCCTACCTACTTATCTAAAACATTGCACCTGCCGCCAGGTCAGGTCTGCATCCTGACAGTAGTAGCACCCTTCCCACCAGATACATCGCTGGTAAGAGGACTCCACTCTCTGACTTTTGAGCGGTTGCTCATAGTTCAGCAGTTCAACAACTTCGGCTTTGCGATCGCCCATCTTTTCCGCCATCTGATTCAGAATCTCTTGCAGGGAGGCTTCAGAAGTGCGTTCAGATTGCAGTTGCTTAATCATAAGTCACGAGGGGTAAGTGAAGACTGACTTGTCAATCAGGCAAAAAATATTACAGGAAAGACAGCTCCTACCCACCAATCTAGCCGCCTCAGCATAAACCTGCATCTATCCATAACATTCTTTAACGTCTATACAGCGCTTTGCAAGCGCGTGTGGTACAAAGTTTTTGTTGAGAGCCGCGCTCCGCGCGGCTCTCAACAAAAACTTTGGTTCTATCTCAGCGGAAAGCGCTGTATGCATTTAGCATCTCTCGTGTGCCTCTGAGACGTGGGGGCACACGAGAGACGCTCAAAATAGGTTTTCGAACCCACCTGGGCTATGACCAGGCGGGAATCCGAAAACGCTAAACAGATACGAGTGCGGCTTTCAACAAAAGCTTTATACCACACGTGCGTGAAAAGCGCTGTATAAAGTATTGTTGACAGATTCTCTGCGAATGGTCTTTCAACTTGAAAGAGGAGATAAGCTGGATATAGAGTGCAGTCATTACCTGTGACGATGTGTGTGACGATGTCTGTGACGATTGCAGATAGTGTGAATTGAACAAAATTAAATTTACACTGCCCTCAAGGGCTTGCATGGTAGCCCATATTGCTGTGCGACCCACAAGCCGCTACATCGGCTTTGCCGCAGCCTGTGATTCGCCCCTCTCCCAACCAGTATGTGGCAGATGGGATTCTGAAGGATAGCACGACTGTCACAATTCGCTCGATTCGCCCCAAAGATGAACCCCTGGCAGTACGGTTCCATCAAATCCTCTCGGAACGGAATATGTATCTGCGCTATTTCCACCCGGTGAAGTTGAACCAGCGTATCGCCCATAAACGTCTGGTGTGTCTCTGTTTTATCGACTACGACTGGGAAATGGTGCTGGTCGCAGATTACAGAAACCCCAGCAGTGGCACCCACGAAATTCTGGCCGTCGGGCGCTTGAGTCAGATGCGTGGGGTCAGGGTGGTGCTCCGTGCATAGTCTCCTACCCCAACCATTCCGCCCGAGGGCGGTAGCCATTACAGGGTGATTGAACAGTGTATTCAATCCAAAATCCTCTTAGAGGCTATCCCTATGTTGCAAGCAAATATCGAGTCCATTCTGCAAGAGGAACGATTATTTGTTCCTTCAACAGAGTTTTCTCAAAACGCACGAATTAACAGTCTGGAAGCCTATCAACAGCTCTATCAACAATCCATTGCCAATCCTGAAAAATTTTGGTCAGACCTGGCAGCCAGGGAACTACATTGGTTTCAACTATGGGACACCGTCCTGGATTGGCAACCGCCCTTTGCCCGGTGGTTTGTCAATGGCAAACTGAACCTCTCCTACAACTGTCTGGATCGGCATTTGAACAACGGACGACGGGATAAGCTGGCGCTGATCTGGGAAGGAGAACCCGGTGATTCTCGCAGCTTTACCTATGCCCAATTGCACCGGGAAGTCTGCCAGATGGCGAATGTACTCAAGCAACTGGGCGTGCAGAAAGGCGATCGCGTCGGGATCTATCTTCCCATGATTCCAGAAGCGGCGATCGCCATGCTGGCCTGTGCTCGTATTGGTGCCCCCCATACGGTGGTGTTTGGTGGCTTTAGCGCCGAAGCATTGAGGAGCCGTCTACAGGATGCCGAAGCCAGGGTGGTGATCACTGCCGATGGAGGATGGCGCAAAGATGCGATCGTACCGCTGAAGGAACAGGTGGATCGTGCGTTGTCAGAGGGTGAAGTTCCCAGTGTGCAGCAGGTGCTGGTGGTCAAACGCACGGGGCAATATGTAGAGATGGTGGCGGGACGCGATCGCTGGTGGCACGAACTACAGGCAGATGCGTCTCCAGACTGCCCAGCGGAGCGAATGGATAGCGAAGATCTGCTATTCATCCTTTACACCTCTGGTACCACGGGCAAACCCAAAGGCGTGGTTCACACTACGGGGGGATACAATCTGTTTAGCCACATCACCACCCAATGGATCTTTGACATCCAGGAAAGTGATATTTTCTGGTGTACTGCCGATGTAGGGTGGATTACCGGGCACAGTTATGTCGTCTACGGCCCCCTCTCCAATGGCGCAACGACGGTCATGTATGAGGGTGCTCCCCGTGCCTCTAATCCAGGATGTTTTTGGGATGTGATCGAGAAATACCGGGTCACCATTTTCTACACGGCTCCCACGGCTATTCGAACCTTTATGAAAATTGGTGAAGATTTGCCCGCAAGGCGCAATCTGTCCTCTCTGCGGCTACTTGGATCAGTTGGTGAACCGATCAACCCGGCGGCATGGATGTGGTATCACCGGGTGATTGGCGGCGAACGCTGTCCTGTTACCGATACCTGGTGGCAGACCGAAACTGGTGGAATTCTGATTGCACCCATCCCCGGTGCCATTCCCACCAAACCCGGTTCGGCAACGTTGCCCCTTCCCGGTGTTGTTGCTGATGTGGTGGACATGGAGGGCAATCCTGTAGGAAACAATCAGGGGGGCTATCTGGTCATTAAACAACCGTGGCCCGGAATGCTGCGATCGCTCTACAATGACCCCGACCGCTACCGCGCCACCTACTGGGAGCCGATTCCCCCGAAAGACGGTAATTACCTTTATTTCACGGGAGATGGTGCTCGCAGGGATAAGGATGGCTATTACTGGATTATGGGGCGGGTGGATGACGTGATTAAAATTTCGGGTCACCGCCTGGGCAGCGCCGAAATTGAGTCGGCATTGGTGGCGCATAATGTGGTTGCAGAGGCAGCCGTAGTTGGTAGACCAGAAGAAAACAAAGGGGAAGAAATTGTTGCCTTTGTCACGATGGCGGATGGCTATGTTGCTTCAGATTCCCTGGCGGAAGAACTGAAGCAGCATGTCGTGGAAACGATTGGGGCGATCGCCCGTCCCAGTGAAATTCGCTTTGGGGAGGCACTGCCAAAAACGCGATCGGGCAAGATCATGCGACGGGTACTACGGGCACTGGCGATGGGTGAGGAGGTGAAAGGCGATATTTCTACGCTGGAGGATCGGGCTGTTTTGGATCAATTGCGAGCATCTGGTTGATACTCAGAGCCTCTCCGGAAAACCAAATTCTGGAGGGCGCGCCCTCCAGAATTTGGTTTTTGATTATTTAGATAAGCACTCAGTCACTGGAGTTTTGACTATTTCCTCTATAGCGCCGCGAAACGCTCTCTGCGAGAGCGCTTCGCGGCGAACTTAAGTTCAGCGCCGATTTAGTCAAAAGCCCAGTACTTATTCATCGCAAGTAAAGCTAAAAGCCACAACCAGGATTGGCACAGTGTATAGCACCGCGCTAAGTAAGTGGGCGTGGAAAAAGTCGAAACCCAAAAAGCTGTTCCGCCCGCTGCGCGGGCGGAACAGCTTTTTGGGTTTCAAGCTTAATCACGCCTGTCTACTTAATTCTGGTTGTGGATTTTCAAGCAGACATGGTATCAGAGAGTGTTTCCGCCTGCACATTCCCGGCGCTTTATATGAATACTCCTCATATGTTTTTTTACTGTATTCGGGGTAACACATAATTCTGTGGCAATTTGCTTATACGTACAATTTGCTCGATGGAGTAGCCAGACTTCTTTTTCACGAGGAGTCAAACCATATCTTTCTGCCTCCTCAATGGCAATGTTTTTCAGAGTCTGATAGCGATCCTCCAGTGTTAATAACAGGTATGGTTGCTCCACTGTTTCTAATTTCAGCCAGCGTGCCTGGATATGGAGTGGGGTTGTCTGGTCGATAAACACCTCTGATTCTGTTAGCCAGTGTTGATTTGGAAATAAACTTCGGCTGTGAATCAGATATTGGCAAATATGCTCGATCTCTTGAGGTACCCATTTCGCAGGAGAATGAACTTGATTAAGACGGTTTAAAATTCGTCTCGCATTATCGTTGGCGTATACGACCTCTTGTTGATCCGTCAGGATTAAAACGCCATCCATCAGTTCGGCAATAATTCCCTGAAGTAGGGAGGGCGACTGATCAGCGAGTGCAAGCTTAGGTCGGGACGATGCAGCCTGAATCATCATATTGTTTAAAACTGCTATAGGACCATTTACATTTGGAGTTTGTAGAACCATGATTCATTTCCCTATGAGTATCCTCCATTAGCCAAAAAACTTTTCCCCATTATAGTTCTCTCAATTCAAGGAAGTTCTGGTATTCTGCCTGCATCATGTCCTGAAAAGATTGGTAGCGGTCTGCTCCGGGTAGCCAGTTACCAAACAACCATGCCTCCCATTCCCCGTCTTCACGAATGATTCGAGGGTTGAGGAGATAAATAGAAGACTCTCCCCTATCACTGATTTCCAAGGAAGTTTGCAAGTATTCCAACCGAAGACTCAAACAATGCTGGTCGTTACCGTAGACGAAATAATCCTGGTCGGAGATGCAGGGAAGTTTGGGATGGCTGACAGCCCCATTGGCTGAAGCATCGGGTTGCTGCCGCAGAGCATAGTCTCTGGTGAACTGATCAATCCATTGTTGATGTCTGACTCGAAACCACTCAATTTCCCGCGTAGACCAGAGTTGATCAATGAAAGGGGTTGTCCGTCGCCAACCGTTCGTGATTTTCAGAAATTCTCGATAAGAAGGAGGAAGAGATATCCCCAGACGAGTTTCAGCCCGTACAATTTGAGCTTCTGTTGCCCCTGGATACCCTAGCCAACCAGATGTAATGACTTCGGGGGGCAATGTCTCCTGGTTTCTCTCCCAGGACTCGAGCAATTCCAGGCTCCATTGCCTCAAGAATTTTTCCCAGTCGAAGGAACACATGACTCAATTGTTGTTTGAAGTAGGTTGAGGCGATCTTGCTGCGATCGCAGCATTATGACCAGCGTCACGTCTCTACCTTGAGGATGGGCCCCTGGTAATACTCCATTTTGGGGTAGGGAGGGAGTAACAAGACAACGCTATGGCATTCGTAGCGGCCAACCGCTGGCACCGGGAATTCATGGCGACTGGTATATTCAAATTCACGATTTTGCAAATGCCCCAAATCAGTTCCCACCAGATGAAATGCATTGGTCTGTAGGTTTGTGGTGCAGACTGAGACCTGATAAGGGATTTGTTGGGTCGTCAACATTTCTGCTCGATTCCCGCCGATGCGGAAGCGAACCTCTGCCAGTAGTTTTCGTTCTTTTGTAAACTTGGCGATCGCAGCTTCGATTTCAGAAACTTTCACCTCCAGGATCTCCAGAAAAACATGATTTGGCGTTGCAGGAAGTGTTGGTGTTCTGAACTCAGGAGTGGTGGGGATCAATTCCGTTGCCAGGGGCAGTCTTGCCTGTGTCAAAATCCAACTGACCCAGGGCAGAGTTGAAATTCCTGACAATTTTGCCTGCTCGTGGGTCTCCTGATGGGCAACCCGGGTCTGCCACACTACGTCCCCAGACTCCCCCGATCGCGTATCAAATACGACTGAGAAACTGGCGTGGTGTTGCCATTGTGGCGGTGTATTCGCCAGTTCTGGAACACTCTCATGGGGTACTGCCTCAAGCGTCTCCCTGGGCAAGGCTTCCTCAACCGTCACCAAATCTTCCTCTTCGATTTGCTCCGCCAGTTCCTGTGCCTGACCCAGCCAGTCTTCTGTTTCGATTCGTCGTGGCGACACCCGCAGATCAGTTCGCTCATGCAAAAGCTGGGACAGGCTCTGGGGGGTGTGTTGTGCCAGATCGGTGAAAAAGCGAATTCCCACCTCATAGAGTGCTTCTGCGGTGGTTGTACCAATCCCATCAATCAGTTCCAGGTCATCGGTTTCGTCAGGAATTGGGTCCGGTCTGTGTTCTGAATTAGCCATCTCATTTCTCCTCTGTTGAGGGATTAGTTTCAGGTTGGTAGTCTCCTGAAATAACGACGACCCGAATGCCCTCGACCGCTGCCGGAAACGAGATTCGATCTTCGGGGTTGGCTTGCATCCAGCGATCGCGCACATGAATTCGGATCCCCCGATTTTGGTCGGTGGGTGTTTCTCCGGGAGCATAGCCAATATCGATCAAGCTCACATCGGGATGATCCAGAAATTGGGCAACCAGTTGATCACGTGCCCGACGCGCCCTGACCATGAATTCTGAGTCTGAGTTTGACATCGGCCTGACCAGGATAGAGAACGCTCAAACAATATCAACCTGCAACGCATCTAATACCTGCCCCATGTCGAGGGCGAGCGCCCGTTCTGGATGGTTGCTGCCAGCGAAGTGCAGCCCCACTGCCCGGTAAGTTGCTGTATCCAACCACCAGGCACCAGAATCCCCTGGCCCGCTGACCTGCTCATCCGACTGCCGTTGTTCAACTGTCATTACTCCCTGAATCACGCGATTCAAAGTTCCATATCGCAGTCGGGTCACGCCCTCAATTGCCGTCACCCGCCCGTAGGTAATTCCTGTACGTCGCCCCGATTTGACCACCTCCATGCCCAACTGCGCCTGTCCAACACCGCTGACCGGGCCTAAATTGATCTGTTGATTGACCAATGAACGACTTCCTGTCAGCGTCGCTACAGCCGCATCCAGATTGGCTGCCATCGCATCGCGAACCAGGGTTGCGACGGTATCTCCCACGTTTCCGCCATCCTTGCGACCGGGCTGGTAAATCTTTTGACCGGGTAGAGCCGTCCACTCTCCCGCCAGCACATGCCAGTTACTCAAAATCATGGGGGCTCCCGATAGGCGGTCTTTGACCAACCCCCCCAGAGTCCCGTAGGTATAGCGCCGCTCATCGGAGATGCTGATTCCTCCAAGGAGGGGATTGGCCCGACGAGATCGGGAGTCAGATGCGGACAGACTGGATGGCAGGGGTGCTCCTTGCGGCAACGGCGAAGCCGCACGCCGCGAGGTTGTTGGTTGCAACTGATACTTCCCCTCTGGGACATCAGTCGGAAAACCACCAATATATTTCGGGATAGGGCGGGTTTCGCCAGCGGCAGCAGCATCTTCCAGCGAGGCAGGATCCAGTTTTTGGCAAACATGCACACGGATTGCGACTTCATCTTCGGCAATCTGACCTGCGTGTTCGGGCATACCAAAATCAATCAAACTGACATTGGGATCAAACAGGTAATTCCGAACTGCCTGCTGCAAGGCTAACCGGGCACGAGCACGGAACATGGAGTCAATATGGATGGGCATAATGATTCTCCTTATGGAGGTTAATCGCAATCACTTTGGAGAGGCAGATTTTCAGTCTGCCGTCCGGCAGACTGAAAACCCTGATCAAGTGACTTACGAATAGACCTGATAGCGAATAGGATGATCGATTCTCCACTCCGCTCCAGTCGCAATAAACAGATCCGCATCCAGATCCAGCACACTCTTGGCAAAACCAGAGAAAGGAGGAGCCGGATTTCCACTCGCACCAAAGACCCGTGCCGTAATGTTCATCTCATAGAGTCCCGGAGGTTGTGCCGGTAGGGTAATGAGGTTGACATAGAAGGAAGGACCTCCCGGAACAAAGCTCCCACTGGAAGTGAGGCTACCCGCCGCAGACCAACTGGTCAAATTTGCCATCTGGAAGTTGACTTCGTAGGGCAGTGCAAAGGTTTGCAGGATTTCAGAGGGAGTTGGAGGGGTTCCACCGGGGACGACAAAGGGATTCAACACGATAATGGAGGCAACGTAGGCATCTTCTCCTGCTCGAATCACCTGGTTGGGGAGCAGTGGAGGATTAAAGCCGACGACAGAGGTAATACCAGCACCGGGCTGGATCGGGCCAAAACCAAACACATTCCACCAATACAGTGGTTCAGCAACTTCAGGGCGAGCACTGGTCAATGCAGTTTCGAGCGCAGATTGAAGTTGTGCTTCAATCACCGCTTTCATATCATCAGCAGTCGGTTTACGGGCAGTTGCCTTAACCAGAACCTCTTGTTGTGGCATGATCATTCTCCTTATATTCCTTTCGGATGCATTGGACAGGGGCAAAGCCTGATTTAATCTGGATCGCCAAATCGTTAAACAGAAATGATTTGCCCTGTCGTCGTGTCATACAAACAGCAAGCTTTGATTGAGATAATTCCAATCAGGTATTGCCTTCTGGAAACTCACTGCTATCTGTTTCTCGACTATCTGCATCATGTCAAAACCACTCAAAGCTGAAAATTACCCTACCAGGATACTTTTTATTTCTGAATGAGCGTTCAGCCTCAACTCTACCAATAGCGCTTATGAAAGTAGAGCTACGCTTCTAGTAGTAGTTTCAGGTCGTCAAAGATTTGTCATCTGCAATAAGACATAAAGTGATGTACGACTTAACAATTAGATCCTGTGAGTTTTCTGGAGGGCTGGAGCACATCCCAATACTCCGGAGAAATCATAGGTTTTACCAGGTTGTCTTGAAAGTTGTACATTGTTTGATCCAGCAGTTTCCATTAGTGCAAGATGGGGGTGTGGGGTGTCACCCCCACATCCCCATCCCACATTTTGCAGCAGCATGAGAAACACCCACTTACTTAAGTGGGCGTAGAAAAATTCAAAACCCCAAAAGCTGTCCCGCCCCGATCGCATCGAAGGGCGGGACAGCTTTTGGGGTTTCAATCTGAATCGCGCATACCTACTACTTAGGGATCTGCTGTTTAATAGAACCCCAGTTTTCACTTGGCGCGGCGAAGCCGCGCCAAGTGAAAACTGGGGTTCTACTGGGGTTTTATTTTATGGCAAACCCCTGAAGATTCAATAGGGTCGGGGTTGCAGATCCATATTTTCAGCAAAGAAATTTCCAACGAAGGGGGCGAATCGGCTATCGCTGGATGGCACCAGCTCAACCCGAAACCCCAGGCGGGTGAACAGATCGACGAGCACATCGGGTGAGTAGGCGTCAAAGCCTGCAACCCTGGCACTGACAGGTATCTCTTTGACTAGATGATACTCACCAATGATCCGCCTGACATTTTTCAATTTTTTGGCGGTCAATAAAATGGGATATTCACTGCCTTCACAATCCAGCTTCAGGATCGAGACGGTGCGATCGCCAATGATGTCATCCAGTGCAATGGGTTCCACTTGTGGACCTGAAGTAGCAAAAACATTGCCAATGCCTGTATTCATGCCAACCGGATCGGGACCATCAGGCAACATTGGACGATAGCCGGAGTGGTACAACACATCCCCACAGCGGTCAGATCGCCACACTCCCAGGGGGAAAACACGCACCGATGTACTGCCCAGATTGCGGCGCAGGCAGGCTAAATTTTCAGGCTCTGGCTCAAACGCTTCGATATTTCTGGCACCTCGGCTCCAGCAAAGCCAGGAAAATGAACCAATGTGCGCCCCCACATCAATGATTAAATCAGTTGCAGAGAGGAAAGCGGGAATGCGGTACTCATTGCACTCGACCACTGAGCGATAAACGAGATGATCGATGGTGCCGGGACGGAAGGTTAAGGGACTCATTAACAGCGAATGAAGTAAATATAGGGGTAGCGCCCCTATTTTACTTTTGTAGTGACTAACTGCACTTTTGACTAAATCGCACTGATTTGTCTGAAACATTGATGCTGTCAGCGTTTCAGGCAAATCAGTACTAAAATTAAATTTGCCGTGAAACGCTCTTTTAGAGAGTGTTTCACGGCATTGTAGGAAAAAAGGTTAAAACCACTCGTCTTTGGCTTCGTCCTTTGTATTGGTATTCCGCTCCGGCGTCTCACGGGTGAACTTCATGTGGATCGAGCGCGTCTGCTCGCCATCCACCGCCACCGCCATAATCGGGAAATCGATCAGACCGTCCTGGAACGACATCTGGAAGCGGAACGTGCCATCGGGATTGAGCTTGACAGGACGACCTGCAATCGTCACGGTGGCGTCTGGCTCCGTCGCGCCGTACACAATTAGCTCAGCATCGGCCACCAGCCAGAACTTGCGAGAGCGGATGGGCGGCATTGAGGCCGAGAACCCAATGCCCGACATCGTCAGGCCAGATACCGTCGGTACGGCCCACATCCCCACACCGGAGGGGAAGACGTAGGAGCTAATGGCCTGTTCTGGCACCATTTGCTGAGAGCCGAAAGCCATCTGCATAGAGCCAAACAGGGAACCCGCCACCCGCTGGGCTTCGGTGGTCTGGGCCATGTCAAAAATTTCGTCGTACAGCGGATTACCCGTATCAGTCGTGCGCTGGCTGGGGGGAATCAGCGTGGCAATAGTTCTGCCGCGCAGATCTTCATCCCAGGCAATAGTGGTGAACTGATCCTCAAACCAGTCGGAGGGAAAGACAGGCGGGATGCGCACTGTGTTAGAACGAGCCAGCACCAGCCAGCGACCGTCACCTGCGAGGTAGCCAATTTCGACCAGGTAATCGCGATCGCTCACCGGAATTGGCAGGTACCAGTTCCGCGCCATCTCGTCACAGTCGTACTGCTGCAAACTGTGGGGCCGCTGGCTGTCAATATCCACATCCGTCACGTCGTACAGCCGCAGGGCCAACCGTTCACCGCCCTGCTGGCGCAATGCCTGCTTGTGGTCGATGGGAGTGTCCCAGTAGGCATAGGCCCACTGCGGATCGCGGGGAAGCAGAACGATGCGGCTCTCGCCATAGCCATCGGGCAGGTCACCCAGCCCCTCGTCCACATCGGCCAGGGTTTCGCTGGAGAGATCCGTTTGCCCCACGTCAAATTTGGCGGCTTCGACAGTGGACTGCTCATCCTCCTCATTGGCACCCCCCAGAGCGACTGCACCTGCGATGACTGCACCACCCGCCGCCAGACCTGCCACCAACCCACTGGGGAAACCACTGTCCGGTAAAAGCGCTTCTGCCTCCACGGAAGGAACAGGTTCGGACAGTATGACTGCCACAGGTTCTGGCTCTTCTTGAGCAGGCTCAGGTTCTCCTACAACAGGTGCCGCAGCAACAGGAGCAGCCGTCGGTTCAACAGCGACAGGCTCAACAGCGGCGACAGGCTCCTCCTCCAGGGCGTCTGCACTGACCCGCACAGGGTTAGAACGGGCAAGGCTGAGCCACTCTCCGTTGTCAGTGGTATAACCAATCTCTGCAACGTAATCGCGATCGCTATGGGAAATCGGCACATGGCGATCCTGATCGGTTTCGCCGATCGCATACTCCTGGACAGGCGAATCTACGTTCAGCCCGGTCACGTCAAGCACCCGCAATTTCAGGTCTTTGCCGCCCTGTTGCCGTACCTCGGTTTTGTGAGCCTCCGGAGCTTCCCAATAGGCATAGGCTTGGCGCGAATTGCGGGGGATCAGAACAATACGGCTCTTTTCAGTAGGGCGGTGGTTCTGCTGTTCCCCGCCAGCCAATGCCCCCAGAGCAACTGCCCCAACCCCAACCCCAGCCACCGCCGCCAGACCTGCACCAACGACTGGGAGCGAACCCACAGCAGCAGCTTCAGGAACCGCAGCGGTCACACGAACGGGATTGGATCGAGCCAGACTGAGCCAGGTGCTGTTGTCGGTGGTGTAGCCAATCTCTGCCAGGTAATCGCGATCGCTCCGAGCAATCGGCACATGGCGATCCTGATCTACTTCTGCCACTACATATTCCTGAAATTCCTTCGGCAGGGAAGCTTCTGCTCCTGTATCAGTGACATCGTAAATCCGCAGCTTCAGGTCTTTGCCACCCTGTTGCCGCAATTCAGCTTTGTGCTCATCCGGAGCTTCCCAGTAGGCGTAGGCGTCTTCAGAGTTACGGGGTGTGAGAATAATTCGGCTCTTGGGTACAGTGCGATCGCTCGCCAGGGCACCCAGCGCAGCAGCACCTACCCCAACCACAGCTGCTCCAGCAGCGAGGCCAGCACCATTCATCGCAGGAGCTGCACCAGAGATCACGGCGCGGTCAGAGGCAATGACAGAACCCGCACGGGTAGCCAGTTCCGAAGGAGCGGCAGGCTCCTCAGTGGCAGCAGCGGCAACCGGGGGAGCAGCAGCAACCGGAGGAACAGCGGCAACCGGAGGAACAGCGGCAACCGGAGGGGCAGCAGCAGGAGTAGCAGGAGTAGCAGGAGCAGCAGGAGCAGTTCCTCGGCCCTTCAACCACCATGCCAGCGCCCCCAGACCCAGCAGCGGCAACAGCAGCCACCACCAGGGGAAACCGTCTGATTGCCCAGACTGAGCCACAGGTGAGGTTACCGCCGCAGCCGGGGTTTCTACCGGAGAGGGAGCAACTACAGGAGGTTCAACCGCCGCAGGACTGGGGGAGACGACTGTAGGAGATGTCGCAGCAGCAGGGCTGGGAGAAGCTGCTGGAGCAGCGGCAGCAGGCGCGAATACTTCCTGACCTGGAGCACTGGTGGCAAATCCTAACAGTGCCAGGACGGCGGGACTGGGATCGCCCTTATAAACGAAGGCAAGAGGCTGCGAATAGGGATACCGGGGGTCGGTGGGCAGCGTCTTATGCATTGAGATAATGCGCACGTTGGGCGCGTTCTCCGCCTGGGGTGCGATCGTATAGCTGATGCCGTCATCACCCAGCGCCTGGATCACGGTCGCCGTTGCGTCATTGGCGACCTGAGTCGCGGTAGCTCCCGTCTGGAACGGCGCATCCCGAAAGACTTTGTATCTACTTAAGGCCAATCTTGTATCACTAAAGTCGGGGCGATCGACGAAACGGATGGGACGATCGGGGCCTCCCACCTGGGACCAGTTCGTAATCTCACCTCGAAACATACGGGCAAATTGGGCAAAGGTCAGATTTCCTCTAAAAGGATTATCTGCACCGACGATAATGGCAATTTTTTGGCGGGGAATGGAGACTTCCTTCAACCCTTTTGCCCGCTCCTCGGCCGTCAATGGTCTGCCGATCGCTGCTACGTCAAGCGTTCCAGCCAACAAAGCCTCCAGCGCTTTGTCGGTTCCCCCTGTCGCCAGGTCTACCGTCGTTCCCGGATAGCGTTCCTCAAACCGCCGCTTCAAGTCCTGGTTCACCAGTTCCATGCTGGTAGAGCCGTCTACTCGAACGGTTGTGCCGCTGGGAACCACACTGGGCAGCGTAAAGGGCGTAGGCGAGGCTGACTGAGCCAGAACTGGCTTCAGCGCAACCGATGTCATGTGAAGGGGAACTGCCGTCAGGGCGAGCAGCAGCGCCAGAGAAGCATAGGATGTCGGTTTTCGCAGCATTTTTATAAAGGCAGTCTGACTGTCTGTTTATGGTTAATTTTTACAAAGAACGAGCCAATTATATAGCGCTATTTCCGGGAAGAGGTTTACAGCGAGCGAAAATAAAGCGCTACTCATGCTTTTGTAATCCGGAACACCCGATGGCACAGCACTCACCCATCGGGTTCTCCACAAAAATAGATCCATCACACCGCTATCGAACCACAGCGTTATAGATCTTTTCGTTCGCCGCTGCCGATTGAAACAGATCCACAATCGGTCGGGGGTAGTCCACTCCCAGTCGCACACCAAAGCGCTGCTGCTCCGCCGAAAGCAGTTTCCAGGGTTCGTGCACCTTGCTGACGGGTAAGTTGACCAGTTCCGGGAGCCAGTGTTTGATGTACTCCCCCTGGGGGTCGTAGTCCTTCGATTGTTTGAGGATGTTAAAGAAGCGAAAGCCCCGCGCATCATTGCCCACACCAGCGGTGTAGTTCCAGTTCCCCCAATTGCTGCACACGTCATAGTCCAGCAGCAGCGACTCAAACCACTCAGCGCCCATGCGCCAGTCAATTCCCAGATTCTTGGTCAGAAAGCTGGCCACATTCTGCCTGCCGCGATTTGACATATAGCCCGTTACCACCAGTTCTCGCATATTGGCATCCACCAGGGGGAAGCCCGTTATCCCCTGACGCCACAGGTCGAACCGCTCCCAATCCTGCTTCCAGGGAATGGGGATACCCTGAAGTCCCGCAGGGAGAAAAACTTTTGTGCCGTGCTTGGCGCAGATGAATCGGAAGTAGTCGCGCCACAGCAGCTCAAAAATCAGCCAATAGGTAGATTCATTCTGAATCCGCCGAGATTCGTAGTCCTGCACCTGCTCATAGATGTAGCGAGGAGAGAGACAGCCGAGCGCCAGCCAGGGCGAAAATTTGGAGGAATCATCGGGATTGAGCATTCCGTTTCGGGTTTCCTTGTAGAGTCGCAGTCGATCCTGCTGCCAGAAATAGGTATCGAGGCGAGCCATCCCAACGGTTTCTCCACCCTTAAAGGGAATAAGGGAGCGGGAGTCGGAGGGAGGCAATTCCAGCCCCAAATCCTTCAGCTCTGGCAGAGTACCGGGGTCGAGGGTTGGAACTGGAGGCAGAACCTGGGGCACAGGAAAAGTGGATCGAATCCCCGAACCGCGCTCAACCTGCTTGCGAAACTGGGTGAACAACTCCGGCAGTTGCTCGATGTCAAAGGGTAGATCATCCCGGTGGTAAAGAGTGTGGCCCCAGAAAGCCTGTAGAGAAATACTGCGATCCTGGAGTGTTCGACGCAGCGCCGATTCTACCGCCAACTCCTCAGAGGTGACTTCAGAGTGAAAGTAGACAGTGGAGATCGCAGTTTGTTGGGCGATCGCCCCAATCACCTCCTCGGGTTTCCCCATCCGAATGACCAGGTCGCTGCCGATTGCCTGGAGCGATCGCCTCAGATCGGCAAGGCTCTCCAACAGAAATTGAGCGCGAAAGGCTCCTGTCTTGGGAAAGCCGAAGCTGGTCGTACCAAACTGACGGGGATCACAGCAATAGAGCGGAATCAGGCAGGCATTCTCGGCCATAGCCCGAAGGATGGCCCGGTGTAGTGGTTCGTGATCGTACAGGCGCAAATCGTTGCGAAACCAGACAATGATGGAGTCTTTTGTCATCTGGAACGATACCTGCCCACCTGGGGGCCTATCCGAAACCCCAAATTCTGGAGGGTGCGACGCTGTAGCGTCGCACCCTCCAGAATTTGGGGTTTCGTTTGACTATTTTCATGCAATGCCGCGAAACGCTGACCGGGGCAGCACATCCCTCGTTTCCTGGCTCTGCCAGGAAATGCTGACAAGGAGGCTCTGTCTCCTCATTGCAGGAAGGCAATTAAGTCCTGATCTTGGGAATATAGACGGGCAACGAGGCAA
This sequence comes from uncultured bacterium, assembly GCA_964630955.1. Lineage (GTDB taxonomy): Bacteria > Cyanobacteriota > Cyanobacteriia > Elainellales > Elainellaceae > CAZVXA01. The sequence goes on along the minus strand of CAZVXA010000064.1, from coordinate 850 downwards.
TCAAAACGCCCCGCACCATAATGTTGATGTATTGAGCCAGCCGCATTTCGGCAACGGGTTCTCTAAGCAATGCCCCTGCGGCAGCCAGAGCATCTGCGGTTTGTCGATCCTTACATTCAACCCGGAGTGTACCCCAACGACGAGTGATCTTACAGCCTCGTAGTGCCTGAAGCTGCTGCAACTCCTTTGGATCTTCGCGGTAGAAATCTAAAATCAGGTGTGCAAGCTGAGAATACCAGTTCATATGGCTACCCTTCCAAATACCCCTGTGCGGGATGCAATCGCCGCATGTTTGCTAAGTGAAGAACGAATGATTGTGTTGCGAACGTTTGAGTAAATTTGAGTTCATGAAGCAAGTTCATGAAGCAATAGAGAGACGGTTTCTGCTGTCCTCCCGCAACTGCTGCAATCCTGCAATGCAGTGCTGCAATCGCCTTACTCTCTCCTATTTGATTTCATTCAAGCGCAGGTTGTGGTTCAACTCGATGAACCTGCAAGAAGATTTAATACCAGCCGCTTGCAAAACCGTTTTCTAAATAGCCTGAATACGTTGTGGAGAAACCATTTGAGACGATCGCTCCAGACTCAAGCAACTCAACTCAATGATATTCTTCTTAAAAAAAAGTCACAAAGAAGTCAGTACAATCTGCACGATTTATCACACGGCAAAAGGGATTGTTTAAGAATGATTAAAAGTTTACAAATCTACACGAAAAGTTTTGGAGGGGTACATCGCGGCCTCAGGGCGAGAACTTTTGACTAAATAGCGCCGATTTTTCCTGAAACGCTGACAACGCCAGCGTTTCAGGAAAAATCGGCGCTAAAATTAAGTTCGCCGCGAAACGCTCTC
>CAZVXA010000063.1:0-31095 GCA_964630955.1 uncultured bacterium | reverse complement strand
GAATTAAGCAACGCCAGATTGGCCTGTTTTTGCGAACAGAATGAGTTGCGGAAAAAAGACCTCAAAGTTCTGCTCAAAGAAACTGTAATTCTGCACCAGTTCCTCAACAGAGTTAACCAGCGTATTTTGTCGCTTCAATCGTTGAGAAATTCCGTTCAGTGCTCGACCAATATTGCTAATGTCCTGATACGAGGTGAGCCAGTTTTGCTCAATCATGTACGGCAAAATTCGGCGCAACCGATCGGGGAGAATCTCCTGGCGATCGAGGAGAGTGCGGTAGACGTGCTGGGAGAAGTCGTGAAGCGACCCTTGCGGTAACGGCAAAGCCACTCGCCCTCCCGTTTCCCCAGGAGATAATCGCCCTGAATACCGCCCCCAGTGTTTTGCCAAAAAGTGATCGCAGAACAGGTCGATCATAATGCCTGCGAAGCGGCGGCGACTGGGAGAAATCATCTGCTTACTGGCACGAATCACCGGGTGGCTGTCGGTGAAACAGTCAATCTGGCGATGCAGAGCGATACCACGGCAGATTTCAGGGGAAAAGCGTCCCTGGAAGGAGCCTTTCACAAAGTCGCCCAGCATTCCGCCCAGGATCATTTCTGGGCTGTCGCTGGACAGGTAGGCGTGGGCAAGATAATTCATTGAGATCGATGAAGGATGACGAAGTGCAGGTCTTCGTCATCCTTCTACTAAAAAAACAAGGGGCGATCGCACCTGCGTCGCCCCAACCATCCTAACGGAAGTGAGTTCTAAATGGAGGAACCCAGTCCGGCGTAAGCACCGTAGAAGAACAGACCAACCACCGCAATCACGCCCAGTCCGGCGATCGTTGCCACAATCCAGAGGGGAATTCTGCCGCTCGACAGCATATTTGTTCGCTCCTAACTTTCCTAAAGTTGATCCTCTTACTTGAACAAAGGCAGCCTCACCGAAACAAGGCTGCACCCGATGTCATCATTGAAAACCCAGACAATTGATTCAAACCGATTGAACTTTGAACAGGATAAAACCGGGGACGGTTTTCTGACCAGAACTCAACTAGTTGAAGAAGTAGCTGGAGAACAGAATACCGAGAACAAAAATCAGCAGAAGACCCAGATAAAGGGATGTCCGGTTTAGCTCTACCGGCTGCTTATTGGGATTTGGAGTACGTTCAGCCACGGGCATCTCCTAACGCTGAATAAACTGCATTGCGGCGATCGCCCCCAGGAAGAACACCGTGGGAACCGCGAGAGTGTGAACCGCCAACCAGCGGACGGTAAAAATCGGGTAAGAAACGGGTTGATTTGGTGTGTTGCTTGTCATACGTCAGCGGTCACTTACTTCAAGAATTCATTAATTTGCTGCTTCGCGTTAAAGCGATCCTGCACAATCGGCAGTTCCTGGCGCTCCTGAGTATAGTACTCATTGGGGCGGGGAGTGCCAAACACGTCATAGGCCAGACCGGTGCTAACAAACAGCCAGCCTGCAACGAACAAAGCGGGAATAGTAATGCTATGGATTACCCAATAGCGAATGCTTGTGACAATGTCCGAAAACGGACGCTCACCAGTAGTACCAGCCATTCAGATTCCTCCCAATACAACAGCAAAAACCCTAATCCATATCATACGAGAGCGGGGGAAGACTCACAAGCAAAACCAACGTTAACCATTGATTTTTTTCGCGCTTACGCTTGCTTGTGCGGAGCTATCATACCGCAGCAAAGTTCCTCCCTGACCCAGGATAAATCCTCGTTCTGGCGACAGGAAAATCACCCGGTACAGATTCGAAGGAACATCTTCAACGCCCCGGTCTTTCTGCCAGGTTGCTCCACCGTCCTCACTGTACAGCAAATTACCGCTGCCACCCGCAACCCAAATTTCATTCGGGGTACGGTAGGCCAGGTCAAGCAGTCCCCAGCTGGTATTGAATTCGGGCGAAACTTGTGCGTCCCATTGCTCCGGATCGTCGGCGCTGCTGAACTGCAACAAACCGCCCCGTGCCAGCAGCCACTGACGCCCGTCCTTACCAAAGCCCATATTCTGCAAGCGTCGAGAACTGGTGCGGTTGTGCTGCGTCCATGCCGTTTGTCCGGGTTCCCAGGTGGAGTAGAAGTTCCCTCTTGAGGAAACTGCAATATACTTACCATCGGGCGATCGCGCAATGTTGCGCAGCACACCCACTGCCTCCTGAACCATTGCCTGCCAGGTCTTTCCACCGTCCTTTGTGCGGTAGATTGCTCCCACATCAGTGGTCATCTCCGCACTCTTTGGCCCCAGCGCCACAATCGTATCGGGGGAACCGGGCAACTGCTCGCTGAGCGGCACCCTCAGCCAGGATTTGCCGCCGTCAGTGGTATGTAGCAGCAGACCAGGTTCGCCTGTGACCCAACCCTCATCGCCAGAGAAACTGACGGAATTAAAGCTGTACCTCAGGTCGTCACCCAGATCGAGCGATCGCAGTTGCCAGGATTGACCACCGTCATTCGTTTCCAGCAGAGTTGCACTCTTGCCTACCAGCCAGCCGTGTTGATCATTACCTGTAAAGGCAACATCAGAGAGCGTGGCATCCGTTGGCAGTGGCACTACTTGCCAGGGGTTGAAGCTGGTCGATGGCAGGAAACCACGGGCGCAGCCGCTGGTGAAGATGACCGCGACCAGAATGACCAGAATTTGCGTGAAAGAGCGAAGATACCGTTGCATGAACTCAAAGGAGACGAAGAATAATCATAAACAGTGAGGGTTCACAAAACGCCTCTATTGCAGCCCATAAAGACTGAGAAAGAAGAGAACCGCCAACCCCAGAGCACCAAAAATCAACAGGCTCTTCTGTCTTGGCGTGAGCGTATTAACACCCAATCCGTAGCTCAGATTTTCCTTGAAGCCCGAAGGATTACCTAGCGGGCCAATGTTGGTGAAGCGGGACGTTCTTGCGCCGCAGACAGGGCAGCGCCAATCTTCAGGTAGTTCCTCAAATGTTGTTCCAGCAGGAATCTGGCTTCTGCCGTCTCCCTTGGCTGGCTCATAGATGTAGCCACAGGCACCGCACTCGTATCGGTCCAGAGATTTTGGATCAAGTGTCTCAATACTTTCGGTACTCTCAGTACTCATAGCTCTGCGGGAGCCACTACGGCCCAAAAATGAGATTTATGTTAAAGATTATGACACAACCGTGGCGAGTATACTGTCTCTGTTCGCAAGATTGAGGCACATATGGTCGGACGCGATCGCTGGGTGACACTGGGAGCCGGATTACTGATCGGAACCTTGGGCATGGCAACCGTCACCTACGCAGAACAACCCCTGACGCTGGTCTACCCGCTCGAAGGTCACGAGACCACCGCTGATCGAATCTTTCTAATTGGGAGTGCACCTGCAGCGGGAGAAGTCACGATTAATGGGCAGGTGATCCCCCGTAGCCGCACGGGAAACTTCGCGCCCACGTTTCCGCTGCAACTGGGCGACAACACTTTTACCCTGCGCTATGGCAATCAGACGATTACCCGCAAAGTTACCCGTCAAGCCGATCAGCCCGTGCCTCCGGTTGGGGTGGCGTTTGCCAAAGATTCGCTAACACCAGCGGTGGATATCGCACGCTTACCTGGAGAAAGCCTGTGTTTTGGGGCGATCGCTCCTCCCAAGGCCACCGTGACCGTCACCCTCAACCGCCAGACCATCCCGCTTCTGCCGCAACCCAGGATCACCGAACTGCCTCCCAACTCAGCGGTCTTAACCGCTCAGAATCAGCCCGTTGCCCTTTCCGGTATCCAGCAATATCGAGGCTGTACTGTCTTGCCAGCGGCGGCAATGCTGGCCCCTAATGCTGTAACGACTGCCCCTATCGATTTAGGCAAGCCCGAGTTTCAGCTCTCCCTCAACGGCCAAACTGTACGACAAGCAGCCCTCGGTTCCGTCAGCCTGCTGCCCACCACCAATCCCCTCGTCATTCAGGTCACCGCCGAATCAGGGGCCGCCCGCAGTGGTCCCAGTACCGACTATTCGCGCCTGACGCCGCTCCCCAAAGGGACTCGCGCCTCGGTAACGGGACGTGAGGGGGAGTGGTTCCGCATGGACTATGGTGCCTGGATTCGTGCCAGGGATGTGGAGGTTGTGCCCAATGTCGCACTGCCGCAGACGTTGATTCGCAGCGTGCGATCACGCCCTGCCGGGGAATGGACCGAAGTCGTATTCCCGCTCCAGATGCCTGTTCCTGTTAGTGTGCAACAGGGCGATCGCAGCTTCACGCTCACGCTCTACAACACAACTGCCCAGACCGATACGATTCTGGCCGACACACCTCCCATCCGGCGGATGGACTGGCAACAGGTTGCTCCCGGTCAGGTGCAATACACCTTCCATCTGAATACCGCTCAACAGTGGGGCTACAAACTCCGTTATGAGGGCACCAGTCTGATTCTGTCGCTGCGCAATCCACCCCGTATCGGCGGTCGAGGCGAGCTATCGGGAACTCGAATCCTGATTGATCCAGGCCACGGAGGGCCGGAGGACCCTGGTGCAGTCGGGCCGACGGGGTTACCCGAAAAAACGGTGGTGCTGCGGGTGTCTCAATTGTTGCGCGATCGCCTGATTGCACGGGGAGCAACTGTGATTATGACCCGCGAAGCTGATATTGATCTACTGCCAAACGATCGGGCTGCCATGATCAACCGCATGGAGCCAACGATCGCAGTTAGTGTCCACTACAATGCCCTGCCGGATGCTGGCGACGCTATCAATACTGCTGGCATTGGCAACTTCTGGTACAACACCCAGTCTCACAGCCTTGCCCAGTTTCTACACGATTATCTGGTGCGTGAACTCGATCGCCCTTCCTACGGCGTGTTCTGGAATAACCTGGCGCTGACTCGTCCCACCGTTGCCCCTGCGGTTCTCCTGGAACTGGGCTTTATGATCAATCCCACCGAATTCGAGTGGATTGTCAATGAGCGAGAGCAGGAGCGGTTGGCCGATGCTTTAGCGGATGGGATTACCGAGTGGTTTCAGGTTAATACATCCCAGTTTTAAGTTCTGGACTTTTGACTAAATTGCGACGATTTTCTCCAAAACGCTGACTGCGTCAGCGTTTTGGAGAAAATCGTCGCTAGAATTAAATATGGCGTGAAACGCCCTCTGCGAGGTCGTTTCACGCCATTACAGGGAAAATAGTCAAAACTCCAGTTGAGTCAGTGGGCGTGGAAAAAGTCGGAACCCCAAAAGCTATTTCGCCTGCTACGCGGGCGAAATAGCTTTTGGGGTTCCCAGCTTAATTGTGCCTATTTGCTTAGCTTGGCGCAGCGCAGCCGCGCCAAGCTAAGCAGGAACTTTATTTTGTTGCAAGCCCCTAAGGTATCGGGGTCAGTGTGTAAGTCTCAGTGAACTGCTTGGCGGCACTTTGCAGGTAGTCGAAGAAGGTGGTTGCCACCACTGAGAGCTGCTTTCCTGCCAGGTGAACGACGTACCACTGGCGCTGAATGGGAAAACCTTCAACATCCAGAACCGCCAGTTCTGAGTAGTCAGAGATTAGCGTGTGGCGGGAGAGAACCGAGAGACCCAGACCTCCGGCGATCGCCTGCTTAATCGCCTCATTGCTCCCCAGTTCCAGACGAACTTTTACCGACAGGTTTCCCTCATCCAGCATTTTCTGGAAGGCACGACGTGTTCCTGATCCCGGTTCCCGCATGATGAAGATTTCTTCGGATAGACGCTTCAGGGAAATGTGCTTTTCACCCACCAGTGGGTGGTTGTGGGGAGCGACTACCACGAGAGGGTTATCAAGGAAAGGATAAGACGCGATATCGAGGTGGTCGGGGAGCTGGCTCATGACGTAGAGGTCATCCTGGTTGTTGGCCAGACGCTCGATCACGCGCTCGTGGTTGGTTACCGCCAGGGAGACATCAATGCCGGGATACTTCTGACAAAAAGGCCCTAACAGGCGCGGCATGAAATATTTGGTGGTGGTAATCACTGCCAGCCGCAATCGCCCCTGTTTCATCCCCTTCAGGTCGGCCACCGTCATTTCGAGCTGTTCCAGCTTGCTGAAGATCTCCTGACAGGTGGCGAACAACTCCCGTCCGGCATCGGTCAGAAAAAGACGTTTACCCACCTGCTCAAACAGCGGTAGACCAATTGCTTTCGTCAGCTGTTTGACCTGCATCGAAACGGTTGGCTGGGTCAAAAACAGCTCTTCAGCGGCGCGAGTAAAACTGCCGTGGCGGGCTGTCGCCTCAAAAACCTTGAGCTGGTGTAGTGTGGCGTGGATCAACTGAATTCTCCTGGAACAAAGCCTATAGATAAAAATCTATCACAAATATCAAAATAAGTGCCTTTTATCTATAAGATTTGTAGCTTATAGTATCTGGTAATGGCAACTATGTAAGTTCCCTTCCATAAGCGTTGAGCGGATTGGAAGAGGTGGGTCTCTCAGGAAACACCCAATTCCCACTCCTGTAGTCGAAGCTTTTTGGCAACGACCCCAACTCTGAAGATTTGTTCAACGCTTTTCTCTCGGAATTATCACCCGAAAGCAACTCCCATAGGAAAGATTATCACGCTTTTTTATCGATTCTATCGATGAACGCCGCGATCGCCATCAAAATTCTCCCAGGTTCTACCCATTCCTCACCTTGAGGTCAGAGCAGACAAAGTTGCTCGAACTGAGAGGGCAACCCGCTTACGAAGTGAGGATTCAGACCGGATTCTAGTTTAATTCCCATTAGCGAAAACTGCTGGGTAGTCTCAGTCCCAGCGTGATTGCCCTGGCTGCCATAAATAGCGTCAGGGCCAGCCACAGGAGATGACTGCTCTGGAAATACCAGGCGATCGCCCCCATTGGCGCAAACCCCACAAAAGCCGCCACCACTGCCGCTTTGCGCAAAATTCTGCCCTCGGTCAGCCCCAGAAAGTAACCATCCAGCATATATGCCTGGGAGCCAAAGGCGATCACTGGAAGCAGCCATCCGGCATAGGTCTGGACGCTGCTGACCACATTACTGTGGCTGGTCAGTAGACCAAACAGAGGACCGGGGAAACCGACAAAAAGGAGGGCGATCGCCAGCCCCATAATCAGACTGGCGATTCCTGCGAGCTGCGCCAGCGAAGCCAGCTTCTCCCCCTCGCCGCTACCGCGAAACATCCCGGCGTAGCTTTCGGTGGCAAAGGCAACCCCATCAATAAAATAGGCAGCCAGCATTACGACCTGAAGCAGCAGTGTGTTGGTGGCCAGTACGACGGTGCCCATTGAAGAGCTGAGGTTGGTGAAGACGGCAAAAATGGAGATAAAAGCAAAGGTGCGAATGAGGATATTGGTGTTGAGCAGAACGGCTGCCTTCAACGCTTTCAGGTCGAGAATTGCCGGGAGGAGCGATCGCACCTTATCCAGCGACACCTCCAGACCCACCAACCCTAACCCCGTCAGCATCATGCAGTACTGAGCAATGGCGGTGGCTGCGCCTGCTCCAGCACTTTCCCAACCAAACTGCACAATAAATAGATAGTTGAAGAAAACGTTCACGCCGTTGTTGACCGCCGACAGTAACAGCACCCGACTTCCGCGCCCCTTTCCCAGAAACCACCCCATCAGCACAAAGTTCATTAGGGCAGCAGGTGCTCCCCAGATTAGGGCGTTGTAGTAAGCCGTCCCGGCGAGTTTGACTTCTTCAGTGGCACTGAGCAGCGCAAAGCCAAATTCTCGCAGGGGGTGCTGAATCAGCAGGATGGTCAGTCCTGCCAGGAGCGCGATCGCCCCATTGCGCAACCCCGTGATAATCACTCCGGCCTGGTCGTTGCGTCCGATTGCCTGGGCGGTTGTCCCCGTTGTCGCCATGCGCAAAAAGCCAAACGTCCAGTAGATGTAGTTGAAGAGAACGGTCGCCAGTGCCACGCCTGCCAGGTATTTGATGTCCTCCAGGTGCCCCAGGAACGCAACATCGATCAGACCCGCGAGGGGAACCATGAGGTTCGACAGGATATTGACGGCGGAGAGGCGAAAGAAGCGTTCGGAATAGTCGAAGCCATCGGAGTTGAGGCGAGAAAGCATGGAGGGAGAACTTTAGATTTCCTTAAGGTTAGCTTTCTTGCGCTGCTTAGAACCAAAGCGTGATGTCAGAGAACTAGACGTTTGACTAAATTGCGCCGATTTTTCCTGAAACGCTGACTGTGTCAGCGTTTCAGGAAAAATCGGCGCTACAATTAATAACCGGACTTACTTTCGCGCGATATAGCAGGCGATCGCCCCACACATACCCCGTATACCGCACTCGCACTAATGCGCCCGGTTCAGCAGTCCCATTCATCAACTGGTGCTGTTGAGGGTCGTAGAGAACTTCAGCACCAACGGGGGCGATCGATTCTATCTCCCATTCCTTTAATAACTGGTCTATCGGCTTCAGGAGGGGAATCAAGCGAGAAGCAGGAATATCCGGGTTCTGCTGGGCAGCGTGGGCAGCGGTGGGAAGCTGGAGCAGCAGGGATTCCAGGGTTTGCAGGGTGGACTGTTTGAATTCTTGCAGCAGTTGAGCCTTTTTTTCCTCAAGCTGCTTCTGCAAGCGTTCGTACTCCTGTTTGAGCTGGCTGACTTCAACGTCTGTTCCGTCTGTCTCGGTTCCGTCTTTCTCGATAGATGCATGGTCAGAACCGGGTTTTGAGAATTCAGCGATCAGATTGACCAGCGGCAGCTTCAATGTGGCGCTTAACTTCTGGAGGGTTGCCACCTGCATCTGGCCTATATTGCCCCGTCTGAGCTGATTGATCTGTCGCTCAGATACACCCGCCAACCGGATAAGCGCAGCAAAGCTGGGGATATCGGCCTGCTGGAGGAGCGATCGCAGCTTTGGCGTGTAGTCCGGTGTATGCATCTAATCGATCTCCTGTCTATTGCTGTACCAGCCCAGCCGAAATGCCGCATCGACAAAATGCTTCTAAAAGCCTATCTAAAAACCAAAATTCTAGCAGGCGCGACGCTGTAGCATCGCGCCTGCTAGAATTTTGGTTTTTGATAAGCACTAAACTCAGTAAGTGGGCGTGGAAAAAATCGAACCCTCAAAAGCTTTCCCGCCCTTCGACTTCGCTCAGGGCGAGAAAGCTTTTGGGGATTCAAGCCTAATTGCGTCTGCCTACTTAAAACAATGGCTCCACTAGTAAAACTCCGAGATGTAGTTGAAGAAATGACCCTTGTCAGCGAAAATGTTCGGGCTTTCCTGAATACACAGACGGGCGAGATGATTTCCCTCACCAGCGAAGAAATTTCAGCGGTTGAGGATGATACGGATGTTGATGCGTTAAGTGATTGGGAGAAGGAAGCGATCGCAAAAGCAAGGGAAGTACTGGAATCAGACGACTATTTGGAATTGCCTGACAAGTTTGAAATCAATGAATACTCAATCATGGAGGACTTTTGTAATCAGATTCCTGATGATCGCGTGAGAAACGAGCTATTTTCTCAAATTCGAGGCTCTGGAGCCTTTCGGCGATTTTATGCAGCGCTTGAGCGTCACGGTATCACTCAGGAATGGTACGAATACTACCGAGAAGCGCTTGAGGCAGTTGCAATTCGCTGGCTTCAAGCCTACAAAGTTGAATTTGAGTGAGGCGCAGAACTTTATTAGGGTTCTGTATCTGGCGATCGCCCCCTAATTCTCCCTGGGCGGCGTCGCAATTCCCCACTTCATTAACGTTGCCTCAATGCCACGAATATACTCCAGGTCTACGTCTGGTAGTGGGTGATTCCCCTTAACGTGCTGATTCTCCAGAAATGCAAACGCCTGATGAAACTGCTCTGGCGTCGCGTGAATCGGCGCATCAAAGTGAGCCGGAATGATGCGGTCGAACTGCCAGCCTGCGACTCGATTCACCCAATTGCTAATCTGTCTGGGAGCCTGGGGAAAAATCAACGTTTGCAGAATCGGGGCGACAAAGGGCCGTCCCCCTGCCCGCAGGTTGTCAAAGGACTGGTGCCAATCTGCCCCCCAGCGGAACGGATACAGGCCAAAGTAGGCTTTTCGAGAGCGATCGCCCGCCCTCAACGCCTCCCGCACCATTTGCCCTAGACCCACCACCTGCACCTGACTGGGACCAAAGTAGATGGCAAACAGCGAAATCCTTTTCCACCCTTTGCGGCGATTCTCCTCCGTATCCTCAATCGGTTCCAGTGCGCTGTCTCTGGCGTGGAACAGGAGAGGATAGGGGTCAAGCTGGGCGATCGCCGGGGGATTTACGGGTACCGAGAGAATGGTGTCAGTCAACAGCAGCATGTGGGTAGGGCGATGAAAAAGAGCCACCTCAACGAAGGAACCCCGGCCCAGATTGATATCCAGAATCGCGTAGTCGAATTCCCGGCCAAAGGGAGCTTGTGTGCTGTCAGTGGGTAGTTCCTGGGTGCGACGAGCGGGAAAACCCAGCCAGCTCAAAGGCAAATTAAACGGAAAACTCCACTGATGCGGCGCAACAAACACCTGCGCCTGGGGAAACTGACGGGCAAAAGGCCCGACAAAAATTTTGTGCTCCAGACCAGAACTGGTAGGCAGCAGGATGAATTTCACATCGCCGTACTGAGTCTCCAACTCCCGCACCAGACGAATACACTCACGAGTGGGGGCGATCGGGGCATAGACGAGTAGCCCCCCAGACTCTAACCGCACCACCGTCATCCGAATCGGCACTACGGCGTAGAGAATGCCGTGCATCTGGTCAAACATCCAGATCCGTTCGGACACGACCTCGGTGCGCAGGGTGTGGCGTTTTCCGTAGGGGTAGAGGGGCAGAATAGGCCAGAAGCGCCACTCCCAGTCACGGGGGTCTGGCTGGGGCGATCGCCCTAAGCCGGTAGTCATCCCTGAATCTGAGGCATTCATTCAACTCAACCGGAAAGGAAATTAGAACTTTTGTGGTGGCGCGACACCGCCATACCCAATAGAAGCCAGGGGGCTTGCCATAAAATAAAATCCCAGTAAAACCCCAGTTTTCACTTGTCGCGGCTTGGCCGCGACAAGTGAAAACTGGGGTTTTATCAAACAGCAGATCCCCTATTGCTTGGGGAGATGTTTCTCGTGCCAGTGACGGGCGATCTCGATCCGACGGCACAGCCAGACGCGATCGTGGCTCTGCACGTAATCCAGAAAACGGGCGAGGGCCGCAGCACGTCCCGGACGACCGACCAGACGACAGTGGAGGCCGATATTCATCATCTTAGGTGCTGTTTCACCCTCTGCGTAGAGCGTATCGAAGGCATCGCGCAGATAGGCAAAAAACTGATCACCAGAGTTAAATCCCTGGGCAGTAGCGAAGCGCATGTCGTTGTTGTCCAGTGTGTAGGGAATGACCAGGTGCGGTTTGCCATAGTCGTAGACCCAGTAAGGCAGGTCGTCGGCGTAGCTATCGGAATCGTAGAGAAAGCCGCCTTCTTCAACCACCAGGCGGCGGGTGTTGGCGCTGATGCGTCCGGTGTACCAGCCGAGGGGACGGCTGCCCGTGACCTGGGTGTGGATGGCGATCGCCTTCTGCAAATGTTCTCGTTCCGCCTCCTCACCAACATACTGGTAGTCAATCCAGCGGTAACCGTGGCTGGCAATTTCCCACTCTGCTTCCTGCATCGCGGCAACTGCTTCCGGGTTGCGTTGCAGCGCCATCGTCACACCATAGACCGTGACAGGAATGCCCCGCTCAGTAAACATCCGGTGCAGCCGCCAGAAGCCTGCCCGACTGCCGTACTCATAGAACGACTCCATGTTCATATTGCGCACGCCCATCAGGGGTGCTGCGCCAATGGATTCGGACAAAAACGCTTCCGATGCCGCGTCGCCGTGGAGAATGCAGTTCTCCCCTCCCTCCTCGTAGTTGATCACAAACTGAACCGCCACCCTGGCCTGGTGTGGCCACTGGGGATGGAAAGGGGTGCGTCCGTAGCCAATCAGATTGCGGGGATAGGATGATGCCATAATCACGCAGGGTTACTTCACCCGTATGCTACGGGAAAGCCCTTAGTTTGTAAAAGCCTTGAGCAAAATTGCGGAAGCTCGCACTGAACCTGATACGCTAATCTCTTGAATTTGGGAAAACTGTGGGGGCCAGCAATGGTTTCCGCTGTTTCCCCACCCACTTCCCATGATGATTTCAATTACATCTGTGAAATTTTTTCGGATGGTTGTGCAGCAGGTGTGGAACTTAAGGATAGTCTCTAACGGTCATTTAGGCTCACGAGCATTTCACGTACGGAGTCACGAGGAGAACGCATAACTGTGAGAGCGAACTGGCTACCTGCAAGTATTTTGGGTGCAATGAGCACCCTGCTGTTGGCAATACCCGCCGAAGCAAATCAACTGGAATCCTGGCGGTTCGATCGCCGTGAAAATCGGCTTACCTTCTCCACTGAAAACGATGTACAGCCCAGAGCGCAGCTAATTCCCAACCCGACACGGTTGGTAATTGACTTGCCGGGAACTCGACTGGGCAGTTCATTGCAGAGCCAGCCTGTGGGAGGGGCGATTCGGGAAGTTCGGGTGGGGCAGTTTGATTCCGAAACCACCCGCATTGTGATTGAGCTAAACCCTGGCTATACGGTTGATCCGCAGCGGGTGCGAGTACGGGGGGATAGCCCAACAGAGTGGGCTGTACAGCTTCCAGCCCCACAGCGGACTGGAGATGCCGAACTGCCGCCAGACCGACCGATCAGCAACGGCAGGGCGCAGCTTGCTGATATTCAGGTGACGGCAGACGGCTTTTTCCTGCGGACTGACGGTTCCGTGCCAAGAGCAGAATTTCAGCGCAGCGACAATCGCCGTCAGGTAGTGCTCAACTTGCCGAATACCGTCCCAACGGCTGAGCTGCCGCGCGAACGGACGATTAACCGACATGGGGTGCAACGATTGCGGATTAGCCAGAATGGTGGTTCGCGTCCTTCCACCCGTGTCACATTTGAACTCAGCAGTGACAGCCGGGACTGGCGTACTGTGGCCAGCAGTTTTGGCGGGGTTGTTGTGTTGCCACCAAGGGAGTTAATTGCCCGTCCTCCGGTGAATGAGGAACCGATTCCCGAACGTCCCCCGGCGCGTCCTCCGGCACGTCCCCCCGTGCGTCCTCCGGTACGTCCTCCGATTAACCGTGACCCCATTCCCTCTGAACTGGCTACCCTTGAAGCGCTTGAACTGGTAAACGGAGAAAGCCAGCTTCTGATTCGACTGAACCAGCCAGTGCAGTTTTCTAGTGGCTGGGATCGCCGTTCTAATTTGTACCAGATCACGATTAACGGGACGCAGTTGAGCGATCGCCTCGCCCGCCTCCCCCTCACCTCCCGTAGCCCCGTTGAACGAGTTCGTCTGCGTCAGGAGGATTCTGAAACTGTGGTTGTGCAGATCCAACCTGCACCTGGTGTGGAACTGGGTGATCTGAACCAGATTAACCCGGAAGTGCTGGCGCTGCCCCTGATGCGCCGCAACGTCGGTTCCCCCAATCCTGGCCTGCCGCCCAATCCCGGTTCTGGCGAGATTGAATTACCCCGTGTTCCCAATGGTCAAATTACGGTGGTGATCGATCCGGGGCACGGCGGGATTGATCCAGGCGCAATTGGTATCGGCGGGCTGCGTGAGGTGGATGTGCTGTGGCCCGTCTCAATGGAGGTGACCCGTCTGCTGGAGCAACAGGGGATTCGCGTTGTGCTGACCCGCACGGACAATCGCACCGTTGAGCTACAGCCGCGTGTCCAGATCGCTCAGCGGGCCAACGCCGATGTCTTTGTCAGCATCCATGCGAACGCGATTAGCATGTCGCGTCCAGACGTGAATGGGACAGAAACGTTTTTTGCTTCCGCTGAAGGACGACGACTGGCCCAGGCGATTCAAAGCAGCATGATCCAGGCAACGGGAATGCGCGATCGCGGCGTCAAATCTGCCCGCTTTTACGTGATTCGAAATACTACGATGCCCGCTGTTCTGGTGGAATTGGGCTTTGTTACCGGGGCAGAAGATGCGCCGAGACTGTCCGACCCTGCATTCCGTAGCCGGATGGCTCAGGCGATTGTCCGGGGCATTCTGCAATACGTTCGCCAGCGGTAATCCTTTTTGAAGGAGCGGGTGCAATGCTTAGCATTGCACCCGCTCCTTCAAAGAGAGGCTACTCCTCTTTCATCTGACGCAACAATCGCTCGATGATCTCAATATCCTTGCGATTTGTTGCGGTGTGCAGATAGGCTTCCAGGTCGGCAGTGGCCTCGGTGAATCGGCGCTGCTGGTAATAGATCAGACCTCGATCGCGACGTTCTGAAGGGGCATCGGGGAACAACATGAGGACGCGTTCGATCGCCGCTAATCCCTGATCGATATCCCCCCGGCTTAAAAAGATCACTTTCAGGTTTGACAGCATTCGCGCCAGTAGTTGACGGGGCGTGACGGGCTGCAAGTATTCCGATCGCCACTCAACAGGCGTGCCATATACCTGATTCAGGCGCGAGGCACAGTCTTCGGGGAACATCACCTCGCCCCGGTTGTAGGGATCGACAAACACTTCCATTTCGCCGACCAGGGGACGAATCAGGAAATGGCCGGGCATACCCACCCCTACCATCGGAAAGTCCAGCCGTTTGGTGAGTTCCAAATAGACCAGCGATAGAGTAATAGGAATCCCGGTGCGACGATCCAGCACCTCATTGAAGTAGCTGTTGCGGGGGTCGTAATAGTCGGTGCTGTTGCCATGAAATCCCAGATCATCGTAGAGGTACTGGTTCACGGTTTGCAGAACTCGCATTGGGTAACGCTCCGGGGGCAACCGTTCTGCCACTTCAGCAGCCATCACATCCAGGGCGTTCAGATACTCCGCTGGTTCCAGTTTGGGGTACGCTTCCTGGGCCATGTATAGGGATGCTCGTGCCAGGTCGATTTGCTCATCGGGCTGGTGGACTTCCTGGAAAAAATGCTGCCTTGCAGGGGAAAAGTCCATATCAGGGAGTTGTTTTCATACGGTTCAGCAGCCAATCCAGCCGTGCTTTTGCCAGCTCCAGATTGCCAGACATCTGGGGATTGGGTTCTTCTTCGGCATCTGGCGCACCAGTGGGAACGGGGACTTTGCTATAGCCAAAGCGATTCACAGTGCTGCGGAGGCGATCGGACAGAAAGGCCGCGATCGACTGGTAGAAGTGTGAAGAGAAAGCAACATCCTGGGTCAACTTGGCGGATAGTTGAGACCGGGGAATTGACCAGACGATGGAATCTTCCACCGCTTTCACGGTCGCCGAAGGAGGCCGAGCATCCACAAACGACATTTCGCCCACCACTTCACCACTGCCCAGACGGGCCACTTCTTTATTGCCAAGGGCTTCTACTGTAACACCCAAACTCCCCTCCAGGACGATGTATAACGCATCCGTGGGGTGACCTTCGGTGATCAAAACAGTGCCTGTTGAAACGGGTTTGCTACGACCAACGGTGAGCAACCATTCAAAATCGCGATCGCTCATTGCTGACAGAAGATAGAGCGCTTTTTTCATAACCTGATGCCCGAACGCTAAAGCCAATACTCCAGCATAGCGACTCTCTTCCAGAGGGTTAAGTTTCTGCTGAAAAACTTCCGTATCGGATGCTGCTCAACGGGTGTACCTCGATTTTAAGGGTGGCGCGGGCGAAGCTTGCGCTACTCCTACTCGTTACTGGCGTCTCGCCAGTAATGGCAACCGGAGGCTCCGCCTCCTGCTGCTAGTAGTCCACCAAAGAAACTTTGCCTGGTTAGTGTGGCGCGCGAAGCGCGCCACACTAACCAGGCAAAGTTTTTCAACCAGGCAAAGTTCGCTTGGCGAACGACTAGTGTTGCGAACACAAAGTTCTGCAACATGGGGGTTTGGGGGCGAAGCCCCCAAGAAGGGTCACACCCCCTGCCCCCTCAAGGGGGAATCACCCCTTCACCCCTTGTAAAACTTTTGTCTTGCTGTACTAGGAGGCGGAGTCTCCGGTTGCTATTTCCAGGCAGAGCCTGAAAACGAGGAAAATGCGCATTTTCAGGCAGAGCCTGAAAACGAAGAAACAAGAACAGGGCAGAGTCTGGAAACGAAAAGAACAAGAAAATAACGAGGAAATCTTGACAAAAAACGATTTTCTGCAAGAATTAAGCGGCCTTCATACGGACATTCCTGAAAGTGTGGGGTACGATAGGAAAGTCAATGTTTCAAAAGGTTGCAGTGAGTTGAACACACTCTCCTCCTCTATTTGCTTCTGGTCTCAGTGGCATCTAGAAGTGAAACTACAGCGGCGACGGCTTTCTGACCCGGCATTGTCCTGGGTGGATGGCTGTGAGGGGCCGAGTATCAACTGATCGACCTGTAACTATCAGGTTTGCAGTCCAGCAGCGTCAAAAAAGCGCAAGGAACTCGCAGACTGGGTCGATCAGCCCCATTTGGGCATGTTTTTGAGAACTTGAACTGGTTGCAGGAAGCCGCCTTCGTTGCGCTTCTCGGTCTGCCTGAAAGATTGTTGTGGGTGCGATCGCTTCGCAACTTTCCCGTTGCGTGATCGACTGTCTGGAAAACCGCAATTCACCACAGTTGTGTTGCTGTTTCTCAAAGCCTGGGCACTCTGATTGCAATTCGGGCGACTGCTGATTGCGTTGACTAATTGGCATGGCGTTCCTGCGCATCCTATCCACCCGTCTCTAATTGGAAAAACAGCCATGACCAAACTTCTGAGCCGCAAAATTTCTCCCGCTCCCATGCCCACCGAAGTCGGCGTGGTAGACCTGATTGACAACTATTTCACCGCCTACAACTCTGCTCGCCTGCGGGAAATCTGTCACCTGCTGAGCCGCGAAGTATTTCAGTCCGGCGTTACTGTTGGTGCCAGCCTGTCGGGAGCTATGACCCCCGCAGGGTTTGGCGTCTCGATCCTGGCTCCCCTGATGCGGGCAGGATTTATCGACTGGATGATCAGCACCGGAGCCAACCTTTACCACGACCTGCACTACGGTCTGGGACTGGACCTCTACTCCAGCAATCCCTTTGTGGATGACGTGAAACTCCGCGAAGAAGGCCGGATTCGCATCTACGACATCGTATTCGGTTACGATGTCCTGCTGGAAACCGACGCCTTCATCCGCGAACTGCTGCGGGCAGAACCTTTCCAGAAGCGCATGGGAACCGCCGAGTTTCATCACCTCTTGGGCAAATACGTCTACGAGGTGGAAAAGCAACTGGGCGTGAAGCATCCCAGCCTGCTGGCCACCGCCTATGAGTGCGGTGTTCCCATCTTTACCTCCTCCCCCGGCGATAGTTCCATCGGCATGAACGTCGCTGCCCTGGCGCTGGAAGGCTCCCAACTGGTGATCGATCCTTCTCTGGATGTGAATGAGACGGCGGCGATCGCCTACGCAGCCCGCGAATCCGGCATTCCCGATGTAGAAGGCAAGAGCGCCGCCCTGATCTTTGGCGGCGGCAGTCCCAAAAACTTCCTGCTGCAAACGCAGCCTCAGCTCCACGAAGTCCTCGGTCTGGAGGAGCGCGGCCACGACTACTTTGTACAAATCACCGATGCTCGCCCCGATACGGGCGGTCTCTCTGGCGCAACCCCCAGTGAGGCGGTGAGCTGGGGCAAGGTAGACCCGGAAGAACTGCCCAGCACCATCGTCTGCTACACCGACAGCACGATCGCCATGCCCATTATCACCGCCTATGTGATGAGCCAGTGCGAACCGCGTCCCCTCAAGCGCCTGTACGATCGCCGCGAGGAACTGCTGGAAACTCTGCGTCGGGACTATCTCGCTGCCCGTGCAGAACGCGATGGCGAGAAGGTGGAAGCCGTTTCTAAACTGGCCAAACCCCAGGAAGTCCGCGAACCTGTGGCCACCTACCCCTGCGGGACACCGATTCGTCGGTAGGCAATATCGTTTGGGTGATTGGGCTGCGATCGCCCAAACGGTGGATGTCCCGGTAGGGGCGAAGCATTTGCGTAAAAGAGAGTTGAGCTAACCGCACAGTTTCTAGCGCAAATGCTTCGCCCCTACGGTGGACGACACGAATTTTCTTTGAACCTCCCTCAACTTTGATTACTGAACTTTTGACTAAATTGCGCTGCTTTTTCCTGAAACGCTGACGGTGTCAGCGTTTCAGGAAAAAGCAGCGCTAAAATAAAATATGCCGCGAAACGCTCTCGGAGAGAGCGTTTCGCGGCGTTATGGGGAAAATAGTCAAAAGTCCAGTTGATTACTGCCACTTGATATCTACCCCACGCACTTGACCTGAATTCTAACCTTAAAAAATCTTTCAGTTGCGATTTTCGCAACGAGAACGATCTCCCCGTTCTTCTCCTCTAGTGTAAGTAAGTGGGCATGGAAAAAGTTGAAACCCAAAAAGCTGTTCCGCCCGCTGTGCGGGCGGAACAGCTTTTTGGGTTTCATGCTTAATCACGCCTGCTTACTTAGAAATTGAATAAATTTCGTTACTGGTGCGATCGCCACAGAAAGATCTTGAGGATGTGAAATGAGAACCGTATTGTCGCTTGTGTTGGGTGTGAGTGTAGGGTTAACCAGTTTGAGTTCCGTATTTGCGCCCCAGCCCCTATTTGCCCAAACGCCTGCCTCTCCTGCTGCCCCCCAACCAATGAATCATCTGCTGGAACGCCTTGCGAATACTGAATGGCTTCTAGAAGATCTGGCTGGAACTGGGGTCGTCGATCGGGTGCAAACAACGCTTCGATTCAACGGCACCAGCGGGATTAATGGCAGCGGTGGCTGCAACCGTTATTTTGGCGGAATTCAGGGAACGGCAGAGGCGCTGAGGGTGGGGGCGATCGCCTCCACGCGAATGATGTGTCCACCCGCTGTGATGAACCAGGAGATGAAATTTTTCCAGGCGCTGCGAACAGTTAATCGGATTGAGTTAGGGGAGAACGGACTACTCTACCTTTACCCACAGGACAATTCAGCACCACTCCGCTTTAGCCGTTTAAATGCGCCGACGGCTCGTCCTGGGAACATCGACGAAATTCAAACGCTGGTGCTGGTGGATGGCAAGCGAAATGTGGCGCGGGTATTTTTGCAGGGTGATGAGACCCGGATGAATGTGTACGACAAACAGACAAAAATTACCTGGACACGGGGAACTCCTGTAGATACACGCCAGACACCAGAGGGAACTTTCTACACGAACCGCCAAGGTGAGGTGAGAATTGAGGTCTTTGTGCCAGCTTCGGGCGGTTCACCGACACTGAGTATCGACGGAAATGTAGATCGGTAAATGAGATTATCACAACCAGAGAAAAGCGAAGCAACGCGGCTTCAGCCCGTTGCGTAGCGTCTTTTGTGAATCTCCTCTATTAACTGGACTTTTGACTACAGCGCTTTGCAAGCGCTTGAGGTACAAAGTTTTTGTTGAGAGCCGCACGGAGCGCAGCTCTCAACAAAAACTTTGGTTCTATGTCGGCGCTAAACTTAAATTCGCCACGAAACGCTTTAGAGAGCGTTCTGTGGCGTTATGGGGAAAATAGTCAAAACTCCAGCTTTTAAGGAAGGGAGAGCCAATTCTGCCAATTTTCCTACCATTTGCCCCGATCGATTCAGGGTAAAATCCCTTTCATTCTTAACCCCGATCGCCACGTAATGGACAAACCCATCCTCAATACCAGCAGCACCTTTACCCCGGAAGTCATCCAGGCCATTCAGGAGCGAGCCGAACTGGGACGCTATGTCATCCGGGGGTTTGGTGCCCTGCGTAATGTACCTCGATTCGATGACTTGCTGTTTCTGACGGCTTCCCTCACCCGACTGCCGCTGGAGGGCTACCGCGAGAAATGTGAGACCAGAACCCTGCTGGGAACTCGCCACGCCAAACGTCCCATTGAACTGGAAATTCCCATCACGATCGCCGGAATGAGCTTCGGTGCCCTGTCCCGCAACGCAAAAGTGGCACTGGGAAGGGCTGCGACCTGGCTGGGTACCTCCACCACTACGGGAGACGGTGGCATGCTGGCGGAGGAGCGGGAGGCTTCCTCAAAACTGGTTTACCAGTGTTTGCCGTCGCGCTACGGGTTTAACCCCAGAGATTTAAAAAAAGCTGATGCCATTGAACTGGTCGTCGGTCAGGGAGCCAAACCGGGCGGAGGTGGCCTGCTGCTGGGGCAGAAGGTCAACAAGGTGGTAGCTGGAATGCGGACGCTACCGGAAGGGGTGGATCAGCGATCGCCCTGTCGTCACCCCGACTGGATTGGGCCCGACGACCTGCGGATCAAAATTGAAGAACTTCGAGAAGCCACCGATTGGGAAATTCCCATCTACGTCAAGATGGGGGCTACCCGCGTCCAGGACGATGTGAAGCTGGCGGTAAAAGCAGGCGCAGACGTGATCGTGCTGGACGGTATGGAGGGCGGCACTGCGGCCACCCAGGATGTGTACCAGGAGCACACAGGGATTCCCACGCTTCCAGCCCTGGTACAGGCAGTAGAAGCCCTGAAGGAAATGGGCGTCTACGGTGAGGTGCAACTGGTGATTTCGGGAGGAATCCGTTCCGGTGCAGATGTGGCCAAGGCGCTGGCGCTGGGAGCCGATGCGGTGAGTATTGGCACCGCCAGTCTGATCGCAATGGGCTGCAATAAACCCATCTACGTGGAGGATTACCACAAGCTGGGCACTGCTCCTTTCCACTGCCACCACTGCCACACAGGGATGTGTCCAGTCGGCATTGCCACCCAGGACGACGACTTGATGGCGCGGCTTCCCGTCGAGGAAGCTGCCACCAGCGCCGCCAATTACATCCAGGCGATGGTGATGGAGGCCCAGGGACTGGCACGCGCCTGTGGCAAATCTGATGTTCACAACCTGGAGCGGGAGGATCTGGTGGCCCTGACCCTGGAAGCTTCGGCAATGGCGCGGCTACCGCTGGTGGGCACTGATTTTATTCTGGGCCAGAAGTGAGGACAGCGCTTTGCAAGCGCGTCAGGTAGAGATTTTGAGTTGGGAACTGCACAGAGCGCGGTTCCCAACTCAAAATCTGATTTCAGGTCAGCGCAAAGCGTTGTATTCGCTTACCGTAGAAGCCTGCGGCTCTGCAATCCCTGGTTCAGCTTTGCGAGCGAGCATCACCTGCTCCAGCAGTGCCATGATGTCCTTCAACTGAAAGGGTTTCGGCAGAAAAGCCGTGAAGCCTTCCTGCAACAGGCGATCGCGCGTTTCGGGCAAGGCATCATCTGTTATAGCAACAATTACCGCATGGGGGCACTGCCGACGCATTTCTTTCATGGCGGTGATGCCGTCTACTCCCGGCATATGAATGTCCATGAGAACCAGATCGTAGGGCGCTTTTGAGAACAGGGCGATCGCCTCTTCTCCATCCATTGCCAGGTCACATAGGGCATGAATTTTTTTCAAACACAGAAGCGCAAACTGTTGATTCGCCCGATTGTTCTCGGCAACCAGTACTCTCAGGAGGTCATTTTCGATGAAGGAAGTGGTCGCTATCGTGGGCATGACAGAACCCAGTAGCCCTGCCTCTACTACCTTGAGGGGAATCTCAAACCAGAAGATGGAACCGCTACCTTCGATGCTTTCAACGCCAACATCACCTTCCATCAGTAGCGCCAGTTGCTTGACAATGCTCAGCCCCAGACCCGCCCCTTCAAAGGAGCGCTGGAGAGAGTGATCCACCTGGCTGAAGGGGAGAAAAAGCTGGGAAAGATGGGCTGGGGCGATGCCGATGCCCGTATCGATGACAGCAAAACGAAGGCAGCAGCGGTTGCTTTGCAGTTCCTCGGAGGGGGAATCGGCAGTATCAGGTGGGTTGCCATTCAGAAGGAGTGAACCGCCAGCGTCTAGTGGGCGATCGCCATCGGTGGGTTGTATCCGGCTCACCTGCAAACAGATTTGTCCGGTGCTGGTAAACTTCAGGGCATTGTTCAGATAGTTGTTCAGCATCTGGCGTAATCTCGCCCGGTCGGCCATTACCTGTTGGGGGAGGTCGGCGGCGACTTCGAGAACAAAAGTCACTCCTTTCTGCTGGGCCTGAGGTTGCCACAGATTGAACTGTTCCCGAAGCAGTTCGGTTAGTTCCACGACTTCGAGGCAAAGCGTCAGTCCCTTCGCTTCCAGGCGAGACATATCAAGAATATCGTTGAGCAGGCGCAGCAGGTTTTCCCCTGAGCTGAGCATTGCGTTGAGATAGTCCCGCTGGAGCGGCGTGAGTTCCGTTAACCGCAACAGATCCCCCATTCCCAGAATGCCGTTCATTGGCGTCCGCAACTCGTGGCTGACAATCCCCAGAAAATCCGATTTCACCTTGAGGGCGCGCATCAGGGCGTCGGTACGATCGCCCAGCGTATATCCCATCTCCACGACACGTGCAGCAGCCTGGTCAAGTTCTGCAATCAAAATTTCAGGTTTGGGCTGATAGTAACTGCTGGTAGCGATCGCATCCACCAGCTTTTCAATTTCATGCAGCGGTTCCGCTACCTGCTGTCCCATACGCTTTCCTGAGCGAAACAGATAGGCCAGGAACAGCGTGTAGAACACGATCATGCCCAGGATCATGATTTTGCCCAGCAGCAAGAGGCGATCGCCCAATTGTTGCGTCTGAAGGAAAACCTCGGCTTCGGGCACAACCACCAGATAAGTCCAGCCCGTTTCTGGGATATGCGACCAGGCCGCCAGTTTTTTAACTCCTTCCAACTCCAAACCCCGCACCGCTGAGAATTCCTGCTGGATTTCAGTGCTCAGGTTCTCCAATTCAGGACGGCGGAACAGGTTGAATTCCTCTGGCTTGAAGATGTCCTCCCGAACAAAATCGGTGTAGTGGTGATTCGTTTTCTCCCGCAACCCCCACTCCTGTTCAGCAGCAGCAGGCATTGCCAGCAGCGTACCATCCTTTGCCAGCAGTAAAGAGTAGCCATTCCAGGGCACCTTGTGGGCCAGCACCTGTTTGATCAGAACCTCCAGGGTAATGTCGCTACCGACGACCCCCGCCAGAAAGTCCTGCTGGTAAACAGGCGCAATGCAAGACAGCATCCACCCCTGCCCTGCCGGGTCGAGATAGGCATCGGTCCACGTAACGTCTCGTTCAGGGTTGTGCTGGGCGTCTGCCAGATAGTAGAAGTTATAGGAAGGAATATTGAGTTCGGGTGGATATTGGGTTGCCGCGTCGAAGTAGGGATAGATGCGGTTGTAGGAGTCATGGCTATTGAAATAGACCTGAGTGATCAGCGGGTGAGAATTGACCAGGTCTCGCATCAAAGGGTCTAATTGAGCGGTACGCCAGATCTGCTGAAACTGCGGCTTTCCCAGGGGGGTGATATTGCTGTAAAAGGCGGCAGCTCCACCAACATCAGCGGTGGTGACGTAGGCTCCCTGGGGAGTTCTGGCATAGCGCGATCGCTCCACCGATGATGCTTGGGCCGGAGTCAGGAGTGCTTCAGTCGTTTGTCGCCGGAACATCTCTGTTACGATGGCAACCGATTCTAGCTGCTGAGTCAGGATTTCGGCGCGTGACTGCACCAATCGTTCCAGGTTCTCTTCGGCGGCATGGCGCTGCACCGTAACCTGGGAACTGGTAGAAATCTGGTGGGTCACAATGAACGCGATGACCAGGATCACCTCGACCGCCAGCAGCGGAATTAGCGCTGTCCGCAAAAACGACCGCTGGAGCCACTGCTTGAGGGGGATTTTGGGCGTAGCGAACGCCACCACCGACATGCTCTCAGTTCTCTGGTGTACCATACCGTTCCTGGAAGCCATGCGATAACGACCGGGCTACTTCTGCTTCAATGCTCTCTCACATTCAATTTCTAACGCTCGCTTGACTCGTTCATACTCCTGTTCGACTTTCTTCACCAGTTCTACTGTCCCTGGATGAATTTCGGGTCGCTCCTGGTGCTCTAACGTTTGACAAAGATCCGCCAGTTGAGTGGCACCAAAGAAAGCGCTGATCGATTTTAGTGTGTGGGCGCTGGAGTGTAGAACTGCAGGTTGGTTTTGGGCGATCGCCGCTCTAAAGGTTTGGAGCAGCACTGGAACAGTTTCAAAATAGTCAGTTGCGCTTGAAATTAAGAATTCAGCAGCTTCGTCGCCCGCAACTTCCCAGATTTCAGCAATGCGCTCGGGGTCGAGGATGACCTGAGAAACATTCCTTGACTGGGAGCTGTGAGCGAGCGAGAGGCGTTTGCGCAGCAGACATCGATTCAGGGTTTGAGTCAGCGTTGCTAGACGAATCGGTTTAATCAGACAAAGATCCATGCCTGCCGCTGTGCATTCGGCCTGGTCTTCCGAGAAGGCATACCCTGTCACACCAATAATCTGCGGCTGTTGTTCAGCCGGAAACTCCTGACGAATGTGTCGGGTAGCAGTGAGACCATCCATACGAGGCATCTGCACATCCATAAACACAACATCGTAGGGTTGGCGGCGGAATGCCTCTAAAGCCTCTAAGCCATCCTTGGCACAGGCGGAGGTATAACCCAGTCGTTCGAGGATTTGCAGCAGCAGTTTCTGATTCGTTGGATTGTCCTCAACCACAAGAATCTTTAGCTCAGAATGAGGTTCAGTGGGTACAGTGGTTGGCATCTGAGAATATCGGTACAGCCTCTTGATAAAAATGACTTTTTAGACGTGACTATCCCAGCATACCCAGCACCCGCCAGGTAAATCTCCTGTAAAACTAATGCTCTTTATCACCGTGTCTCTACAAGAGTAATTTTACGGACAATCACTTTTAAACTGAGGGCTGTCTACGGTAACGACTACGGTGCTTTGCAAGCGCGTCAGGTACAAATTTTGATTTAGGAACTGCGCTCCGCACGCTTCCTAAGGAGATTCCCAGCAATGAATCTACCTGCATTGTGTGGGTGGTTCCCCCGCTGAGCGGGGGAACCACCCACACAACAGGTAACTTCTTTTACAGAAATCTCCAAAATCAAAATTTGGTTTTAGGTCAACGCAAAGCGCTGTACAGCACCTTGCAAGTGCGTGTGGTACAAAGTTTTTGTTGAGAGCCGCGCACCGCGCGGCTCTCAACAAAAACTTTGTTTCTATCTCAGCGCAAAGCGCTGTAGTTTCCTCATAATTTTTGTTTTTATACAACGTTCTGGATTTTTGACTATATCTCGCCGATTTTCTGAAACGCTAATGGCGTCAGCATTTCAGAAAATCGGCGCTAAAAGTAAATTTACTGCACAATACTCTCTCCGAGAGGTATGCGTTTAGCGTCTTTCTTGTGCCCCTGCACCGCAGGGGCACAAGAAAGACGCTAAAAATAGGCTTTCAAGTAGGCTCGTGATTTTGATCACTGTAGAAGCCTTTCGCTGTCACACGTTTTGCCAGAAACAATCACCCAAAACCAGCCCTCGAAGTCACCTTGCTTAAGGTGAGAAAGCCGCATCATAAAAACATCGAACGATACTCCTGAACCCGCTCATGTCTACCGCCCCTCTGCTGCTTCCCGGCGCGATCGCTGAACTCTTCGCTCAGGCCAGCCTCTCTGGTAACCTTACCCTGGCAGACCGTTATGGCCTGCTGGCAGCGGTACTTGAAGAATCCCTGACTGAGGAGGAAAGTGAGGCTCTGAACCGCCTGGTTCGGGCCATTCATCGGGGGCAACTGAAGGCGGTAGACGAGCTTTCTGCGCTACGCTAGACAGCAGATTTCAGTAGTATGTATGGACTATTCAGCGGCGATCGCCTCCCTCCAACAGGCCGACCCCACCATGGCCCATCTGATCGAACAGGTGGGCGACTGCCTGCTCCACCAGAGCCAGAACACGGGCGATCTGCTCTACTCGCTATCCGAATCGATTCTCTACCAGCAGCTCTCTGGTAAGGCTGCTGCCACCATCCACCGACGATTTCTGGCTCTCTACCCCAATGGCCTTCCCACCGCCACCGATATCCTCAACACACCAGATGAACTGCTGCGGGGCGCAGGCATCTCTGGTTCGAAGGTAGCCTATCTGCAAGACCTGGCCCAGAAAATCGCAGACGGCCTGCCCACTCTGGAAGAGTTGGAACGTCTGGACGACGAAACTATTATCAAAACCCTGCTGCCCATCAAAGGGGTAGGTCGGTGGACGGTGCAGATGCTCCTGATCTTTCGAATGCACCGCTGGGACGTGCTACCTGTAGACGACCTCGGTATCCGCTCCGGCATCCGCCGCACCTATCAGCTCCCCGACCTGCCTGACAAAAAGACCATCGAGAAATTAGCCCAACCCTGGCAACCTTACCGCACGATCGCCTCCTGGTATCTCTGGCGCAGCCTGGATCTGTGAATTTTGGGAACCAATTCCGTTCGCTTTGCGAACGGAATTGGTTCCCAAAATTCCAGGGCTATTTCATTCTCAAATAAATCCTGACATGGCATGAGCAGGGTAGGATGGGCAAAGCGAAGCGTGCCCATCAATGCATACGAATGGTGATGGGCACGGACTGCCGTCCTTTGCCCATCCTACAGTTCAACTTTGGGTAAATTCATACCCCAAATCGAGAATGAAATGACCCTGCCCAAAATTCATTCGATAAATTTCAGCACTTTTACAGCAGAATCCGGCTGCTGACTAAACTGACTCGCTCTGGTCTCGATCGCCCGGATCTGATTCATCGCCAGACTACAGGGAAACCCAAATTTCTCCTGAACCCGTTCACTGCCAATTTGCAAAGCGGTGCGCGATCGCTCCACAAAATCTGCCAGGGAATAAATTTGTTCTGGCTCCAGATATTTCTTCATCACGAGCGAGGGCGAATAGCAGGTCTCCTGAGAACCGTCGGGCCACTCAATCTGAAAACGCATTTCGGGCATGGTTTACCCCTCCTCATTCTTCAAAGTCTCATGTTTCTTGCCAATCTGTGGCTCCGTCCCTGCCAGCAGCCGCTGAATGTTAGCGCGGTGCCGCAGCACGATGTAACCGCCCCCCGCTAGCGCCATCAAGATAAAGGGCAACGGCTGACCAAAAGCAATCATCAGCAGTGGGGCAGCGATCGCCGCCATGATCGATCCGAGCGACACGATACGGGCGATCGCCAGCAACAGACCAAACACTGCAAACGTCGCCAGTCCCACCTGCCATGACATGGCCAGCATCACACCGAGTCCCGTTGCGACCGATTTGCCCCCCGTGAAGTTAATCCAGAGGGATCGGCTGTGGCCAAACATCGCCGCCAGCGCTGCCAGGGTCACAATCCAGGGCACCCAGATGGCGGGAGCAACACCATTGGGAAGGGTGACATGGGGGAGGGTGTAGAGCCAGCGGGTGAAGACGACGGCTGCCACACCTTTGAGAATGTCGATGAGGAGAACGGCGATCGCTGGCCCTTTGCCAACCGTCCGTAGTACGTTGGTGGCTCCCGTGGATTTAGAGCCGTGTTCCCGAATATCAATGCCCTTTAGCAGTTTGCCTAACCAGTAGCCCGTCGGAATCGAACCCAGCAGGTAGGACACAACCAGCACCAGCGCCACCCAACCGATCCAACCCAGCATTCGACTTTCCCCAAAGGCACTACAGTCTCAAGTCTATAGCAACCGAGAGGTTTATTAGGACGGGGTGCAGGGGTGAATCCCCCTTGAGGGGGCAGGGGGTGTGACCCTGCTTGGGGTGAGAGCAACCAAGCCCCCTATGTTGCAAACTTTAGTAAGTAAGTGGGCGTGGAAAAAGTCGAAACCCAAAAAGCGATTCCGCCCGCTGCGCGGGCGGAATCGCTTTTTGGGTTTCAAGCTTAATTGCGCCTATCTACTTACTGGCAACACTAGTTTGAAAGCCCAAATGTTGGAAGGCGCGACGCTATAGCGTCGCGCCTTCCAACATTTGGGCTTTCAGGTATGCACTAATAGCTGGTTGGGTTCATCGGATCGGAGGCGAACGCCAGCCAGAAGGGGAACTGGAGGATTGACAGGCTGACCACATCTTCGGATTCGTCAATGATGATCAGCGGCAGCAGCTTTTGCTTCATCAGGCGATCAGCCCGTTGAGCCAGCGGTTCCGGCGCTTCAAACAGAACCACGCCCTGATCAGAACCGAAGTCACCGCGTGTGATGCCCAGGCAATCCTGTAGACCGCGCCGCCATTCGCCCAGACGCTCTGGCAGGTCAGATAGGACGAGGACACGCATGCGATCGCCATACATACTCCGCAGAATCGAGATCACAGCGGACGCCACGAGGATGTTTTGCAGGCGTGATCCCATTGTGCGAATGGCTCCCCGTCCCCCCTGGGTGAAAAACCAGTTGGATACGCGCTCGGCGTGGATTGGCTCAAAGGTACGGCGGAGTTGCCAGGGCGCGCCGTAGTAGTCGGGCGAAGTGCGGTACTGATCCAGCAATTGGCGGATCTGGCGAGTCTGCGCTTCAAACGCCTGTTCTGCAAACCGGGGAAGGGCATTGGGGTCATCCGAACGGCTGCGGCGATCGCCAGCATAATCCCCCCTCCCCTCACGATCCTCCCGTCGCGCATCCGGTGGGGGTGACTTGGGGACTTGCAGCCGCAGTTCCTCCACCGTCGTCACCAGGTCTTGCAGACTATTGACCAGATAGTCCTTGAAGCCCTGGACTCTAACAGCAACATCCTGCGAAGTTCCGGCAAAGGTGGTGCGCATCTCCGCTTTGATCCGCTCCTGCCGCCGCTCCAGTTGCTCCACTGCAAGTTGGAGGGCCTGTTTGCGCTGCTCCCACTCGGCCAGGTTGTCCTTCATCATCTGGTTGAAAGCTTCTTGGAGTCCGTCACCCTGACCACGTACCATGCGATCGCGGACTTCTTTGAGGGAGGCGATCTCCAGTTGCAGTTGCTGTTCCTCCTGGCGCAGAGTAGCCAGCCGCTGTTCCAACTCACTACCCTCGCCGGGGGGGCGAATCTGCACATTGGAAGTACCCCAGGAGAGGTTGATGGGGATTCCGGTGGAGGAATTCTCAACGTCAAAGGGATTGGGGTCACCGTTGGGGGCGGCAGCAGGCGATCGCTCCGAGTCGCCCTCGGTCGGCTCATCCAGACTCCAGGGATCTGAGGATTCGGGGGGGTGCTTGGGAGTATCAGCGGAGCCGTAGTTCGGAAATTCTTCGGGGGTCATAGCGGCAAACGACTGGCGAACAAGTGGAAATCGAAGGCATGAACAATGGGCGAGTCAAATTATTCCTGTTATTCCTGGGGCTGCTGACTGGCCTTCTTGCAGCGCTGTTCAAGGCAAATTCTGAGCATCGCCGGATCGAACAGAACGGGAACGAAATGAATGCTGTTGACTTCGCGAAAATAGAAGAGGATGGGAACAGGTGCCCAGAATATTTCCCAGTTGCTCCAGTCTGCGTAAGGAAAGTGACGAATCTGGGTAGTGCCTCGATTCACATCGAGGGCTGTATCGGTGAATCGCAACCGCAGGGTAGCAGCCTGCACCAGGAGAAATCCGCCGAACAGGGCGATTGCCCCCGCAACCCAGGGATTCACCAGCATCAGCGGCAGGCCGATCAACAGCAGCACCAGCGGCAGATTATAGCTGGGAGCCAGTTCGACAGTTTCAGTAGCGGTGGGAGTCGTGGGAGTAGTCGTCACAATTGCAAGGGGTAAATACGAAATACTCTCATTCTAAAGCGTGTCGAGCGGTCTAAATTAAAACGCTCGTAAGACAGCACTTCCTGGCCCCTGGAACATCAACCATGAGAGAAAGAAGTTGACGACAAAGATGGCCAACAGTGCCGTCACCACTGCCGTCGTAGTGGATTGCCCCACGCCCTTTGCCCCGCCCGTGGTGGTTAACCCCCAACTGGAGCCAATCACGGCGATCAACGCCCCAAACACCACTGACTTAAGGGCGGCGCTGATCAGATCCCACTCGTGCAAGAAATTCTGGGCAGAGTCCAGGAAGACTCTGGGAGATATGTTGTACATTGAGTCTGCAATCAGCACCCCACCAGTCATCCCTGTGGCAAAAGCCAGGGTTGTCAAAATCGGCAGCATCAGGCAGCAGGCAATTACGCGGGGGATCACCAGATAGTCAATGGGATCGGTTTTCAACATATAGAGAGCATCGATCTGCTCGGTCACCTGCATGGTGCCAATTTCGGCTGCAAAGGCTGATCCCACCCGTCCTGTCACAATCACTGCTGTCAGGATAGGAGCCAGTTCCCGCGCCAGAGAAATTGCCAACACCCCACCAACGGTCGTCCCTGCCCCCAGGTTGATAAACTCACGAGCCACCTGAATGGTGAACACCATTCCCACCGTTGCCGCTGTCAACAGTGCGATCAGGAGTGACCCCGGCCCCACCAGCGCCATCTGCTCCAGTACATTGCGGCGGTTAATCTTACCCTTGAGAAGATGTACCAATACCTGACCGCCTAGCAAAATGGCGGCTAACAGTCGGCGGCTCCAGCGTCTGAATCCAAAGTTTCCGTTGTTCTCGCTCAAGAGGTCGTTCCTTCAATTCCTATACAGCGTTTTTCATGTTGGTGAGGTACGGGGTTGGGGGCGGTGCCCCCAACCCCGTACCTCACCAGGACGAAACGGGCTGTAAGCGTCACTCAGGTTATAAATTAGAGAATTTCACGAAACTTCAACAAGCATTGGGATAGCGATTTAAGATTTCTGACATCTCCGATGGTTTTCCTGATTCACGCCTATTGTAGTAGGGTGAAACGCCTTTTAATGAGAACATTTCTTCTTAGACTGGCCCCACGCGAATTTCAACCCGGAATCCCTGTCCCATGAGTTTGTTGCCCAGCCTGCTGCGATCGCTCCTCCTCACCTGCATCATCACCTTTCTGGCTCCAGTACTGCTGATTGGTGGGCTACTGCTGCTGTTGCTGGTTGCCGAGCAGGTTCCTGTCCTGGACTCCCTTGGGCAATCAGCCATCCAGCAGGTGGTTCACTTCCTCAATGTCTTTGGTAACGGCAGTACCTTTCGAGGGATAGTCGTGATCGGCATGGTATGCAGTCTGGTAGGCATGATGTTTGACGCCTATAGTTTCTCCAGACGAGTTTAAATACGGGACTTTTGACTCAATCGCGCCGTTTTTCCCGAAACCCTGACCCCGTCAGGGTTTCGGGAAAAACATCGCTAAAATTAAATATGCCGCGAAACGCCCTCTCAGTGGGCGTTTCGCGGCATTATAGGAAAAATAGTCAAAACTCCAGTTTGTTAAGTGCCTATCCGAAAACCGAAAACCCAAATTCTGGAGGGCGCGACGCTACAGCGTCGCGCCC
>CAZVXA010000062.1:0-31459 GCA_964630955.1 uncultured bacterium | reverse complement strand
CCCCCCCCCCCCCCCCCCCCCCCCCCCCCCCCCCCCCCCCCCCCTCTCTCAAAAAAAATACAGGTTAATTTGTTCACGATCTTTAGAAAAGGCTTGCCTAAGCTGCGCTCACCCATCTGCGTTTATCTGCGTTCAGGGTTCGACTCATCGCTCACCCCAAAGTCTGCGTTCAACAGCGTTACCATTTTTCCCTACGGTATGATTGAAGCAACGAGAGACTGACAGGCTATGGTCACGCTTCAACTCCGCCAAATCCGAGTTCCTCCTGGTCAGCGCATCGAGCTGGAGGGAGTGAGCTGGAGAGAATTTGAAGCCATTTTGGCAGAGCTGGGCGAGTCCAGAAATACGCGCATTGCCTATAGTCAGGGAGTTTTAGAAATTGTGGCACCCTTGCCAGAGCATGAGCAGGCAAAAGGAGTTCTTGCGGATTTGCTCAAGGCATTGCTGGATGAAATGGATATGGACTGGGAATCGCTCGGTTCGACCACCTTCAAGCGGGAGGAGATGCAGGCCGGAATTGAACCCGATGACTGTTTTTATATTCAGAATCATTCCCTGATGATTGGCAGAGACCGGATTGATCTCACCGTTGACCCGCCCCCCGACCTTGCGATTGAAGTTGATGTCACCTCGAAAACTCAGCTCAGCGCTTACGAAGCACTTCGGGTACCTCAGATCTGGCGATGGCAAAAGCGCAAGTTGCAGATCAGCCTCCTGCAAGATGGCAAGTATATGGAGTCAGACCATAGCCCAACGTTTCCGAATTTTCCGGTAAGTGAAGGGATTGCTCAGTTCTACGAAATGAGCCGTACAGTGGGCACCCGTCCTGCCCTGAAGGCATTTTGGCAGTGGATTAAGGAACGAATTTAATTGTCCGATGCATATTCTATTTGTCGAAGATGAAATCAAAATTGCCAGCTTTGTTCAATCAGGGCTGAAAGAACAGGGCTTTGTGGTTGATTACTGCGACAACGGCAATGAGGGTTACGAGCGGGCGATCGCCAACGAATACGACGCGATTATTCTGGACATTATGGTGCCAGGGAAAGATGGTCTGGCAATTTTGAAAGGGCTGCGGCGATCGCAAAAAAATACCCCCGTCATCCTGCTCACCGCCCGCAACGAGCTGGACGATCGCCTGGAGGGGCTGAACCTGGGAGCTGACGACTACATTGCCAAACCCTTTTTTGTAGAAGAACTGGTGGCGCGGCTCCATGCAGTGGTGCGCCGCAGCGTGGGCGATCGGCAGAATCTACTCTCCGTTGGATCTGTCAAACTGGATCGGATTACCCGCGAAGTCACCTGCAATCAACAGGTGGTTGAACTGACCACCCGCGAGTTTAATTTACTGGAATATCTGATGCGATCGCCCGGTCGTGTTCTGACCCGTACTCAAATCCTGGAGCATATCTGGGGCTACGATTTTAACCCGAATACCAACGTTGTAGATGTTTGCGTTCAGCGACTGCGCAAAAAAATTGATCGGCTGGACGAACACAGTTGGATTGAGAGCGTGCGGGGCGTAGGGTACCGATTTCGCAAACCGGATGCGGTATGAAACTGCGATCGTTTCGCCTCCGGATTGCGCTCCTGTCTGCCGTACTGGCGGGGACGGCTCTGATTGGCTTTGGGGCGATCGCGTGGCATTTGATCTACGTCGCCAAACTGAATCGACTGGATGCCAGACTGGAAAATCAAATGGCGCGGGCCGCTCGTCCCCGCTCCCTGGAGGGATGGCAAGAATTTGTGGTTACCCTGCCACGGGCACTGGGGATGGACGCTGACACACCTGCTGCGTTACTGGTGCTGGGGGCGGATGGCGATCAGTTGCAAGCCGGAGATTGGCCAGTCGATTTCAATATAAAACCGCTGTTTCCACCCCGTCCCACTGTTCCAGTTCCACCATCGACTCAGTCTGAATCGCGTCCCGACGGCTCACCCTCCGATTTCTTTCGATTTCGTCGAGAGCGATCGCCCAACCAGCGACTTCTCTTCCCCCGATCTGCGGTTCGCTTCCTCACCCTGAATACCCCAACAGGGGGCTGGCGCATCAGTCTGGCCAGTTTCCCGAACAGTTCTGTGGCGATCGCGGTCAGCCTGCAAGCGATCGACCAGGAAATGGTCGCCATTCAAAACATCTTTCTGATCGCGATTCCGGGCACGCTCCTGCTGGTGGCTGGAGGCGCATGGCTGCTGGCGGGGAGTGCCCTGCACCCGATTCGTGAATTGACGACAGCCATGCAGCGGGTGACGGTGACGGGACTGGATCAGCGGTTGGAAATAGCCAATACTGATATGGAGTTTGTCGAACTGATTCAGGTATTCAATCAGATGCTGGAGCGCCTGGAGCGCAGTTTCAAACAGGCTTCCCGGTTCAGCGCCGATGCTGCCCACGAGTTGAAAACACCGCTGGCGATTTTGCAGGGAGAATTGGAGCAGGCGTTGCAGCAGGCAGACCCTGGCTCAGAGGCACAGCAGCAGTTGAGTGAATTGCTGGATGAGGTGCGGCGACTCAGCGGAATTGTGCGCAAGTTACTGCTGCTGTCGCTGGCGGATGCGGGGCAGATAAGTTTTCAAAAGCAGAATGTGAATCTCTCTGAGATGCTGGTGGAACTGCTGGAAGATATGGAACTGCTGGCTCCTGATCTAACGGTAAAAACAGAGATTATACCGAATTTGCAGGTGTGGGGCGATCGCGATCTGATCATGCAAATTCTACAGAATCTGCTGAGCAATGCCATCAAGTATAACCTGCTAGATGGATGGATTGACATTCAGGCGCAGCAGCAGGGTTCGACTGTACAGGTGAAGATTTCCAATGCTTCGCGGGATATCTCTGACGCAGCACGCGATCGCCTTTTTGACCGATTCTATCGGGGTGACCCTGCTCGCAATCGCAAGGTCGAAGGGGTTGGACTGGGACTGAGCCTTTCTCGCGAAATTGCCCGTGCTCATCAGGGCGATCTGACTCTGAATGCCACTACGCCTGGACAGACGACCTTTGTTCTGAATCTCCCTACGAGGATGCGCTAAAGCAATTCTTGAATGGCCTGTACCTGTTCAATGGGAAGCCCTGTCATCGTGGCTACCTGGGCGATCGCCACCCCCGATTGCAGCAAATTCTGCACAATCTGCCGCACTTGAGCTTCTGCTTGCTCAGCGCGTTCACGGGCTTCCTCCGCTCGCTGCCGCTCTTCCTCCGCTCGCTGTCGCTCTTCCTCCGCTCGCTGTCGCTCTTGCTGCATCTGCTGGTCTAGCTCAACGGGGGTTAGAAACTTCTGCCCGTCGGGTCGGTAGATTTCCAGGTCTCCATTCACTTTTGTGAATCGGATTCCCAGTCGCGGACTGACCCATCCTTCGGGACTGGCGATGGGAACGAAACGGCCTTCCTGCCGTGTCCAACCAAAAAACTTCAGACGATCGGGATCGTAAACGTAATATTCCTCCACCTCATAGCGCTCATAGAACCCTCGTTTTCCATCCATCTCACGGGTTGTGTTGCCGGGTGAGAGGATTTCAAAGACGACCTGGGGCGGCAGGTTATCCTCTTTCCATTGCTGATAGGAGCCGCGATCGCCTTTGGGCCTGCCAAAAACCACCATTGCATCAGGAGCCTGACGGGTCTTGTTATTTCCCTCAACGGGATACCACAACAGGTCTCCCGCCACAAACACGTCTGCTCGGTTGGCATACCAAATTTCTAGATTCTCCTTGATCGTGACAATCCAGCGAAACTGTTTGGTATTGTCGGCCATTGGTTTCCCGTCACTTTCTGGGTAGAACAGATCCGGGTCAACCGAGGAGGTCACGGTCATAAAGATTTCCCGATCGCATGAACTATTTTTAGTTTAACCGCAATATTCAAACCTCAGGAAGGGCCTTTCAGGACAGGTTAAATCAGTAGGCGCGGTTGAGCTTGAAACCCCCAAAGTCCCCTGATTCACCGTCTCGGAGCGCGATACACTAAAGAATTGCAGTTCGTCTCCCTTTCCCATGTCCGACTCCCAGGCCATCAGCGCTGCCGTTGCCAAACTCTACGACACCTACCCCTTCCCGCCAGAACCGCTGCTGGACGAACCCCCACCAGGGTACAACTGGCGCTGGAACTGGTCCGCCGCCTACGCTTTCTGCACCGGGCAGGCACCCCAACGGCAGGATGTACGGATTCTGGATGCAGGCTGTGGGTCAGGCGTGGGCACCGAGTACCTGGTTCACCTCAATCCCCAGGCGCAGGTGACGGGCATCGACCTGAGTGCCGGAACCCTGGGGGTGGCAAAGGAACGGTGTGCCCGATCGGGAGCCAACCGCGTTGAATTTCACCACCTCAGCCTGACTGATGCCGACCAGCTACCGGGCGAGTTTGATTTGATTAACTGCGTCGGCGTATTGCACCATCTACCCGACCCGACTCACGGCATTCAGGCGCTGGCGAAAAAACTGGCCCCCGGTGGCATCATGCACATTTTTGTGTATGGTGAACTGGGACGGTGGGAGATTAAGCTCATGCAGCAGGCGATCGCCCTCCTCCAGCAGGACAAACGGGGCGACTACCGGGACGGGGTAGACCTGGGACGCAAAATCTTTGCTGCATTGCCAGAAAATAACCGTTTGGTGCAGCGGGAGAAAGAACGCTGGTCGCTGGAAAACCACCGGGATGAAAACTTTGCTGATATGTATGTGCATCCCCAGGAGATTGACTACAACATTGATACGCTCTTTGAACTGATTGAAGCTTCGGGTCTGGAATTCATCGGCTTCTCCAATCCCCGCACCTGGGATTTGAACCGTTTAATTGGGAAGACACCGGAGTTGCTAGAAAGAGCACAGGGCTTGGGCGATCGCCAGCTCTACCGCCTGATCGAACTGCTCGACCCCGAAGCCATTACCCACTACGAATTCTTCCTGGGACGGCCACCCCTGCCAAAGAACGATTGGTCGGATGATGCAGCCCTGCTGAACGCCATTCCCGAACGCAGTCCCTGTATGGACGGTTGGGAGAGCAAAGTATTGTTTAACTACGACTATCAGGTGGTGCATCTGACGGATGCGGAGTTTGCTTTCTTAAAAGCTTGTGATGCAAATCAGAATGCCCGGTTGACGGTTCAGGAGATTCTTTCGGGAACGGATCTGGGACTGGATGGAGTGCGATCGCTGCAACGGCAGCAGTTAATTTTGTTAACTCCATCGTATTCCTGAAGCAATGCGTCTGATTATCCCCGACTGTGACATCGCCACCTGGGCAGCAACCTACATTCAACGGCGCATCCAGGGATTTGCCCCGTCGGGCGATTGCCCCTTTGTTATGGGTCTTCCCACGGGCAGCACCCCCATTCGGACGTATCAAAAATTGGTGGACTATCATCATCAGGGCGAACTGAGCTTTCGTCATGTGGTCACGTTCAACATGGACGAATACGTGGGCCTGCCGGAGGACCACCCCCAGAGCTATCACACCTTCATGCAGCAATACCTGTTCCAGCACGTTGATATTCCCCCCGAACAGGTTCACATTCCCAATGGCAACGCTGCTGACCTGGAGCAAGAGTGCCGCACCTATGAAGAAAAAATCCAGTCTTATGGTGGCATCGAGCTATTTCTGGGCGGCGTGGGGGAAGACGGCCATATCGCCTTCAACGAACCCGGCTCTTCCCTGGAATCTCGCACCCGCGTTAAAACCCTGACCCGCAGCACCCGACTGGCCAACGCCCGCTTCTTCAACAATGACCTGGATCAGGTTCCCCAAACCGCGCTCACCGTTGGTGTTGGCACCATTATGGAGGCTCGTGAAGTGGTGATTCTCGCGCAAGGGTATGCCAAAGCGCAGGCGGTCTATCACGCGATCGAACAGGGTGTTCACCACATGTGGCCCATTTCTGCTCTCCAGCTCCACCGTCGCGCCATTATTGTCTGCGATGAAGACGCAGTTTCAGAACTGAAAGTGAAAACCGTCCGCTATTTTCGTGAGCTGCACGACCACCTGAGCGATATCCCCTGCGAGATTTGAGGTGTCTCCCATGTACGCCCTGACCCAAGCCACCATCTACACCGGAAAGGAAGTTCTCCTCGACCACACACTATTGATTGAGGGCGATCGCATCCACACCATCCTCCCCCCAGACGCTCCTCTTCCCTCCTGTCCAATCACCAACCTGAACGGCCTCAACGTCGCCCCCGGTTTCATCGATTTGCAACTGAACGGCTGCGGCGGCGTCATGTTCAACGACGCGATCACCGCTGAAACGCTGGACACCATGCACCAGACGAATTTGCGCAGCGGCACCACCAGTTTTCTGCCCACACTCATCACAACCTCCGATGAGGATATGGCAGCGGCGATCGCCCTCATCCCCTCCTACCGCCAGCAGCACCCCACCCGCGTCCAGGGAATGCACCTGGAAGGCCCCTACCTGAATCCCAAACGCAAAGGTATCCACAACGAGAAATACGTCCGCAAACCCGATCAGACTATGCTCCAGCAGATTGCCGCTGCGGGACGCGACACCGTGCGCCTGCTCACCCTCGCCCCGGAAATGTGTGACCCGGATGACATCCGCCTGCTGGCCGAACAGGGCATGATCGTCTCTGCGGGACACACCGATGCCACCTATGAAGCGGCGATCGCGTCCTTCAACTCTGGCATCCGGATGGCCACTCACCTGTTCAACGCCATGTCTCCCTGGCAGGGTAGAAATCCAGGTGTGGTCGGTGCTGTCTTCGATTCGCCCACCGTCTACTGCGGCATCATTGCAGATGGCTTCCACGTCCACTATGCCTCCATTCAACTGGCGCACCGTTTGAAGGGCGATCGCCTGATTCTGGTCACCGATGCCACTCCCCCCGCCGGGACTCAGATGGATTCTTTCTGGATCGGCGGCCAGGAAGTCTTTTACCGCGACGGCAAATGTGTGTCTGCCGACGGCACCCTCGGCGGCTCTGCCCTGACGATGATTGAGGCGATCGCCAATGTCACCCAACACACTGATATCCCCCTGGATGAGGCTCTGCGTATGGCCTCGACGTATCCGGCACAACTCCTGGGGGTGGATGATCAGTTGGGGGCGATCGGGCCGGGGTACGTGGCGAACCTGGCGATTTTTGACGGGGAGTTCAGGATGCAGGCGGTGGTGGATCAGGGATGTTATTTCCTCTTGCTGTAAGGGCACTGTCTATCTGAAGCGTCTGCGAGGGCGTTTGAGAAGCACATCTGTGAGTAGCAAAAAATCCGATTCCCCTCAATCCCCCTTAAAAAGGGGGACTTTGAAGCCATTTCCCCCCTTATGTCCCCCTTGAGGGGGTAGGGGGTGTCAGGGGGTGTCAGGGGGGCCAGGGGGGATCTCCTAGGGTTCCACACGACAGACCCTAACATCCTCTGAAAACTATCGCTATTTCGGTGCTTTACGCCATCCACTGGAGATCGCCTCGGACTCTGTACAAAACCATCTCTCTCCAGTCGCTAGATCAATCACCGTTGATTCATAATCCTCCATCCCTGGAAGATGATACAGTTTGTCTCCTGTTCCAACCGAAATATTGCCTTTAATCACACATCCGGGCTGTGTAATCGATGTGATCGGCGAAGGGGAACGACTACGGCCCAACTGCATAGCAACCAGTACAACAGCGACAAGTGCTGCAATACCAAAAGCAACTCCGGGCAATCCGCCTTTTTGCTTTTTCTCCTTGGTTGGCATAGACTGCGGTGCAACACCTTGAATCGAGGCTCTGGCCGCACGCACCTTACCATCAGGTTCAGCAACTGACTCGTACAGGATGGTGTCTCCCACCTTTGGACGGCGACCTGCGCCTTTCACCGCACTGATATGCAGGAAAACTTCTTTCCCACCCTCCTCCGATTTGATGAAGCCAAAGCCGCGATCATCTTTCCAGGTTATGAGTTGCCCTTTCTGTACAGCAGGTTTCATGCAGTTGCCTCATGGTGTCCCCCTTTTTAGTTTTCCCAGGAGCGATTAGCTTCCTAACACCCTCAAAGTTTTGTGATTATTAGCTTGCTTTTTTGACTGGATGGCAATAATTTGTAAACCCATATCTTGCACCAGAACCCAAAACCCTGATTCTGCCGCCGCTTCGAGGCGGCAGAATCAGGGTTTTGGGTTTTCTTTGGGCAAGGTGCAAGATATGAGTAAACGTAAAACCAGCGTTTTCACTCAGTAGATTAATCTCGACCTATCCAAATTTCTGAGGCGCTTGTAACCACATCAAAATCAACATCATCTAGCACATCAAAGTGCTGCTGACCACAATAAATCTTTGCACCTTCGCCAACTCTTAGTCTTAGCTGATCTCTTGTTCCTTTCGTTTCTCGAATCAAATAGAGTTTTTGCTCATCTTCGGAAACTTGTTTGACGATCGCCCAATCAGGATTGTAAGTACCGAGTGGAGTTGGCACCCTAAACCAGGCTGGAAGCTTGAGGAACAATTTGATATCTTCTCGTCCATCTAAAATTTCAGCAAATTGCCGCTCCGTGGCAGATTGATACTCAATCGCATCATAGATTGAGTGGTTGACAGATATCATATTGTCAATGAAGCCCGAAATTTCATTGTCTTCAAACAGACGCATTTCGTACTCTTCCCCGGCAATGCGTTCATACTTGATCCCGTTGACCATTAACTGCTGCATGGTAAAACGAATTGTGCGGGTTGA
The DNA here is from genome assembly GCA_964630955.1 of uncultured bacterium. Classification (GTDB taxonomy): domain Bacteria; phylum Cyanobacteriota; class Cyanobacteriia; order Elainellales; family Elainellaceae; genus CAZVXA01. The sequence goes on along the minus strand of CAZVXA010000062.1, from coordinate 22,794 downwards.
AAGATCAAGAAACTGCTGAGGATTGATAAATATATCTGACAAGCGATCGGACTTTAGCAGAATACTGGAAAGTGTTTCACGGGTTAGCTCAGTTTCGCTTTGTAGATAGCTGATTAAATCAGGAATAATAGAAATTGTAGATCCTGTCCTGCTACTGGTGACAGACAAAAGCTGTGAAGTAACCCCTGTGTTTGCGTAATTCAGTGCAACCTTTTCCAAACGAATTTGAGGAGCAGTGACAGCAGGCATTTGATTGATTTGTCTTGCTGCATCGTCAATCAATCTCTGAGTATCGTATTCCACAGAATAACGGGTTTTATGTTTAATACGTTCCCAAAGCTCTAGAAAATCAGTGTTTTCTCTCCATTTGGGGATGAGGTTAGCTTTTTGGCGATCGCGGTTGTTCTTAATGCGGCCTTCAAACTTCACACCGCAATCTTCTTCAATCTCAGTTTGCAGAGCACGAGCGAAGTCAGCATAACTTTCATTGGCAATCACGGTTAAGCGATTAATAGTTGGGTCAAAGACGCGAACTCCAGTTGCATCGACAGGTAAGCGTAATCCTCGACCGATTGTTTGTCGTCGCTCAACTTTTGATTGAATTTCTCGCAGCATACAAATCTGGAAAACGTTGGGATTGTCCCAGCCTTCTCGTAATGCTGAATGACTGAAGATAAAACGCAGTGGCTCTGTAGGTGACAATAACCTCTCTTTATCTTTCATGATTAGCTCATAGGCTGTATCATCTGCCGCAGTCGCACCACTGGTGTCTTTGGCGTTGCCCTGTCGATCTTGGGCAAAGTAACCATTGTGAATATCCTCAACAGTAGGTAGATTGAGGTTTTGATAACGAGGGAGTTGAGAGAGTTCCTGGTAAATTTCAATGAACCACTGGCGAAGTTTGCCATCTGTTGTAGCATAATTTGCAACCCGGTCAATGAAAAATAGCGACAAAACTTTCAGTGGACGATCGGGAAGTTGTCGTTTAACCGCCAGTTCTTTATCTAAATGTTCTTTGATGGTTTCTCTGATTTGAGCTTTCATCAAATCATCGCCGTAGTTACCAATGGTTTCCCCAATATTGAGACTGACTCCATTCGTAAAAGAGATGTATCCAAAACCTGCATCAATGCAGTCAACAATATAACCTCTATAGAGTTCTCGACCACCGGATAACTCATGGAGATCAACTCCATTTTTACTAATGGATACACTGGTACGAGTGGGAGAGTTTTGTCTTTGTACGTCGATCGTGAGTTTCGCTGTAATCTTTGTTTTAGTTGCTTTAATCGACTCTAAATGAACATAGGGTTGATTGAAACTGTTTTCCTCAAGGGCAGAGGTAACAGTGATTTGCTTAACCAACCTCATGTCGTAGGCTTTTACTGGGTCAAGTCTGTAAAGTAAGTTGTATAAGTTTTTATGAGTTGCAGAATAACGTAATGTGCAGAGTGGATTCAGACTGGCGATCGCTTCTTTTGCTTTGTCTGATTCCATATTTTGCGGTTCATCCAAAATCACGATTGGATTTGTCGCTTGAATAAATTCAATGGGACGATGTCCAGATAACCCATCAAGTTCTTTATGGATGACGCTAATATCTCTTTTGTTAAACGCATCAATGTTAATCACAAGAATCTGCAACTGATTTGAGTTGGCAAACTGCCGCAAGTTAGAGACTCGCTTGGAATTATAAACCCAGTAATCAAATGGTTGATTGCCATAGAGATTTTGAAAATGCTCTTTGGTAATCTCCAGGTTTTTCAGCACGCCTTCCCGAATAGGGACACTGGGAACAACAATAATAAACTTGGTAAACCCATAACGGGCATTGAGTTCATGAATGGTTCGCAGGTAAACATAAGTTTTCCCGGTGCCTGTTTCCATTTCAATGGAAAAATTCATCCCATATTGAAGGGGTGTATCTGCTCCCGGTTCTACAAGTTCAATCTCATGACGTTCTTGAACAGTTTGAATGTTTGTCAAAATTTCTTCAGGTGATAGCTCTAACTGGTTGCCAAACCCCATCTCGGTCATTGCTCCACCAAACCCGATGCCCAAACTGGTCTCAAATTGCCCCCCTGCTAAGGGTTGACCATCAAACACATCAACGACCGCGTTAACGGCATCCAATTGATATTGTTGTTGGCTATCAAATTGAATCTTCATGTTAAATCTTTAGACAGTGCGGAATTTAATGTCGTGGTCACGCATTTGTAGCTGTGTGTTGGTTTTTAGCTGATCATTGCCGCGAAATGAAGAATCTAGGCTAATGAATTGCTTTGGCTTGGGCTGATAGGTGAGAAGTTGCCGAACGGTGTCTTCTAAAATCTCATATTCCAAACAGATAAATAGTTCCTGGTCTTCAACAGCGTAAATTTCCTGTCCGGCAATCTCCAGTATTTCAACTTTTGCCGTTAATGGGAATCCAGCTCTAAGCAAGATCTCATACAGCATTCCCAACTTTGTCGTACCCGGACGGACGTTTTCTGCAAACTCTTGAAGCAATACGCTCAATTGTTCTACATTTTGAGGTGCTGTACCATCCCAAATCTTGAAGTTGCTTTCAGTCAGTTTGAAAACCTTGAAACCGCGATCTTGCTGTCCTGAACCATTCAGATCAAGCTTGCCATTCTCCTCTTCTGCAATTTTGTTAATTGCTCGTCTAATACGTTCTTTTCCAATTTCCGCAATTGTGTTAAATTTAACATTCTCAGTGGATTCAGGTAATTGGACAACAACAAATTTTCGAGATCCTCCATCATCATGATTAAGTTTTAAGATGGCTTCGGCGATTGAACATGACCCTGCAAAAAAATCCAGAATCAAGTCTCCAGAATCTGGATTAGTTGCTATCTGCAACATTCGCTTTAGCAATCGTATAGGCTTAGGAGTATCAAAGTCTACGTTAGTTCCCGTCATTAAATTTTTTAATTCTTGAGTTGCTTCCTGGTTATGTCCACACTCTTCGTGTTTCCAAATAGTATCTGGAACAATGCCATCCTGAACGTCTTTTAGGAATCGTTTTCGTCGAGGCTTGCTATTCCCATCTGTGCCAAACCAAACTTGATTGCCTGAAATTAATTCCAGCATTTCTGTCTCTGGATGTCTCCAACTTGTTCCAGGTTCAGGAGTCCATTGTTTACCTGTGGGAGATGTGATTGTGTAGACACCATTATCTCTATGCTCCATTCTTAAAAGATCACTAGAAGCCCATAGTCCTCTAGGATCATTGTCAGGATTCATATATCTTTCGAGAGCTTTTTCACTACGTGGAAGAAGATTACGTTTCCAATTATCTCTATTTCGTGCATAGAGTAAAATATGGTCATGATTATCCGATAGAAACTTTGCATCGTTTTGAGGCGAAAATTTTTTCTGCCATATGATGTTTGCTATAAAGTTTTCTTCTCCAAAAATTTCATTTATTAAAACTCGTAAATTGTGTACTTCGTGATCGTCAATACTGATGAAAATTACTCCATCATCCCTTAATAAATTTCGAGCTAAAAAAAGGCGAGGGTACATCATATTGAGCCACTTGGAATGAAACCGACCATTGGTTTCTGTATTCGTCGTTAGCTTGATTCCCTCACCGTTTTTTTGTCCCGAATACCGCAGATAATCTTCTAACCCTTCCCGAAAATTATCAGGATAGATAAACTCCTTTCCTGTGTTGTAGGGTGGGTCAATATAAATTAGTTTGATCTGATTGTGATAGCTCTTTTGCAGCAGCTTTAACACCTCCAGATTGTCACCCTCAATAAAAATATTCTCGGTTGTCTCAAAATTGACCGATTCTTCCGGGACAGGGGTCAGCGTTCCTACACTTTGCGCTTGCAGGTTCCGAATTGCCTCACTCTTTCCCGCCCAGGACAGTCCATACCGCTCCCGTCCCTCGTCAATCGATTCCCCTAATGCCTGCTTCAGCCGCTCAAAATCGACCTTGCCCTCAGCAAACGCCTCTGGGAAAAGTTCTCGTAGGGCCGCGATCCTGTCTTCTCGCACATCCTGGGAGGTCAACGGTAGCCTGTCTTCAGTCATCGCCTTAGAAAAATCGCCTTCTAGAGTTGCAGTATACTTCGGTTCCTTCCCAATATTGCGATGAAAACCTTTAAAAGGAAACAGGTGTACTAAAATCTTTACGGAGACTTAAAGCTTTAACGCTCGGCATTGTTGATTGGGAGGATGAATGTTTGTAGAGAGCCGCGCTTAGCGCGGCTCTCTACAAACATTCATCCCTGAATTAAGCAATGCCGTCACCTGAAGCCACATACAGCGCTTTTCAATGGGGGTATGTGCGCATGCTTCAACAGATTGATACCCGATCGCCCTCCTCATCCAGTACGGGAATCCGCTCCTGCCGGGGCAAATTTTGTTGCGAAATGGGCACCCTGAATCCAGTATTTTCCCTCATCCTTTAGACCCCCACGGGGTATTCCTCACCATGACGCAACACTTACCTCAGTGTCAGAACCTACAGCTTCAGGTTGATAGTTTGCTGAAACTGCTCCAGCAGGAGGCGAGCTTGCGATCGCACTACGACACCACCGCGATTCAGTCGTCGTTGCGAAAGGCGATCGCGCCCACGTTTGAGATTGTGTTTGCAGGTGCATTTAGCGCTGGAAAATCCATGCTGATCAATGCGCTGCTGGAGCGAGAACTGCTCTACAGCGCCGAGGGACACGCGACTGGGACTGAATGCAAAATTGCCTACGCAGAACCCGACCGGGAGCGGGTGGTGCTGACCTTCATGAGTGAGGCCGAGATTCGAGAGCAGGCCCACGCCCTGTGTCAACGGCTGCAACTGGCATCGCCTAATATCAACCAAACGGAGGCGATCGCCCAACTGCAACAGACCTGCCGCAACATCATCCAGATGGAGGGCGGCGAAAGCAAATCAGAGCGAGCCAAACAGGCCAGCGCCCTGAACTACCTGTTGGAGGGATTCGTCACCAACCGGGAACGCATTCACACCATGCACAACAACACGTTTTCGATGGAGCAGTTCCACTTCTCAACGCTCCAGGAAGCCGCCAGCTATGCCCGTCGCGGTGCCAACAGCGCCGTCCTGAAGCGGGTGGAATACTACTGCCATCACGAACTCCTGAAGGACGGCAACGTGCTAGTAGACACTCCGGGAATCGACGCCCCTGTGAAGAAGGACGCCGACCTGACCTACCGCAAAATCGAAAACCCCGACACTTCAGCGGTGGTCTGCGTCCTCAAACCCGCCTCTGCTGGCGACATGACCAGCGAAGAAACGGATTTGCTGGAGAAAACCCGCGATAACCCCGGCGTGCGCGATCGCGTCTTCTACGTCTTCAACCGCGTTGATGAAACCTGGTACAACACTCAACTGCGGCAACGCTTAGACAGCCTGATCCAGGAGCAGTTTCGGGACAGCGATCGGATCTTCCGCACCAGTGCGCTGCTGGGGTTCTACGGCAGTCAGATTCGCAGTTCTGGAGACGGCGACCGCTACGGCCTCGATTCCCTGTTCTCCAACCAGGCCAGAATGCTGGACGGATGGGAAGAAACGCCGCAGTTTGTCAGCGAATTCAACCGCTACTGCGCCAACTCCGGCAAGCTACCCGCCGACCGCTTCCGCATTGACGTGCGCAGCTACGAGTCACCCAATGAGAACTATGTGCGCATTCTCCAAAGCCAGGGCAGCACGCTGATTAACCAGCTGATCCAGGACAGCGGGATTGATACCTTCCGGAGTGCGATCACACGCTACCTCACTCAGGAAAAACGTCCCCTGCTGCTGGCCACCCTGGCGGATGACGTGCATCCCCTCTGTGTCGCCCTCCGCAAAATCTACCTGGAAACCTGGCAGCAGCTTGAAAGCCAGCCTCAGGACGTGGAGGCGATTAAGGAACAGGAGTTGCGCCAGCTCAGCCGCGATCTCAAAGCGGTGGGTGACGCCTTCCGGGAGGATATCGAACGGGAGGTCAACGAAGCCGTTGCCAGCAACACGAACATTGCTTTTGAGAACGACTTCAACCGTCTCCGCGCCCGTATGGTTAGCACGCTGGATCAACTGCTTCAAACTTTCTCCGTTGGAGAAGTTCACCAGCTCGCCCAGGCCAGCCACCGCCGCAATTCCGTTGTTCCCCTCTCGGGCATTCTGGCAGAAGCGTTTTACTATCTGTCGAACGGTCTGGAGGATGTCCTGGTGGAAAGCTCCAGAGACATCGGGGTGAATTTCTTTCAACGGTTGGGCGATCGCATCAAACAGCAGGGCTACTACCGCGATCTCTATCGTCTATTGGGCAACGATGGCGGCATTGAGAAATCACTGAAGGTGCTGCAAGAACAGGCCATCCTGGCTCTGGAAAATGAGGCACGGACAGAGTGCGATCGCTACGTCCGGGAGCGCCCTGAGTTCTACACCGAAGGCACGGCCTCCATCTGGCAACTGCGGCAAACGCTGCAACAAGCCTGCCGGGGCTACGACTATCAGGCGATGGTTGATGCCGAACCCGCAATCCGCCAACTGCTGAAGCTCGACTTTGAGCAGAAGGTAAAGGAAACCGTCCTCCGTACCTTCCGTCAGACGATTAACCAGACGCTCAACACTCACCTGTTGCCCGCTGCCGCCGCCCAGGCAGACGCTATCTTGCAGCAGTACGATCAGGCCCGCACTTACCTCGCCCAAATGCTGGATAAGGAAGCCGAGGAGAAAATCCGCGCCAACCAGCGTCAGCAGGCCGATCTGAAGGAAAAGATCGCTGAGTATAACGAGGCGATCGCAGGTATCAACACCTGCCTGGAAGCCATGCTGCTGGGTCGGAAACAACTGCCTGCGATCGCCCCTGCTGACCTGGAGGTGCTGCCTCCTACGGTTGAATCGGGAATGATTGAGGAAGGCGATCGGGCTGAGGCGGCATAATCTCTCTGAACTGCATGAGCTTTGTGGGGCAGGCATCTTGCCTGCCCCACAGTCACCCTCTTTATAACTCGTAGGATGCGTTAGGCGTTAGCCGTAACGCATCACCGATACGTTAGGAAATCGATGCGTTATGCTGTCGCTAACACATCCTACGTCTACGCCTATTTCTTACAAACGAACCAATTCTCAAGAACTATCATGTCTCAGCAGGATGAAGTGCTGGTTGCCATCATGAATAATCAGCGGGACATGGCGATCGCCCTCATCCAACACTGGTACCGCATCCCGGCAGGGCAAGTTGAAAAGCGGCTCAAAAAGCGCTGGCCACCAGCATGGCTGGCGTTCTACCAAACCAAAGAATTCGGAGAGGAATCACACAGTATTACCTATTTTGCAGCAATCCAGGACATCAAACTGGTCAAACGCAGGGAGCTATTTCCAGATGAAGAAGATAACGCAAAAAGTGAAATTTCTTACTACAAATTAGAGTTATTGGACTTACACAAACTACCCAAACCTATTTGCAGTTCAAACTGGAAGAGAGTTCTTTTTATTCAAACAACCTATGACAAGCTGATGAATGCAAGTTTGACCAGTGATTTATGAGATGGCGATCGCCCCACTCCCCACTCCCCTTCAAAACCACTCACTCATGGAAAAAACACCCCGGATCGCAATTCCCCAGGAAGTCAGAAAGTATGTGCTGGAGCGCGATCGCCATCAGTGCCAGAGCTGCGGCAGCAGCAAGAATCTGGCGATTGACCATATCATTCCGCTGGCGAAGGGCGGTAGCAATGACATCAGCAATCTGCAAACGCTGTGCCGCGACTGCAACTCAAAGAAACGCGATAAATTTGATCCTCGCTTTGATCGGAGATTCACTTAAACACTCCCCGCACCCCACTCACTTACAGCACAAAAAGTACTGTAAGTGAGTGGGTACTGAAAAATCGAATATATTTTTACGGTAACGCGACCCGGCAAACCCCAATGGAACCTTCCCGAACACCTCAAAAACAGGCAATCGACCATGAACGTTTAGCAGTGCTGCAGCGGCTTGAAACCTGGCTCGATCTGCCCATGTTGCTGTTGAGTATTATCTGGCTGCTGCTGTTTGTGGTGGAGCTGATCTGGGGCCTTACCCCCGGCCTGGAGGCGGTCAACATTACAATCTGGGTTTTGTTTATTCTCGAATTTTTGCTGGAGTTTACTCTCGCTCCCCGCAAACTTCCCTACGTCAAACAGCATTGGATCGAAACGATCGCTCTGTTTTTGCCAGCCCTGCGCGTTTTTCGGTTTGCACGCATCTTCCGTGTGCTTCAGGGAACTCAAGCGACACGAGGCGTACAACTGCTGCGGGTACTGGCGCGTACCAATCAGAGCATGGGCGCACTCGCAGATAGTTTCTCCCGTCGAGGCTTCGGCTACGTGCTCAGCGTGACGATTCTCGTGGGGCTGGCGGGTGCAGCTGGAATGTATTTTCTGGAGCGCGATGTCCCTGACACGACTGCCTTTAGCTCCTACGGAGGCGCTCTCTGGTGGACGGCAATGCTGCTGACTACGATGGGTTCTGATGCTTTTCCCCAGACTCCAGAAGGCCAGATTCTCTGCTTCCTGCTGGCCATCTATGGTTTTGTCATCTTTGGCTACCTCACCGCCAGCCTCGCCACTTTCTTCATCGGGCAGGATGCTGAGGACGACAACGCAGAAATTGTAGGGACAAAATCCATCGAAGCACTGCGATCGGAAATTGCAGCGTTGCGCGAAGAGTTGCGGGGGCGGTTGGATGGGGAGGAGGGGGGCGATCGATTGGATGATCATCGGCTGTGAGAAGAGGTGGAGGAAAACTGAACCCCTAAAAGCTGTTTTGTCTGCTGCGCAGACAAAACAGCTTTTAGGGGTTCAGTGCGATTACTCTCGTCCTGTATTAGAGTAGGGTCAGGCGGCTGTCGGGTATCCCTTTATGACTCCAGCAATTCAAACGCTTACGCTAGAAGCCTTTCTGAAATTCCCCAATATTGAGGAGTCTCCTGCATGGGAATTCATTAACGGCGAAGTTCTGCAAAAAACGATCCCCACTTCTTATCACAGCATTTTGCAGAAACGGTTAGTGTCTGCGATCGACGGAGCCGGAAGCCAGTACGAGTCATTTCCAGAGTTGCGCTGTGTTCTAAGCGAACAATCCGTTGTGCCGGATATCACTATTATCCTCAGCACCCGTGTCCCAACAGAAAACAGTCCTGTTCAGGGCGCACCGAATTGGATGATTGAGATTCTGTCGCCTGACCAGAGTACAACCAGGCTGATTACCAAAATTCAAGCCTGTCTGCTGGAGGGAACACAACTGGGTTGGCTGGTTGACCCGACAGAGCAGGTAATTATGGTGTTCTGGAGCGATCGCCCCCTCATCATTGTCTCTGGTCGAAACCAGGTGCCTGTCCTGCCAGACATCAATCTACAGTTGACCGCACAGGATATTTTCAACTGGCTGCGGCCTCGGTCAGAGCAGGGATAATTCATTGCAAGTTTGCGATCGCTCTGCGAATCACAGTGTTTCAGGCAGTCTGAAGCGATTGCCCCAAAAGCTGTGGCTTTGGCAAAGGCTTGTCCTCGCTGATGGTCGATTCCGTGAGAAGCTCCAAAACCTCAAGAGCGTTTTGAAGGGCTTCCTGGTAGGTATCACCATGTGTATGGCAAAATTCACCCCACTCCGGGAGGCTGACCACATAGCACTGGTCTTCGTCCGACCATTGAATGATGATGGTATAACGCTGGTTCATCAGGTTGCGATCGTGAGATTCAAATCCCGAGGGTTGAATAACTGCCGTTTAGAGGCGTTGAGAAATTCGATACTAACTGGCTCGTCGGCATCGTCATAGCTAACAATCACCCCTCCAGGCTCAGATATTGCATTCGCGGGAGCGGCATCACGCAAGATAAAAATGAGTATGTCTGCTTCTGCGTCATATCTAACGATCATCTGATTCCTCCGATCGCTCCTACTGTCCAGGTTCTATCCTCTCCTTAGAATCTTCGGGTAACGTTAAAATCTCATCCTCAATTAACTCTGGAAGATTCTATGTATGAACCAGGGTCATTTCATTCTCAATTTGGGGTATGAATTTACCCAAAGTTGAACTGTAGGATGGGCAAAGGACGGCAGTCCGTGCCCATCACCATTCGTATGCATTGATGGGCACGCTTCGCTTTGCCCATCCTACCCTGCTTCGCGCTCCAGCGAACCACAGGTTTTCGTGTGAGAGCCGCGCTCCGCGCGGCTCTCACACGAAAACCTTTACTGAACCAGACTGAGAACTGCTATATGTATGAACAACTACGCGAATAACAGCCTCCCCTTCGGTTCTGGAATGGGTCGTCCTAATTCCCTGGCTGTGTCTATCCATTCCTGGATAATCACTTCAACATTCTGTACTGCTTCCTGATAAGTTGCTCCATCCGCAACGCATCCCGGCAACTCTGGCACCTCTACAATGAACGATTGATCAATTTCACTCCAATAAATAATCAATTCATACCGAATCATCATCCTGTCCTCCCAGTTGATACTTCAAAATCACTTCACGAACTTGCTTCACCTGATATAGCGCTTCGCGCTTAGATGAACCACAGGTTTTTGAGAGAGAGCCGCGCTCCGCGCGGCTCTCTCTCAAAAACCTGCACTGAACTAGACTGAGAACCGCTATAAGCTTTGGCTTGTCCTTGCTTCGGTTGAAGATTGAGAATTTCTTCAACCCCATGCTTGGAGAAAATATGATGGCTACCTCGAATTCATTCATCAAAGCCAAGTGACTTGAGCAGTTGACAGAGTTGACCAAAGGGAATACTCGCATCGGCAGTTCCCCTGAGAATTTTGATCAGTAGCTTATCTCTTTGACTCATTTAACCTGCTTCTAATTCTCGCATCAGATTCTCACATTCCTCCCTCAACGGAATGCCCAACTCGATCGCCAACTCCAACGCCTGCTGACAATACTGCTGCGCCACCTCAACTTCGCCCAATGCCTGATGTGCTTCCGCCAAATTTTTGAGGGCTTCAGCTTGGCCAAGCATATAACCAGTCTCTTGAGCGATTACTAACGCTGTTTGACTATGGCTCAACGATTCTAAATACCGTTTCATCTTCAAGTAAGTGTCTGCCATTCTTGTGAGTGCAATTGCTGCTCCTCTGCGATCACTAATCTCCTGTGCAATTGCCAGACGTTGCTGGTACAGATTGATTGCCTGCTCATATTTGCCTAAACCGCTATATGCAAGTCCTAAATTGCCTAGAGACTGCCCCTCTCCATGTCGATCGCTAATTTCTCGCGCAATCATCAGGCGTTGCTGATGTAATTCAATTGCTTGCTCATACTGTCTTAAACCAATAAACGCATTCCCAAGATTTCCTAAGTCCTGACCTTCAGCGTGACGGTTGCCAATCTTACGATTAACGATTAATGCTTGCTGAAGAATCTCGATTGACTGGTCGTATTGACCAAGATTCTTGTAGGCTAGCCCCAGATTTCCCAAAGCCAGCGCTACTTCCTTAGAATCTTCTGTTCTTCGAGCAATATCTAGCTGCTTTCTATGAAGGAGAACCTGCTCGTGTAAATGGCCCCAGGTTCCTAATTGCCAGCACAGATGGTCTCTAGTTGGGGTGTTTAATGGCGCCCATGCAAGGTTCTTGGCTAATTCTAGATCCCCAGCTATCAGGTAATGATCAAACGCTTCCAGGTAGCCACGAACGGTTTCCAGGTTAGGAGCACCGAGGGGAGGAGTGTAGTTATTTAGCCAGAGATGGGCCGCCTGTCGTTCGGCGGCTTCCCAGGTGGGGCGGTCTGCTTTTAGCAAATCATAGGCAACCGAGCGGATCAGGTTGTGTTGATGAACCAGCAGACCATTATCAGACATAGATTCGTATTCCACCAGATGACGATCTTGCAGCGAATCGAAAGCGGCCTGGGCATCACCATCGGGGAGCATCGCATACCAGAAAGCAACGGGCACCGGACGACGAAAGACCGCACTGGTGCAGAGCATCTGTCGGGCAGACTCCGGCAGACGTTGCAGCGATCGCTCCACTTGCTGACGGACGCGACGGCGGAAATTGCGACTGCGATTGAACGGGTACTCGTTGGGGTCACGAGTGGGGGTAAATTCGGCACCGTGGGCGTGCCAGTAGAGGATGAGATTACCCTGAAACGGCGGTTGGAGAATTTCCTCGGCAACCACCCGTAGCGCCAGCGGATGACCGTTGTAGAAATGTCCGATATGAAACAGCATTTCCTGAGTAATCCCATCCTGCGGAAATCCCAGCTTCAAAAACAGATCGCGCTGCTCATCAGCGGTCAAGCCCTGAATGATTTGGCAGTGCCAGAATTGAGGATAGCGGGATCCCACCTCATCCAGATCGGCGGGAACCTCCTGGGTGGTCAGCAGCAGTTGGCTGGGGAAATGATTGGCGGTAAGGCACTGCTGCAAGAAATCTAGCCAAAGTGGATCGCAAAAATCGCTCCAGCCCTCCTGCTCGTCTCCCGTCAGGAGTCTTTCCAGCGAGTCAATTTGCAGGCGGCAGGGATGTTTCTGGAGGTGATTCAGTAGATGATGCACCAGATTCGCCGGGTCTTTCTGATCCTCCAGGGTCGGTTCTTCGCCGAATGTGCGGAGCAAGGCGGCACCGCTACTGGAGAAATCTGGGGTGAGGCTGCGATCGTCCAAACTGAAGCGAACGTAGGGCAGAGATTCGCCTGCGGTGTTGTCCATCAGATTGGCGACGATCCGTTCTGCCAGGGCGGTTTTGCCGATGCCTGTCATGCCTGCGATCGCCAAAATTCGGCAACCGCCGTTGAGAATTTGGGTGAGGTGGGCGGTTTCGTCGTCGCGCCCGGTAAATTTATCAGGATTGTAGGTAGAGAAGGCGTGCGTGTAGAGACGTCCCGCGGGACGTCTGTACGGGGGTGTTTCGGGGAGAGGATTGGGCGTTGGGGGCGCAGCAGAATTGGGTGGTGGTGGAGTGATAAGCTGGAGCGATTCCACAGCACGACGAATTCCCTGGGCAACATTCAAGAAAGCCTCATCCCGATCGCCCCACTGACTGACAGGCTTACCGTCTTTCGGAAGCACCTGCAATTTGCTGAAGGGAGTCTCCTGCCAGTCGCAGGGTTTGAGAATAATCGGAATGACCCGTGCCGTGCCTTCCTGATGACGCTCGATCGCCCGCCGCATCTCCAGGTCATAGCAATAGTCAGAGTTAATGAAGTAGTGGCTGATGAGCAGCAGGATAATTTCGGCGGATTCAAGCTGCTGTCGAATTTCTGCATCCCATTCGGTTCCGGCTTCAATGTCCCGATCCTGCCATGCGCGAATTTTGCCCTGACGCTTCAAATTCGCCAGATGCGCCACCAGTTCGTCTTTGAACTCCTCGTCCCGATGGGAATAGGAGACAAAGACAGTGATGGGCTGACTTTCGGGGGGAGCTGACATGGAGACAGATAGAGTTCAGCAAGAACGGTCGGTCGCCTCAACGGCAAAAATTATACCCATTCTGAAAGGCTGACAAGGAGGGATTACGCAACTTGAAACAGTTGTCTAGGAACAGGCAGTGTTTTACCCTCCTCTAATGCAGATTCGACCAAGAGTGCTAAAACTTCTTGTGCATTGGTGAATGCTTCTCCATACGTGTCTCCATGAGTGACAGGTTGCATCACATCTTCGAACTCAGGGAGAAACACAACGAAGCAATTGTCTTCCTCTGACCACTGAATAACAATCGTATATTTCATTCCTCTGCTTCCTCCATTCTTCTCAAGGCTTCAAGCGCCTCATCAACCTGCTTTTCTTTCCCCTCCAAAACCACCAACGACAAGACCTCGGAGGTTTTCAAAAACCTCCGAGGTCTGTCACCCACACCCTAAAACTCGCCCTTCAACGCAGGCACACACCGCTCACACAGCAGCGGATGTTCAGCCATTTGACCCACCGATGGCGAGTAGTTCCAGCACCGATCGCACTTCTCACCATCGGCATCCACCACCGCAACTCCGAGAGTTTCGGTTTGCAGGTTGTACTTCTGGTCTGCGAGTTTATCGGGAGAATCCAGCAGTTCGACTTGAGACGTGAGGAACAGATAGCGCAGTTCGTCTACCCGGTCGCCACTCAAACTGTCTGACGGATTCAACACCTGAAGTTTAGAACGCAGTTCTGGATCTGCCACGTAAAGCAGAACTTTCGCCTCCAGAGAAGACCCGATCGCCTTGTCCACACGGGCTTTCTCCAGCACCTTATTCACCTCATCGCGGATCTGGCGCAGTTGCACCCAGGTGTTCGCCAGGACGGGCTGCTTCCAGCTCTCCTCCACCTTCACCCAGCCCGACTCAAAGACCGACTCGTAGGGCGTTTCGTAGGGGAGGTACTGCCAGATGTCTTCCGCCAGGTGAGAGAGAACAGGGGCGATCGCCCTTGCCAGATTCTCGATCGCCACTGCCAGCACTGTCTGACAACTGCGACGACGGGGAGAATTCTCGGCGCTGATGTAGAGCCGATCTTTGGCGATATCCAGATAGAAGTTGGACAGGTCTACCACGCAGAAATTCTGCACCGTCTGGAAGAACCGGAAAAACTGGTACGTCTCAAACGCATCTTCCACTTCGGCAAACACCTCGGTGATGCGGTGCAGCATATATTTGTCCAGTTCCGGCAGTTGATCGTAGGGAACCGCGTCTTGCTTTGGGTCAAAGTCGTGCAGGTTGCCCAGCAGGAAGCGAGCCGTGTTGCGAATCTTGCGATACACGTCCGCCAACTGCTTCAGGATGTTCTTGCCCAGGGGCACATCAGAAGAATAGTCCACCGACGACACCCACAGGCGCAGCACATCCGCCCCGTAGGGTGGCTCCTCCTTCTGGTTCTTGCCGCCGTCGATCACGATCGCCGGATCGACCACGTTCCCCAGAGACTTACTCATCTTGCGGCCCTGCTCATCCAGCACAAACCCGTGGGTCAACACCGACTTGTAGGGCGCATGACCATTCACTGCCACACTGGTCAGCAAACTGGACTGGAACCATCCCCGGTGCTGGTCAGACCCTTCCAGGTACAGATCCACCGGGTAGCGCAGTCCTTCCCATTCGCTGGTCACCGCCGCCCAGGAAGAACCGGAGTCAAACCAGACATCCATCGTGTCCATGCCCTTGCGGTAGTTGCCAGCCTCGGCGCGGTACTGCTGCGGCAGTAGTTCTTCGACAGATAGTTCCCACCAGGCATCGGATCCTTTTTCGGCAAAGAGCGCTTCAATGTGGGCGATCGTCTCCGCATTCATCAGCGCCTCGCCCGTCTCGTTGTGGTAGAACACGGGGATGGGCACGCCCCAACTGCGCTGACGCGAGATGCACCAGTCCGATCGCTCCGACACCATTGACGTGATGCGGTTCTCCCCCGTGGCGGGAATCCAGTTGACCTCGGCGATCGCCCTCATTGCCTCCTCTCTAAACCCATCCACCGAGGCAAACCACTGCTCCGTGGCGCGGTAGATCACGGGTTTCTTGGTGCGCCAGTCGTAGGGATAGCGGTGAGCATAGACCTCTTCTTTTAATAGGGTCTTCGCTTCCTTCAGCGCCTGGATTACCGCTTCGTTGGCATCCTTCAGCACGTTCAATCCCTTAAACGGCCCCGCCTCATCGGTGAAGTTGCCGTAATCGTCCACGGGAGACAGCACAGGCAAACCGTAGCGCTGACCCACCTGGAAGTCGTCCATCCCGTGGCCAGGGGCGGTGTGAACCAGACCCGTACCGGACTCGGTCGTCACATAATCGCCGCCGATGACGATCGGACTTTCCCGCTCGAATAGCGGGTGCAGGTAGGTGGAATGCTCCAGGTCTTTGCCCTTGAGTTCGGCCTTCACCGTCAGGGGGGTGCCCATCAGTTGCGATAGCCGCTCCACCAGATCCTTCGCCACGATCAGGTAGCGGAAGCGCACATCAGGGTCAAGGATATCCTGGTCGTTGCTGGTTTTCTCGACCACCACGTAGGTTAAATCAGGGTTCAAGGCCACCGCCAGGTTAGCCGGAATCGTCCAGGGGGTCGTTGTCCAGATCGCCACCCCCAGTTCTGACAGATAGGGCTTGAAGGCAGCAGCGGCTTCCGACAGGCTCACCACCGGGAAGCCCACGTAGATGCTGCGGGAGGTGTGGCCATCGGGATACTCCAGTTCCGCCTCCGCCAACGCTGTCTGAGAACTGGGACTCCAGTAGACGGGCTTCAATCCCCGGTAGATATAGCCTTTCGTCACCATCTGACCGAAGACATGGATCTGTGCCGCCTCGTACTTGGGCAGCATGGTCATGTAGGGGATGTCCCAATCACCCCACACACCGTAGCGTTTGAAGCTGTTGCGCTGTCCATCCAACTGTTGTAACGCCCAGGCTTTGGCTTTGCGACGCAACTCCAGCGGCGTCAGGTTTTGCCGCTCTTCGGGCTTCATTTCTTGCAGCACCTTCAGCTCGATCGGCAGACCGTGACAGTCCCAACCGGGCACGTAGCGCACCTTGCGGCCTTTGAGGATCTGGTATTTGTTGATGGTGTCCTTCAGCGTTTTGTTCATCGCATGGCCAATGTGCAGCGATCCATTGGCGTAGGGAGGCCCATCGTGCAGCGTGAAAATCTCCCCCGGATTGGTCTGCGACAGCTTTTCGTAAATCTGATGGTCTGCCCAGAACTTTTGCAGCTCCGGTTCGCGCTTTGTGGCGTTGGCCCGCATGTCGAAGGCCGTCTTGGGCAGATTAACGGTGTCTTTGTAGCTTCCTGGTTCTGTCACGATCGCCAAGGGGGTTGAGAATACAGATTACTTAAGGATTGTAGCGAACGATCGCCCGTTAAAGAATCGCGGGGGGCGATTACCGCTGCGGGGAACGGTGGAGCGATCGCGCTTCCCATCCTGTAGTACCACTATAGCGCATCGTGTTACAAATGTAGTATGCTCATAGGGAAGGCGATCGCTGAGCAAGAAATACCCGGCACCTGTGACAGGATATTTTCACCCGATTGGTGTTTATGCAACCCTGTAGGGGGCAACGGTTGTTGACCCCATTCCCGTGGTCAATGAACAACGGAATCAGGTCGATCGGACGAACCGGGGCGAACGACCGTGTCGCCCCTACCGTGACCATTGCGTTTGGGGTAAATCGGACGAACTGGGGCGATCGGGCAAACCGGGGCGAACGACCGTGTCGCCCCTACCGTGACCCTTGCGTTTGGGGCGATCGCCATCCCCCCGCCATTTCCATCCCACCCCAGACGCGGTAGGGGCGCGGCATTCGGCAACTATCCCCAGGTTTCTCCAACCCTTATTTATCCGAATGCCACGCCCGGTTTGGCACCCCCATCCGCATCCCACACCCCATACAAGACCCGATCGCCAAAGGAATTTCCAGCACGATCGCCCATAATAAAGACAGAATTTGTGGGGCGATCGCAAACCATGACCGTTGAAATCACCCTGAAACTGCCGGAAAATCTGGTTGCACAGGCGCATCAACTGGGTTTAGCCACTCAGCGGGATGTGGGTGATGTGCTGGCAAATGCACTGGAGTTACTCTGGCTTTCTGCCGATGGCAGCCCTGAATTCGATGAAACACCGATCGCCGAGTTGGCCGACGAAGCGGTGCTGCTTCTGGCAGACTCCAAAATGGATGAGGTGCAGAACTTGCGAATGGGCGATCTCCAGGCCAAAGGCAAAGCGGAGAGTCTCACTGCTGCCGAGCGGTACGAACTGTTTGCCCTGCTCCAGATCTATCAGCTAGGGCAACTGCGGAAATCAGAAGCTTTAGCAGAAGCCGTGCGCCGAGGTTTGCGTCAGCCATTGCCTGCATGAGGAATATTCCTGAAAATATGCGATCGCACACCCCATCCATATTGATTGGAACGACCACGCCGCGCCCCCGAACAACCTCAACGAACATTCCCCAAGAAGCCCCCCAAGTAGGATGGGCAAAGCGAAGCGTGCCCATCATTTATACGGTTGGGGATGGGCACGGACTGCCGTCCTTTGCCCATCCTACGCTTCTACTTGGAAGAGTTGGCGAATCAAGTTCAATATCTGCCTCTGTAGAAAGAATTAAAGGTTCAGGGGGCGATCGCCCCCTTCATCCCAAGACCTCCGAGGTCTTTCCCCGGCTCTCGACAATTTTGCTGCGCCCCAAAAAGACCTCGGAGGTCTGACCGCAGGCGATCGCCCCCTTCACCCCAAGACCTCCGAGGTCTTTCCCCGGTTCTCGACAATTTTGCTGCGCCCCAAAAGACCTCGGAGGTCTGGCCGCAACCGATCGCCCCCTTTACCCCAAGACCTCCGAGGTCTTTCCCCGGCTCTCGACAATTTTGCTGTCCCCCACAAGACCTCGGAGGTCTGACCGCAACGGACACCGTTATGGGAGTCTACTAGCCATCCTCGATCGCCTTATCTTAGGATGGAAAAAAATAAATGCCCCTATGCCGTCTATGACAACGAAAACAACTCCCGGAAGCATCCGCATTCTGACGGACGATACTTCTCCAATTACCGATGGTGAACGGGATGCGACCCGCGATATGGGTGGAGGGTTTAGTAGCCCGCGTTCCCCTTCGCCGCTGCCCAAAGGGGTAGAGGTTGATGCTCAGACACTCCAACGCGAGATGGGCAACTTTCTAGGGGTTGTCGATCAGATGTTTGCCCAGGCAGAACGACAAAAATCGGGAATGCAGTTGGACGAGATTGAGCTTGCGATCGAGGTTACAGGTGAAGGACAGGTGATTCTCCTGGGAAGCGGTGTCAAAGTTGCAGGTAAAGGTGCAATGACACTGAGGTTCAAGCGATTTGCACCTGACACAACTTCTGAAGCCTCTCACCCGACGCCCAACAGTCCACAGTAAGCCAGCAACATGGGAGAAAACTGGGCGATCGCCATCGGCATCAATCACTACCGCAACCTGCAATCGCTGAATTACGCGAAACGGGATGCGGCATCGGTGCGCGATTATTTTCAGGAGCTTCAGTTTCGGCAGATCTATTATTTTGCAGACGATGCCCCACAGATCCCTTCAATCTATGGCCCACCACTGGAATCAAAACCTGGTTATACCGAACTGCGTCGATTTCTTCGTACTCGTTTTGAGCAACCCTTCTTGAAACCAGGTGATAACCTCTGGTTCTTTTTCGCCGGACATGGCAAACGACACGCAGGCCGAGATTATCTACTGCCGTGGGATGCTGACCCCGGTGATATTCCCAATTCGGCGCTGGCGATTCAGGAGGTGAGCGATCGCCTCCGCACCTGTGGAGCCGACAACGTGATTCTGCTGCTGGATGCCTGCCGCACGGACGATCGCCGGGATGGTCAGGGCGTTGGCACCGAGAAACAGCAAGGTGTGATTACGATCTATTCCTGTAGCCCCAATGAGTCCTCCTATGAGATTGCCGAACTCCAGCAGGGAGCCTTCACCTATGAGCTGCTGCGAGGATTGCGGATTCAGGGTGATGGCAACTGTGCGACGGTCGATCGCCTGGATCATCACCTCCGCTCCGCTGTTCCCTCTCTTAACCGTCGCCATAATAAACCGCCGCAAAATCCCTACACCATTCCTGAACCGCTGCACAAACGCCACCTGATCCTGCTGCCAGATAAAGCAGAACCAGGCGATGTGGCTACCCTCAAGTACGAAGCCTCGGAAGCTGAAAATGAAGGCGACCTCGATCTTGCCGAGGGTTTATGGATTCGTGTGCTTGCAGCCTCCAGAGTCGATCAACAGGCGATCAAAGCGCTCCAACGGATTGCTGTCAAACGCACCACCCTACAAACTCCAGGAACCGTTCCACCATCCACGCCTTCTACAACGGGCGGCAGAACGACTGTCTCTCCGCCTGCCCCGCCCAGCCCTCCGCCTGCCCAACCCAAACCCGCCCAGCGACCTACTTTTGAGTTTGTGGTGGTGACGGTGAATCAGGTTGGCAAAGAAGTCAATCGACAGAAGAAGCGGGCAGAGTATTTCGTTGAAGAGCTGAAAGGAAAGGGGCTGTTTGGAGGAGAAGCGATCGCCCTCGAAATGGTGGCAATCCCCGGCGGCACCTTCCAGATGGGGTCACCTGAATCGGAGGAAGCAAGCCTTTCAAGAGAGCGTCCTCAGCATCGCATCACGATCGCCCCCTTCTACCTCGGCAAATATCCTGTAACCCAGGCGCAATGGAAAGTTGTTGCAGGGTTCCCTAAAGTCAACATTGATTTGAACGCTGACCCGTCGAACTTCAAAGGGGGTAATCGCCCTGTCGAACAAATCTCCTGGCATGAAGCGGTGGAGTTTTGCGATCGCCTCTCCCGCAAAACGAACCGCAAATATCGTTTGCCCAGTGAAGCTGAGTGGGAATATGCCTGTCGCGCTGGAACCACCACGCCCTTTCACTTTGGTGAAACCATCACGACTGATTTAGCCAATTATCAGGGAACCGACTGGGAATATCAGGGCAAAACTTATCCCGGCAACTATGGTTCTGGACTGAAGGGGCAGTATCGAGAGCAAACAACCCCTGTTGGAAGTTTTGCGATCGCCAATGCTTTTGGTCTGTACGATATGCACGGAAATGTTTGGGAATGGTGCGCCGACCACTGGCATGAGAATTATCAGGGTGCGCCGACGGATGGAAGTGCCTGGATAACGGGTGGAAATGGCGATCGCAGGCTGCTGCGGGGCGGTTCCTGGGGCAGCAATCCGAGGCCCTGTCGCTCGGCGAATCGGTTCTGGGACGGCGCGGACTATCGGATCAACAGCTTCGGTTTTCGCCTCGCCCTTTCCCTCCCTGGACTTTAAGTAGCCCTTTATACTCTTGCCCTTTTTCCCTTTACACTTCTTAACTTTTCCCTCTTTCGCGCGTTAGCGCGATCGAAATATTTTTTTAAATTCGAGGTCTTCAATAAAGTCCCACAGTAAGCTCATATTTAGAGTCTAAACAACAGATTTACGCAGTTTTAACTCTAGATCAAGTGTACCTCGCGGTGTGATTTTATGCAAGATTTGCCCATCATTCAAAAGACCTACGACCTCATTCGCTGGTACGTCCCTGTTCTCAATCGCCTTCCTAAAAATCACCAGTATTTTCTGGGTAACCGCATTATCACTGAACTCTATGATCTGCTGGAAGGTCTAATTCACGCCCGCTATTCTCAAGAAAAACTGCCGCAACTGCAACAACTCAACGCCATTCTCGATCTACTGCGCCACCAGACCCGGCTGCTGCAAGAATTCAACCTGATCAACGATGACCGCTACGAATACGCCGGAAAGCTGATCAACGCAGTCGGCACCGACCTGGGCGGATGGATCAAACAACAGCGTCAACTGCAAAAAGCAGCCTGATATGAAACGATACGGCAACCTCTACGGCGACATCGTTTCGTTCTCCAATTTGTTGCACGCTGCCCGCAGAGCGCAGAAAGGCAAACGATTTCGAGACTGCGTGTTGCGCTTCAACTACAACCTCGAAGCCGAACTGTTTGCCCTGCAAAATCAGCTCCTGACGCAAACCTATCACCCAGGAAACTACACCACCTTTGAAATTCAGGAACCCAAGTATCGGCTGATTTCTGCTGCTCCCTATCGAGATCGGGTAGTTCACCACGCCCTCTGCTCAGTGATCATGCCCATCCTGGAGCGCACCTTAATCCACGACACCTACGCCAACCGCAAGGGCTATGGTTCCCATCGTGCTCTGCATCGATTCACTGAGTTCACCCGCTCCAGTCAATACATTCTCCAGTGCGACATCAAAAAGTTTTTCCCCAGCATCGACCACGAAATTCTGAAAGCGCTACTCCGCCGCAAAATCAAGTGTCACCAAACCCTCTGGCTGATCGAAACTATCATCGACAACAGCAACCCCCAGGAACCCGTCTGCGATTACTTTCCTGGCGATGACCTGCTGACTCCGCTGGAGCGCCGCAAGGGGCTTCCCATTGGCAATCTCACCAGTCAATGTTTTGCCAACTTTTATCTCAGCGGCTTCGATCACTTCGTCAAAGAACGCCTGAAAGCGACGAAATACTTGCGCTACGTTGATGACTTCTCGCTATTCTCCGACGATCGCTCCTTCCTGGCCGATGCCCGTCCGCAGATCGAAGATTACCTCGTCAACCTGCGTCTCAAAATTCACCCCGTCAAAAGCCAGCTCTTTGAAACCCAGATTGGTGCCAGCTTTGTTGGCTTTCGAGTGCTGCCCACCCACACTCGCGTTCGCACTGCCAATCTCCAGCAGGCCCGCCTCCGCCTCAAACGCCTGAAAAAAGACTTCTCCCGGCAGCGCATCAGCGTCCAAAAACTCACCCAATCCCTCCAGAGCTGGGGTGCCCACCTGAAACACGCCGATACCTGGCACCTGCGACAAAATATTTTCTCCCGGCTCATATTCACCCAACCCCTCGTAGGATGGGCAAAAGGCGATAGCCTGTGCCCATCAAGGCTTTTGATTCGTGCAAAGCCATGATGGGCACACGTTGTTTTGCCCATCCTACGAACCTTAAACCATTGTTGCTCTCTACATCTACCTTCCACCAACCGCATATTATCTTACTGGGGCAGGTTGCCATAGCTGCTGCGGGGCGGTTCCTGGAACAACAATCCGAGGAACTGTCGCTCGGCGAATCGGAACAGGAACGACGCGGACAATCGGAACAACAACATCGGTTTTCGCCTCGCCCTTTCCCTCCCTGCACTCTTCAGCACCAGAACCAGTAGAAGGGATTTCTACCGGGCGCGTCGAAGAAGAGTCCACGCCTGCTCCGGTGATGTCTATCAGGACATCCAGAAAAGCAAACCGAAGGAGATAACCTGCTGACATCCTCCCCACGGCTATAAGCCGGGGGGTTCCTGAACTGCCGTTGCCC
>CAZVXA010000061.1:16777-31890 GCA_964630955.1 uncultured bacterium | reverse complement strand
TCCCCCCTCCTCAAAAATGGCTTTCAAAAAAAAAACCCAAATAAACCCCCAGTTTTCGCTTGGCGCGGCTTCGCCGCGCCAAGTGAAAACTGGGGTTTTACTAAACAATTCGGATAGGCACTAAGGCAGTGGTCAAATCTCTGCGACTCGACTCAGAACCGTCAGAGGCCCCACTTCGATCAACCGCTGCATTTGCTGTTCATTTCGCACCAGCAGTGCGCCTGCAAAGCCAAGGGAGTTGATTGAGATGGATTCAAACTCCTCTTGCGATCGCCTCACCAGCAGCATCCACTCTCGTGTTACCAGTAAGTTATATGCTCGCGTTTGTCGTGCTCCCGCAGAACCATCCTCCAAGTCAAGGGTACGCAGTAAGGCACCATAGCTGTCGAGGGTTTCAGTGGGAGAAGCGGATTGTAGACGAACGAAGGCATGGGCAAAGGGGAGGTTTGGAATCTGAATCACCGAACCCGGTGGACTGGTTGTAGGCAACAGAGGGTCAATCGGCAAACGCGCTATGTCACTGAGGGGGAGGGGCACCAGTTGCAGGTGTTTGTGGGGTTGGCTGGCCCCCGCCAGCTTGCCACCATTATAAAATGCCAGCCCATCGATTTCCCGCAGGCCAATCCAGAGCGCCTCAAAGTCTGCCAGCGTCAACAGCATCTCCTGTTCTTCAAAGGCGCGGGTAATGATCAGCAGATGGTGATCGACCACGTTGAATTTGTTAAGAACACAGACGTGGGTTTCTGAAAAGTCGATCACGTAGAGATCTTTGTCGTATGGCAAGAAGGGATTGAAAGACTGACCAGCGGCTTGCCGCGACGTTCGATCTGCGTCCTTGCGCTCCAAATTTTTGAGAATTCTCACCAGAAAACGAACGCCGTCCTGTTCCACAAAGTTCGACTCTGTGGGAAGTGACAGCAGAGCGCCTACTTCTAAGGCATGAGTGGTTCGCTCCAAAACCAGATCCCACAGGGCACCCGGCTGCAAGAGAGGTTTGCGAGGATTGATGTTGGATACGGTGTTGATTGGAGCGCTAGTTGCCTTTGACCCGTCAGACATACTCAGAACCTATTGCAGGGAGTGGCCACAATGGGAGCAGAAGCGATCGCCCTCCACCACCGCTGTTCCACACTGACTACAAAATCGTTTGCTTGATGAGGAAGACGCAGCAGACGCAGCAGATGCCGCCGTTCCCAGGCGCATTTCCATATCGCCCATCCGCATTTCCATTGGGTTCAGGCTCATCTGCATATCGCCCATTTTCATCGGCTGCATGGGCTGCATGGGCTGCATCGGTGGCATGGATTGTATGGGTTGCATGGTGGCCGTTGGAGCCGCTGTCATTGGTTTGCTCTGGCTAGGCGGTTCGATCCCTGTTGAGGAGCGCATGGCAATGCTGCTCCCCTGCACCTGCACCAGTTGTTCTCCATCTGCTGTGTGTAGGACAACGATTGCTCCTGCCCCGATCGGTCGTATTTCTGGAGGGGCAGTCCAGGTGCCCGTCAAAAAACTGCTGCTGGACTGCTGCTGCTGTTGAGCGCTATGGCTGGCAACGGTGACTATCGTCTGATTGCCCTGCTGATCGACGTAAATCCGTTGCCCCGAGGCGAGTTCTGCGACGTAAGCCATGAGTATCTCAATTCGTTATCTGGTGTTGTGAACACTCAGTTCTGCAACATCGGGTTTGGGGTTTCACCCCTTCTTGGGGGTGAAACCCCAAACCCCTTACAAAACTTTTTTGCTGTCCTAGTCTTCATCATCGAGGCTGAGATCATCGTCATCTTCTGCGTCGAAGTCAAATGGTTCTGCTGCTCCCATGTATTCCGACAATTCCTCTGAATCAGCCTCCTCACGGAAGCCGTAGCCAGCAACTTCACCCGTGATAAAGCGTCCACTGTTCTCCAACCACTCCAGCAGAGATTCGTCCTTTCGAGGAGGAATCACCTGTGCTCGCTGGCCCCGGGGTTCCTCACGCATAGAATTGTTCTTAATCATAGCCATAGAAATCGAATCTCCGATGTAGATATAGCCATACCTGGCAGGATGTAAAGGGGGGTCGGGGAAAACCCCTGCGTGGGGAACCCACACCCCTTTCACAACCAATTTGTGAAGGCCGTAATGACTATTCTAGCGATCGCTCTCCCCTATCGGTCGCCCTTCCCCAGAAGGGTATGATTGGGGCGTTATCCATCAACAACCGCAGGTATGGCACTCCGTCGGTACGGCGTTCTCAAAGGACAGGTGATTCAGCGGCGACTGACCTTCAATCATCACAACCATTATCAGATTCATCTGGTGGCGAACGAAATGGAGTGCCGAATTACCGTCAATGTTCGCTCCGATGTCCCACCTTCGATACTGGAGTATGGCCTTGATACCAATTTTCGACATCCGATTACCCGGAAGCGAGATCGCTTGCCCCCCGGTTTCAAGCACCTGCAACCCCGCCCCCATAGTCTTGCTCTCGATTACTGTTGCAGCCATTTATACCCATGATGTGACGGGGCATTGTAATTCGCACAGCCCTTGAATCCGCTTCATAACAACGTGGGTAGCCTAAGGGCAGATCCTCTGCTGACGCTCAATTCTCGACTGCAACGTTGCCATGCTGCAAATCACCCAGCAATCTCCAGAGAAAGTGATAGTCTGCCAAAATCGTCTGTCTCTGAGTCGTCTGTTTCGAGAGTGTTTCATAACCGGACTTGGTATTGCCTTGCTCCTCGTCAGTGGTCCTGCAAAACTCGAGTGTCAGCGGGTCGAAGCAGCTCAGGTCAGATGTCAGTTGAGTTACCCTGGCTGGCTGGGCATTGGTGCTTGGAATACGCAGTCGATTGACCACTTGCAGGGGATTGAACTGTTGCAGGTGGAGGACGATGGTGTCTTCTACGAGATTCTGCTGCAAACCAGCGAAGGGGAGATATCACTCAGGCCATACAAAACGTCGGGACTGGACAACACCCTGGAGACTGTCGATCGCATCCAGGCGTTTCTCCAGTATCCCAACGCAAGTCGCCTGACGGTCACCCAGTGGGATTGGCTGCAATGGTTTGGTTTGCTTCCGGGTCTGATTTTCTTTCTAGGAGGGCTGAAATCGCTTTATACCAGTCTCTTCAGCACCCACAGCAGAACTATCGAGTCCTACTCCATTGATGAGACCCGGCACACTTTTACCCACCAGTACGGTAGCCTGTTGAGACAATGCCAGAACGTCTACTCCCTGTTTGATATTCAGCAGGTGTTTGTGGATATTCATCCCCAGACGGGTGGGTGGTTGTTTCTAGAACTACAGCCTGGAACCATCCTTTGCCTGAACGACCCAACCCACACCGCCAATCCTTATGTTTTGCAGCAGACGGACGAATCACAGCTACGGGCGGTCGCCCAGCAGATCAGTGATCGCGTCCGTCGTCCCTGGCAAATAACGCTGGGTTTTGGCCCCACCTGGTTGCAGAAGCAAGCCACGCAGAAATCCTCAGCAAGGTTAGCGCTGCGACTGCTGGATTCGATTTCCCAATCCTCCAGTCTCTGGACATTTGACCGCACCGGGGGGCGTGTCATCCACCAGCAGGCGCATTCACTCAAAACCTATGCATTGCAGGAGATTGCTGATGTTCAGGCGACTCCTGTCAGGGATCCTGTCGAACGCAAGGACAGTGAAGGTACGACTTGCTATGACGTTAACTATGAAGTCACGCTGGAGATGACTAACGGTAAACGTGTCACGATTCAAAAATTCTACAGCCTGGAATATAAATATCGATGGAGGCCGGAGAAGGGGGAGAAGTCGAAGGCACAACAGCAGGCAGAAGCGATCGCTCAACCACTGCGGGGCTATCTCAAGGGCAATTCCTCTTAATCTTCCTCCGACCAATCCTCCACATCGTGACATAAGTCACGCAGCGACTGTTTTTCAGTCCGTCGAGAGGGACGACGATATTTGTGGGTTTGCAGCTTTGGCTCTGTCTCGACCTGCCCATCGGCACGGATTATCTTTTTGGTGGTAGATTCTTCAGCACCCATTCGACCAAGGGCGGTCTGACGGGCGATCGCCTCCTCCAGAAACATACAGTAGTGGTTGTACCGTTCCCAATCGCCGCGCACAGCGCAACCTGGCTCGTCCAGATGTAAGCAGTTGTTGAATTGGCAGGCGTGTTCCTCTAATCGCTGTTCGATCTCTGGAAAACAGTAAGCCAGCTCGATGGGAGTACAGTCCAGATCGGGCTGGTTAAATCCGGGACTATCTGCCAGCAGTCCGCCAGTTGGCAGTTCAAATAGCTCAACGTGGCGGGTGGTGTGTCTGCCCCGCGCCAGCTTACCTGAAACGGCACCTACCCGCAGGTCAATCTGGGGAATCAATGCATTGATCAAACTGGATTTACCCACGCCAGAGGGGCCAGAAACAACCGTAATTTGTTCCTCCAGGCGATCGCGCACCAGTCCCAGACCCTCCTCTTGCTGGACGCTAATCATGACGGGACTATAGCCCCAACGGTGAAGGCGATCGCTCCATTCCTGGCGCTCCTCCTTCGAAATCAAATCGCGCTTGTTCAAGCACAGCACCACCTCCAATCCGGTGGATTCTGCTTTGACGAGAAATCGACTGAGCTGAAATGGCTCCAGGGGCGGTTCTGCCAGGGCAAATACTAGCAAGATTTGGTCTACATTGGCGATTGGAGGACGATC
Source organism: uncultured bacterium (assembly GCA_964630955.1). Classification (GTDB taxonomy): domain Bacteria; phylum Cyanobacteriota; class Cyanobacteriia; order Elainellales; family Elainellaceae; genus CAZVXA01. Next base: position 27,207 of record CAZVXA010000061.1, on the reverse strand, counting down.
CAGTTGACTGTGGCGGGGAAATACCTGGGCGATCGCCCCCCGGCCTCCAGCCCAGTCGGGTTCTTCAATTTGAACGCGATCGCCCACCATCACCTGCTGGCCAATTTTTTTCAGGCGAGAGCGGCGAGTGCAGAGGAGAGTAGTAGAGATTTGAGCATCTGGCAAAGAAGCCTGATGCTCAAGCTGAACGAGATAGAAATTAGCCTGTACAGCCACCACGGTTCCTAATAGGGAGCTGACCTGCGCCCCGAACTCGGTTGGGTGATCGGTGAGGTTAGCTGCCATGCTCCTGACTCGGACGCCGTACCCTCACGGCAAAAAAATCTTCCCGATTTTCGATCTGCTCAATGCTATATCCTTCCATGCGCAGACTATCGGGCACCTGTTCCATTGGTTCACCGGGATCCAGCCAAACTTCCAACAGTGAGTCAGGGGGCATCTTTTCCAGACGCAGCTTTGTGCGCACAAAGTTCATAGGGCATGGGGTTCCCCGCAGGTCAAGCTGAGCGTCGGGGAGGTTGACGGGAGCGACATTCATGACTGGAAAAGTCCCCCGAAAAAACCTGCACCACTGCTTTTGCCGACGCGATCGCCCCGGATTTTCGCCAGTTTCTCTAGTAATTCTTTTTCCTCGACGGAGAGTCGTGTTGGAATTTCCACGACAATTTTCAGCAGATGGTCCCCCCGACTGGTGGGATTGCCCAGACGAGGAACACCCCGATCTTCCAGGGTGATTACCGTTCCCGGTTGAATCCCGGCAGGAATATTGGTTTCCAGGGGGCCATCCACCGTATTCACTTCCAACCGGGCACCTAGAATCGCCTGCAGGTAACTAATCTTGAGCTGCGAAAGAATGTTGATCCCGTCTCTCTGGAACTCAGCATCCTCACTGACAAATAAATAGACGTAGAGATCGCCCGGAGGCCCACCTCGTTGCCCAGAGTCGCCCTCGTTCTGGACGCGCAGCCGGGTACCGTTATCTACACCTGCGGGAATGGTGATTTTCAGCTTCTTTGCTTCCTGCTTCTGGCCGCTACCACCACACACGTCACACTTATCTTCGATCATTTGCCCGGTGCCATTACAGGTAGGACAGGTCGAAACCTGGGTGAAACTACCAAACGGAGTGCGGGTTGCACGTCGCACCTGACCTGCACCACTACAGGTGGTGCAGGTTTTGGGACGAGTCCCAGGTTTTGCGCCCGACCCGCTACAGGTGGTACAGGTTTCCAGATGGCTGATGCGGATCTCTTTCTCGCCCCCAAAGACTGCCTCACGAAAATCCAGCTTCAGGTCTAACCGCAAATCATCGCCGCGCGCAGGGCCGCTGCGGCGGCGGGCTTGCTGTGCCCCAGCACCGCCAGAGAAGCCGCTAAAGAAGCTCTCAAAGATGTCAGCGAACCCGCCCATGTCACCGAAATCCTGGTATCCAGCACTCGCAGCGCCACCAACCCCAGCCTCACCAAAGCGGTCATAACGGGCACGGGTCTCCGGCTCCGACAACACCTCATAGGCCCGGTTGATCTCCTTAAACCGTTCCTCTGCGCCCTCTTCTTTATTGACATCCGGGTGATATTTACGGGCGAGACGACGGTAGGCACGTTTAATCTCTTCTTTGTCTACATCACGCGAGACACCGAGAATCTCATAATAGTCGCGGGGCATAGGGCGATCGCCAAAAATAATGGGAAAACGGCAGGGGATAACATCACTGTCAGCGGTGCGCTACGGCAACCACCGATCACTCTCTCCATCCTAAACTAATCGACGGCTGTAAGGGTCGCAACCCCAAAGACGTAGGGAAAACCGTCCCTATCTGAGGGCAGCAAAACGCTCCGGTCATTAGTCAACCGCTTCATAATCAGCGGTAACCGTATCATCCATATCAAAGTTGAATTCACTGTCATACCCTGCTGCTGCGTCCAGCGTCTGATCGTCCCCCGTCCAGGCGATGGTGTTGTCCGAGGTAGTAAAGTCTGCAAAGTCGGGCATCGTCTGTCCTGCGGCCTGGGCATAGACCGCAGAGCCAATGGCAAACAGGGCCTGCTGGAGCGCTTCCAGCTTTTCTCTCATGATCTCAATGCTAATGGAACGATCGGCGATCGCCACCCGCAATTCTGTCGCCCGCTCTGCTGCCTGTGCTTTGTAGCTCTCTGGGATCAACTCGGCGTTCTCACGCAGTGTGGTTTCGTAGTTGGAGAATAGAATATCGGCCTGGTTGCGCAGTTCCACCACCTGCCGACGGCGGCGATCGTCCTCTGCATAGATCTCGGCATCCTGACGCATCCGTTCGACTTCAGCATCGCTCAGGCCACCTGTGTTGGTGATACGGATAGTCTGTTCGCGGCCTGTCCCCTTATCGCGGGCAGAAACCTGGAGAATTCCGTTCGCGTCAATCTCAAAAGCAACTTCGATTTGCGGAACCCCCCGTGGTGCAGGTGGAATACCTGTGAGCTGAAACTTACCCAGGCTCTTATTATCTTTTGCCAGTGCTCGCTCACCCTGGAGGACGTGAATCTCTACCGAAGTTTGCCCGTCCGTTGGGGTTGAGAAGGTCTGATTCTTGCTGGTGGGAACCGTCGTGTTGCGCTCGATGATCCTGGTGAAGACTTCGCCCAGGGTCTCAATTCCCAGGGAAAGCGGTGTCACATCGAGCAGGAGCAAATCTTTGACCTCGCCGCCCAGTACACCCGCCTGGATAGCCGCACCCAGTGCCACTGCTTCATCAGGGTTAACTGAGCGGTCGGGCTGTTTGCCGCTGAAGAACTTCTTAATTGCTTCCTGGACGGCTGGAATCCGGGTGGAGCCGCCCACCAGGATAATCTTGTCAATCTGGTCGGGGCCAAGTCCAGAGTCTTTGAGCGCCTGGGTCACGGGTTCAATGGTGTTTTGCACCAGATGATTCACCAGTTCCTCAAACTTGGCGCGGGTCAACTCTACCTCCAGGTGCTTTGGCCCGGTGTCATCGGCGGTGATAAATGGCAGGTTGATAGTGGTGGTGAGCATGGTGGACAGCTCGATCTTGGCCTTTTCTGCTGCTTCCCGCAGGCGCTGTAGTGCCATTTTGTCGGTAGACAGGTCGATCCCTTCCTGCTCCCGAAAGTTGGCCATCAGCCAGCGCACCAGCACGGTGTCAAAATCGTCACCCCCCAGATGGTTGTTGCCAGATGTGGATTTGACCTCAAATACCCCATCTCCAAGCTGCAACACCGATACGTCAAAGGTGCCGCCGCCCAGGTCAAACACCAGAACGCTTTGTTCCTGATCCTGTTTGTCCAGGCCATACGAAAGAGCGGCAGCAGTCGGCTCGTTAATGATTCGCAGGACTTCCAACCCGGCGATCGTGCCAGCGTCCTTAGTGGCCTGCCGCTGAGCGTCGGTGAAGTAAGCGGGAACGGTAATCACCGCCTGGGTCACTTCCTGACCCAGATAATTCTCTGCGTCCTGCTTCAGCTTTTGCAGAATCATGGCGGAAACTTCTTGAGGCGTATAGTTACGACCCCGGATTTGGACATCTACGGTGTCATCTTTTCCTCGAATACAGTTGTACGGAACACGCCCCCGTTCATCCTGGGTATCGTCCCAGCGCCGACCAATAAACCGTTTAATACTGAAGATCGTATTCTCGGCATTGGTGACAGCCTGACGCTTCGCCAGTTGGCCCACCAGGCGTTCCCCCGTCTTTCCAAAACCGACGATGCTGGGCGTGGTTCGCCCGCCCTCTGAGCTTGAAATGACGATAGGCTGACCGCCTTCTAGAACAGCAACACAGCTATTCGTTGTCCCCAGGTCGATGCCAATGACTTTTCCCATGATTAGCGGCTGTAAACGTATTCAAGTGAATGAGTACACCTGATAAGTCGGACTCATTGCTAGCCAGTATTCCGCATTTACTCAAGAATCTAATCAATCTCGCCCAAAATATTTTTGGTCATCTTCTCATTGATTGGCAAATACTGGCTAGAACGCCCGCCGTCTCAAGCAATCAACCTTCTGATTCAGAAGATTCAGATGGCGATTCCTCGGAGGAGAGTTCGGGTGCTGCCGCAACTTTCACCATCGCATGACGCAAAACTCGCTCACCCAGCAGGTAGCCCCGCACGAGTTCTTCCATCACAGTGCCTTCTGAGAATTCTTCAGTGGCCTGACGCATCACAGCCTCATGAAGGTTGGGGTCAAATTCTTTACCCTCAGCCCGCATGGGAGCAACGCCAATGCGCTTTAAGCGATCGACGAAATCCTTATATACCCCCTGATAACTTTTGTGAATGTTCATCGCCTCATCACCCTGGGGTTTGATTTGCGATCGCGCCCGCTCAAAGTTGTCTACGACAGGCAACAATTCAATCACTGTAGAACATTTCACCTGAAGTTCCAGGTCTTCCTTTTCTTTCTGAGTCCGCTTACGGAAGTTGTCGAAATCTGCCGCAATCCGCATCACCTGGCTATTGCGCTCCTCCAACTGAGCCTTCAGCGACTCAATTTCCTTTGTGAGGGCTTCGGTGGCAGCGGCAGAATCGCTGCTCTCGGTGCTCTGCTCTGGTGCAACCACCTCTGGGGTGACGGCCTCAGCGGTGGTGTCAATTGGCTGTTCGTTGCTGGATTCGGCTGAATTCATAGTCTCTGAAACCCCTGAAGCGTCGCTCATCGTTGACTGTGTCTCCTGTTGCTGTTTTTCTTCATCCATCATTTTGCATCATTCCCGAACCAGAAACCGTTGGATTCAACAGTCAGCACTGTGCTATACAAAGGTGAACTGCATCCCCATTGGCGGCATGGGCTAAATTTCTCGATTGGTCTGACTCCAAGCGTACCCCCTGGGAAAAACTTTGATATCCTCCAGAGGGGAAGCGAACGCCCGGTACAGTTGGTCTACCACAAGGGTGATTGGCCAGACAACAGCCTGATTGGGGCGAGGGGCAGAGCATCATTTTGCCTGTCGTCCTCGCTCATTCTAGCGACTGGTGTCGGGGAACTGGGCCAAAGCGACTTGAGACTGCTCTATATTCATCCTGAGCCTGTTAATTTTTATCGACCGTTCTGGGAACACTCTTGTACACGGAATCTCCTACATGAGCTATGGCTAACTCCTCCTCTCAACGTCGTGCCCTGGTCGTTCAGCACAATTTTTCTCCCTTCAGCAGCAAACTCATCCAGGCAGGCTACGTCAACAACGAGCAGATGCAGCAGGCGTTGATCGAAAGCCGCAAATCAGGACGGCCTTTGACTGACGTATTGGAGTTAATGACGGGGCAGCAACTGCCGCCCGATCTGCTGCGCCAGTACAAGCGCCAGCAGTTGTTTGAGCTAAAGATTCTCTACGGGGTCGAATCACTGGACCCCGAGATCAGTCAGATTTCCACTTCTCAGGTAGGGCAGTTGATCGACACGCTGATTCCAGTGGATATGTGTCGTCGCTATCGCCTGATTCCCCTTTCGCGTACCGATTCAGATCCTCCCTCGGTGCTGATCGCAATGGTCGATCCCGATGACCTTGCAGCTCAGGATGACTTGAACCGGATTCTGCGTCCCCAGGGGTTGATGCTTCAGCGCATGGTGATCACCAATGAGGATTTCCAGCGCACGATCTCTCAGTATTTAGACGATCAAGTAGAGCGGCAGAAGCAACTTGACCTCCAATCCAAAGTCGATGTGAAGGCAGATCTGGAAGGGTTGGAATACCTTGATCTGGAAGAGCCAACCGATGACATGGATGCCAACCTGGATGCGGCCCTCCAGGATGCTGAAGCAGCGCCCGTCATCGCCCTGGTCAATAAAATCCTGGTCAAGGCGCTCCAGGAAGGGGTTTCCGATATTCACATCGAACCCCAAGAGGAATATCTCCGCGTTCGCTTCCGCAAGGATGGGGTGCTGCGGGAGGCATTTGAACCCCTTCCAAAGAAAATCGTTCCAGCGGTCACGGCCCGCTTCAAGATTATTGCGGAGCTGGATATTGCAGAACGACGGATGCCGCAGGACGGTCGCATCCGCCGTATCTTCGATGGCCGAAAGGTAGACTTCCGGGTCAACACATTGCCCAGTCGCTACGGCGAGAAGGTGTGTCTGCGAATTCTGGACAACTCCGCCACCCAACTCGGTCTGGACAAGCTGATCACCGATAACGACACCCTGCAAACGGTGCAGGATATGGCCGCGCGCCCCTTTGGTCTGATTCTGGTCACAGGTCCCACCGGTTCTGGTAAAACCACCACGCTGTATTCTGCGCTGGCGGAGCGCAACAGCCCCGGTGTCAATATCAGTACTGCGGAAGACCCGATTGAATACTCGCTGCCTGGAATTACGCAGGTGCAGGTGATCCGGGAGAAGGGAATGGACTTCGCCTCGATTCTGCGAGCCTTCCTGCGGCAGGATCCGGATGTGATTCTGGTGGGTGAGACACGAGACAAGGAAACTGCGAAGACGGCGATCGAAGCCGCGTTGACCGGTCACCTGGTGTTAACTACCCTGCATACAAACGACGCGGCCAGTGCGATCGCCCGCCTCGAAGAAATGGGCGTAGAATCTTTCATGGTTTCCAGCTCCCTGATTGGCGTTCTGGCCCAGCGTCTGATGCGGCGGGTCTGTCCCGATTGCCGTATCTCCTATACGCCCTCTTCTGAGGAACTGGCCCGGTTTGGTTTATCAGCCGCCCGCGAGTCAGACGTGGTGTTCTATCGCTCTAACGATTTGCAGCCCGAAGAAATTCAGGCAGCCAAGGCGCAGGGGACGCTCTGCCAGACCTGTAAAGGCGTCGGCTACAAAGGTCGATGTGGGGTATACGAGGTCATGCGGGTGACGGAGCGCATTCAGAGTCTAATTACGGAGGGTGCGCCCACCGAACGCATTAAAGAAGCTGCCGTTGAAGAAGGGATGAAAACCCTACTGGCCTATAGTTTGAACCTGGTGCGTCAGGGAGCAACCACACTGGAAGAAGTCGAGCGTGTCACCTTCACTGACACAGGACTGGAAGCTGAGCTAAAGGCGAAACGCAAGAGTTCGCTGACCTGTCGGGTGTGTGGAGCGGAGCACAAGCCGGAATGGCTGGATTGCCCATTCTGTACCACACCTCGCTTCCAGGATTAGTGGTTGCTTCGCAGTTCCCCGAAGGGGTAATCGCTCATCGGACTTCTACTCGTTCTCACAACATCAGTCAACTCAGTCTGAACTGACCGCAAACTCAAGGAGACAGCAACATGGAAATGATGATCGAAGATTTGATGGAGCAGCTCATCGAGATGGGTGGTTCCGACCTTCACCTCTCAGCAGGGCTGCCTCCCTACTTTCGTATCAGTGGTCACCTGACACCCATTGGAGATGAACCGCTCACCTCTGAGCAGTGCCAGCGTTTAATCTTCAGCATGTTGAACAACAGCCAGCGGAAAAACCTGGAGCAGAACTGGGAACTGGACTGCTCTTATGGAGTGAAAGGACTGGCTCGCTTCCGGGTCAACGTGTATAAGGACCGGGGTACCTACGCGGCCTGTCTGCGGGCACTCAGTTCTAAGATCCCGAACTTTGAAAAGCTGGGTCTGCCGGATGTAGTGCGGGAAATGGCCGAGAAGCCGAGAGGACTGATTCTGGTAACAGGGCCAACCGGGTCGGGAAAAACCACCACGCTGGCGGCGATGATTGATCTGATCAACCGCACCCGTGCCGAACACATTCTCACCATTGAAGACCCGATTGAATTTGTCTACGAACCCATCAAGAGCCTGATTCACCAGCGCCAGCTCGGAGAAGACACTAAGAGCTTCGCCAATGCACTGAAAGCAGCTCTACGGGAAGACCCGGATATCATTCTGGTGGGTGAAATGCGGGATTTGGAAACTATTTCTCTGGCGATCTCCGCAGCGGAAACCGGTCACCTGGTATTTGGAACACTCCACACCAGTTCTGCTTCCCAGACCGTTGATCGGATGATCGACGTATTCCCCTCAGAACGGCAAACGCAGGTGCGAGTCCAGCTTTCCAACTCGCTGGTGGCCGTCTTCAGCCAGACGCTGGTGCCCAAGAAAAACCCCAAACCGGGTGAGTATGGTCGGGTCATGGCCCAGGAAATCATGGTCATCACCCCAGCCATCTCGAACCTGATCCGCGAAGGCAAGACTTCTCAGATTTACTCCGCGATTCAGACGGGCGGTAAGTTGGGGATGCAAACCCTGGAGAGGGTGCTGGCCGATCAGTACAAAGCGGGTCTCATCTCCTTTGAGGCGGCGATGTCCAAGACCTCTCGTCCTGATGAATTGCAGCGACTGATTGGAGGACTGCCCAACACTGGCCCCAAACCGGGTGCGCCGATGACTGCAAAAGCCTGATTAGTTGAATGATTGTGGCTTCTGCCGGGGTTTTGCGGTAAGTTGTTGGATACTTACGGCAGAAGCCAACCTCCCTGTTTTCTGCACCCGTCGATAACAATCTCCTGAAAATAGTTTGACGCTTATGGCTACCTACGTCGTTCGTGCCCGTGATACGAAAGGAAATCCAAAGAAACTCAAAATTGCAGCGTCAAATCCCGCCGAAGCTCGCTCCAGTCTGCGGGAACAGGGTTTGTTCGTTCAGGAACTATCAGAAGACCGGGGGCTTCTGGAAAATCTCAACAAGATTGATTTAAAGGAAATCCAGAATTCTTTTACCTCGGTAACCGTCAAGGACAAGGCAATTTTCTCAAGACAGTTCGCCGCGCTGGTCAATGCAGGTGTCGCGCTGGTCAGAGGTCTGGGTGTTCTGGCTGACCAATGCCCCAACCCCAAATTGAAGAAAGCGCTTCAGGAAATCAGTTCCGATGTGCAGCAGGGGACGAACCTATCGGATGCCATGCGCAAACACCCCAAGTGCTTCGATGACTTGTATGTCAGTATGATCCAGGCCGGAGAAGTAGGCGGGGTACTGGATGATGTGCTGAACCGCCTATCGAAGCTGCTGGAGGACGTGGCCCGTCTACAGAACCAGATTAAGTCGGCCATGGCCTATCCGATCACTGTGGGAATTATCGCTGTCCTGGTGTTTTTGGGGATGACGATTTTTCTGCTGCCGACCTTTGCGAATATCTTCAATGAGCTGGGCGCAACACTGCCGCCGTTTACGCAGTTCATGATCAACATCAGCAATGTATTACGGACTCCGATCTATGCGATCGCTCTGGTGCTGATCATCGTCACTTTAAGCTTTGTCTACAACCAGTACTATCAAACCCGTGTGGGCCGCGAGACGATGGATCGCTTCTTCCTGAAGATGCCCCTGTTCGGTGACCTGATCCAGAAGACGGCGACCGCTCGTTTCTGCCGCACCTTCGGCGCACTCTCCCGTTCGGGGGTTCCGATTCTGACTGCGCTCGAAATTGTGCGGGATACGGCAGGCAATCAGGTGATCTCAAATGCGGTAGATGAAGCCAGGCGGGAGGTGCAGTCGGGCGGCATGATCAGTCTGGCGCTCCAACGGGAACAGGTGTTCCCGGTGATGGCGATCCAGATGATGAGTATCGGCGAGGAAACGGGGGAAATCGACACCATGTTGATGAAGGTGGCAGATTTCTATGAGGACGAGGTCGAGCAGGCGGTAAAAGCGCTGACCAGTATTATGGAGCCAATTATGATCGTGTTTCTGGGCGGTATGGTGGGTTCTATCCTGGTAGCGATGTACCTGCCGATGTTTGCCGTTATGGATCAGATTAAGTAGCGCGTCAGGGGATGGTTTCATGGCGGTGAAGCAGGCTCACTACGAGGAGCTTCTGGCTGAATACAGCGACCATCTGGGGGCGATCGCGCTTCTGAAGCAGCACCGCCCCTATCTGGAAATGGTTCCCAGTATGCGCCGTCCGGAGGATAGCGTGATTACGATTCCCCTGCCCGTCATCCGTATGCGGATAAGCAGTACAGGGGGGTCTGGAGGAATGGCGTTTGCTTCGCAGTTCCCCGAAGGGGTAATCGCTAACCGGGAAGCGGTTCATCTGCCCTGTGATGTGGCAATTCTGATGTCCGACCCGGAATGGCAGGTGAAAACGGGACCGGAAATCTGTATTTTTATTTATCGTCCCCAGGAAGATTTTTCTGATTTTCTGGGCCGCTGGCGACAGACTCAGGTTTTGCTTGACCGGGGATATGAGTGGCTGATGCCCTCCCGCTATCAACACGTCTTGAGTGAAGCGTCCGATGAAATTTATCCACTGTTTGTGGTGTTTCCAGAAACACCAGAACGAATTCGGCGGGGATTGCGGGGTGCAAGCCTGCCATTTGTAGTACAAAGGGTGGACTTTTTGGAGGACTGGGATGAATCGTCTGACGTCGGTGCTCGCTCGGTTCTGGAAGTCGAAGAATAATCTCCATGTCTGCTTAAAACCCCAGACTAAGAGTGGCGGGGGGGGGGGCCCCCCCCCCCCCCACAGGAAGGGGGTTGGGTTTGTTTTTTTTAATGGATTTTTTCTAAATAACAAA
>CAZVXA010000061.1:9131-16767 GCA_964630955.1 uncultured bacterium | reverse complement strand
CCCACCCACCCCCCCCCCCACCCCCCCCCCCCCCACACCCCCCCCCCCCCCCACCCCCCCCCCCCCCCCCCCCCCCCCCCCCCCCCCCCCCGCCACTCTTAGTCTGGGGTTTTGGTTTTACTTGATATCTGGACTTTTGACTAAATCGCGCCGATTTTTCTGAAACGCTCGCGGTGCCAGCGTTTCAGAAAAATCGGCGCTAAAATTTAATCCGCTGCGAAACGCTCTCTGCGAGAGCGTTTCGCAGTGTTGTAGAGAAAATTGTCAAAACTTCAGTGATATGGCTGTAGCCATCCTGGTTAGGACAAGGGGGATGGAAGCGGTGCCACCACTCCCACTTATTTAGACCAGGCTTTTCCCTGTAAACGCTAATTTGACCCGATCCAGCTCCAGATCGGAGAGATAGTCTACGGCCCAGTTTGAACAGCGCTGCATCATGTGGAAAGGGTAGGTGTTGGCGACGCCCACAACTTTCATGCCTGCCCGTTTTGCCGCTTCAATGCCAGGGAAGGTGTCCTCGATTGCCAGACACTCCTGAGGTTTCAACCTCAGGTCTGGAAACTGCTGGTTAAGGCTTTCTACAGCCCGCAGGTAGCCTACGGGATCGGGCTTACTGGTGGGAATTTGATCCCCGGCGACAATCGCCACAAAATGCTGCCTCAGGTTCAGCCGCTCCAACACCAGTTCAATTTCTGACAGCACGGCACCACTCACCACTCCTAGCTTGAGCTGTGCCGATCGCGCCTGAAAAATCAGATCCTCGATGCCGGGGTAAGACGGCAGCTTTTCCAGTTTCTCCAGTTGCCTCCGGTAATACTCCGACTTGCGGGCGATCAAAGCGGTCAGTTGTTGCTCTGTGAGTACCCGCCCCCGACGGCTAAAGAGTTCGGTGATACAGGCGCGATCGCTCCTTCCGACGCACACCTCCCAGAACTCCTCCGGTTTGGGTCGCAGATTCTCTTCCAGTAGAATTTGAGAAAGCAACTTTTCGTGCAGCGGCTCATCATTAACAATGACGCCGTTAAAGTCAAATAAGATCGCCTTGAGCATTTGAGTCAATTGATGGCCCCTTTTATGGAGACTAGCACGTTCTGTTCGGTCGGCTGGCGGTAGACTAGTTTTCTAGTGCGATCGCCCCCCTCTGACCTTCATCTTTTCCTCTCAGCATGGACGACTTTTCCGCTCCCGAACTGGTTTCCTTGAAAAACTCGCTAAAACAGCGCGGCGTGAAATATACCCTGGCAAGTTTCGTTGATATTCACGGCATATGCAAGGCCAAATCGGTGCCGATCAACCATTTTGAGCAAATGATGCGGGGGTCTGAGTTGTTTACAGGGGCAGCACTGGATGGGGTGCCCCAGGAGGTGAGTGACGACGAAGTGGCGGCGGTGCCAGATCCCAACAGCGCTACGATTCTGCCCTGGAATAAGGAGATGGTGTGGTTTGCCAGCGATCTCTATCTCAAAGGTGAACCGTTTGAAGCGTGCTGCCGTGGGATTTTGAAGCGGGCACTGGCCCAGGCAGCGGCGATGGGCTACAAGTTCAACCTGGGAATTGAAACGGAATTTTTTATCCTCAAGGAGACAGAGGGTGGTTATGCGCCCGTGAGCGATCGCGACACCCTGGCCAAACCCTGCTACGACCTGCCGGGACTGCTGGACAACTACCCCTGGATCAACGAAATTGTGGAGGCGATGAACGACCTGGGCTGGGATGTTTACTCCTTTGACCACGAAGACGGCAACGGGCAGTTTGAGACGGATTTTAACTATACCGATGCGCTGCAAATGGCCGATCGCTTCACCTTCTTCCGTCTGATGGTAAAAGAGATTGCCAAAAAACACGGCTACTTTGCCACCTTCATGCCCAAACCGTTCGCCAATCGAACGGGGAGCGGTGCTCACTATAATATGTCGCTGGCCGACCCCAACAGCGGTGAAAATTTCTTTGCCACGATTGACGACCCCCGTGGCTGTGGCCTATCAAAGTTGGGCTATCAGTTTATTGCCGGGATTTTGCGTCATGCACCCGCAATCTGCGCGGTGATCGCCCCTACCGTCAACAGCTACAAACGACTGGTGGCCAGAGGCAGCATGTCAGGCTTCACCTGGGCACCGATTTATGTATGCTACGGCAACAACAACCGCACCAATATGCTGCGCATCCCGATGGGCGGTGGGCGAGTGGAGTGCCGTGCTGCGGATATCTCCGGGAACCTCTACCTGGGGGCAGCGATGATGCTGGCGGCGGGGTTGGAGGGGATTCGAGAGAATCTGGATCCAGGTGAGCCTCATACCGAGAATATGTATACTTACACGCCGATGCAGCTTCAGCAGAAGGGCATTCAGACGCTACCGAGGACGCTGGGGGAGGCGATCGAAGCCTTTGCTGCTGACCCACTTAGCTACGAGGTAATGGGGCCATTGATGTACAACACCTTCGTAGATTTCAAGCAGCAGGAGTGGGAGGAGTACCACAATCACGTCTCTGATTGGGAAGTGAAACGGTACCTGAAGTTCTTCTAAGTAGGTAGGCGCAATTAAGCTTGAAACCCCAAAAGCTGTTTCGCCCGCTGCGCGGGCGAAACAGCTTTTGGGGTTTCGACTTTTTCCACGCCCACTTACTTAGGCGTGGACTGAACCATCGGGCATAATCGTCCCCGTCAGGAAGGCTTCACTCAGGTCAGCAGTCTCCAGGCAGGAGTCCGTCAGGTTGGTCTCACAGAGATTGGCATCACAGAGATCTGCCCCCTGCAGATCGGCACTGCTGAGGTTTGCCTTCCACATTTTGGCTCCACAGAGCCGAGTTTCGTGGAGAATCGCACCTCGAAGGTCTGCTTCACTGAGTGAGGCCAGATTGAGAGTGGCACCGCTGAGATCAGCATCCTGCAAACTGGCTCCACTGAGGTCAGATTCTGCCAGATTTGCCTCCTTGAGATTGGCCCGGTTCAGATTGGCACTACTAAGAACCGCTTCAAACAGGTTAGCCCGCTGCAAGTTGGCACCCTCCAGGTTGGCAGCGCTGAGGTTGACAGCACTCAGAAGCACCTCAGTCAGATTTGCACCCGTCAGATCAGTTCGACTGAAGTTCGCCCCGCTCAGGTGGACACCACTCAAATCGACTCCTGATAACGAGAGATCACTGAAGTTGCGCTCCCCAGCATCGTAGCGTTTGATAATTTCGCTGGCATCCATTGTTTGGCTCCTGGAGAATGTCAACATGAACTAAATCTTGGAATCGCTTCTCCTGGCTGGATTCAAACGGAGGATAGGGCATTGCCTGTGTACAGGCGAATCGCTCCTGTTCACGACCAATAACCAACACGACAGTTCATCAGTGATCGCCGCCATCGTATATCCACATTGGCTCCGTCTGTCCGGCCCTGGAAAAACCACATTTTTTATAGAAGTCAACAGCTTCATTCTCGGCTACAAGGATATGCATATGCAGGTCTGTATAGCGCATCTTAAGAATCTCGATAATTCTCCTGCCAATACCCTGCCCCTGATAGTCTGGGTGTACCAGCAGATGGGGATAATAGACCACCAGAAAGCCGTCGGAAAGAGCATTGCCTATCCCTACCAATCTCGATTCATCCCAGGCAGAAATTAGGGAATGCGAATTAATCAGCGCCCGATGTAAAAGTTGTGGTTTTTGAGCGGATGACCAGCCGTTGGCCTGGTAGACGGGAAGAATCTGGTCGAGTTCGAGGTCTCGGCGGTCGGAGAAGGTGATCATGGTGGATGAGATGACGGGATGATTTGGGCGGGAAAGTGCGGCGCGGCGCGCCGCACTTTCCCGCCTTAGCTTAAAACTCTGCAATTTCTCTATAAACGATCTAAAGAGTCTGTAAAGTTCAGGGAAATTGCTGAGGTTTTCCTCGGATTTTGGATGGAAGTGCCTGCATGAAGGTATAGCGCTCGTCGTCTCTTGAGTCGAGTGACGCAGTTTTTCAGGAGGCACCCCGATGACAGATTCTGCTCCGAGCCTGTCGAAGTGGCGATCGCGCCCGATTGCCGGGTTGACCGTTCTCGCGCTTGTTTCTAGCCTGTGCCCTCCCTCACTGGCACAGTCCTCGCCGTTACCAAATGCGCCCCTACCATCAAATTCACTCCCCCAACTTACAACTCCTCCGAGTCTGCGACCATTGCCTGCTCCACAGGCACAAGAGGAGGCGTATCTTCTGGGGGCGGGCGATCGCATTCGTGTAGACATCTTCCGTGTTCCTCAGTACAGTGGCGAGACCGAAGTATTAGTAGACGGAACCCTAAATTTGCCGCTGGTCAGGAATGTCTCCGTCGAGGGCATGAACCTGCAACAGGCCAGTGCTGCGCTATCGACGGCCTACGGTCGTTTCCTGAGGCGGCCCATCGTCACGCTGACGCTGCTTAGTCGTCGTCCGCTCCAGATTGGCGTTGCCGGGGAAGTGAACCGCCCTGGTTCCTATGCCATTCCGCTGAACGGATCACAGTATCCCACCCTGACCCAACTGGTTCAGGTGGCAGGTGGAATCACCCGCAGCGCCGACGTAAGACAGGCGCAAATTCGTCGCCCCCGACGCGGTGGGGCCGATCAAGTGATTCCGGTTGACCTGTGGCAGCTCCTGACCACTGGAGATTTGCGCTATGACGTGACCCTGCGCGATGGCGACACAATCTTTATCCCGGAGACCACCGTTGCCCTGAATGAAGCGCCTCTGCTAGCCTCCTCCAGCATCGCAGGCGATACCAGCAAACCCCTGAATATTGCAGTCGTTGGAGAGGTGTTTCGTCCCGGCCCCTACACCGTGACGGGGGGCGTCGCTCGCACTGCTGAGGCAGGCGCAACGGGTGGCAGTTCAGGAGGAGGAGCGCCTACTGTCACACGAGCCATCCAGGTGGCAGGGGGAATTAAGCCCCAGGCAGACATCCGAAAAGTGCAGATTCGTAGAGCCACCCGCAATGGAAATGAACAGACGTTCGAAGTGAATCTGTGGAGTCTGCTAACCACCGGAGATTTTCGGCAGGATGCGATCTTGCAGGAAGGTGACACCATTGTTGTGCCGACTGCTGTCGGATTGACGCCCGCTGAAACCGCTCAACTGGCAACCGCCAGCTTCTCGCCGAACTCAATCCGCGTCAATGTGGTGGGCGAAGTGACCCGCGCCGGAGTTGTTGAAGTGCCACCCAATACCCCATTGAATCAGGCCATCCTGGCGGCAGGTGGGTTTAACAATCGGGCACGCCGGAGCAATGTCGATCTGGTGCGACTCAATACCGATGGGACGGTTACACGCCGTTCGATTACGATCAACTTTGCAAATGGGGTGAACGACCAGAACAACCCCATGCTGCAAAACAACGATGTGATCATCGTGAATCGCTCTGGACTGGCTAGCGTTGGAGACACGCTGGGAAATATTCTCAATCCTCTAAGCGGCATCTTCTCGATTTTCAATCTGCCATTCCAGTTCCTTCGAATTTTTCAGTAGGTCAAGGACAGATTTTCTCAGGCTGATGGATACGGGAATCAGGAGTGCAGGGGGTTCCCCCCTGCGTGGGGCATTACCCCACCCCCCTGCACCAGCAAGGACAACGCTGTAACAAAGCTTTTATCGATGTAATAACGTTCCAATCATCGGGTTAGGCAGGTGAACTATGAAATCTGAACAATACGCTCAATCGCTGCCGTTCTTGAATTTTCAGGAAGAGGATCAGGCAGAGGGCGGGCTGGATGTCAGACAGCTTGCCTCAACCCTGCGACGCCGCTGGGCTGTGATCGCCGGGGTCACTGTCGCCCTGATGGCGGGTGCATGGGTCAAAACCCTGAGCGATCCTCCCAGCTACAAATCTGAGTTTGAACTCCTGGTGCAGCCAATGAGTGCTGAAACCGAGGTCACAGCGACCGTCCCCGGTTCAGTGAGCAATCTGAATCGCACTGAAACCGTTGTGAACCAGGATTTGATCAAGATTCTGACCAGTCCGAGGGTGATGTCTTCGGTGGTGGAGAAACTACAGGCTCGCTACCCAGACCTCACGTTCAAAGATCTGCTTAGAGACCTGGCCGTGGGAACGGTAGGGGAAAAATCAAAAATTTTGCAGGTGCAGTACGAGGCAAAAGACCCGGCTCAGGTTCGCACAACACTGGAGTTGTTGTCCAAGGCGTACCTCGATTACAGTCTGCAATCCCGCCAGAGCGATATTCGTCGGGGGCTAAGTTTCTTGGAGAAGAAATTACCTGATCTGCGGCAGCGGGTAGAAACGCTCCAGGAAGAACTTCAGCAACTTCGGTTGCGCCACGACCTGATCGACCCCCAGTCACGGGGGAACCAGCTTTCGGAGCAGGTGAATACCTTCACTACCCAGCAGATTGAGACGACCAACCAGCTCAAGCAACTGCGGGCTGTTCTGACGGATCTGCAAGGACAAGTCGGCGCTCAGCCCAACGAAAGTGCGGCCTCCTCCGCCCTCAGCGAGAATCCTCGCTACCAAACATTGCTCACCCAAATTCTCCAACTGGATGGCCAGATCGCTCAGGCTGCTACCCTTTATCTTGATACCAGCCCTGATATGGAAGTTTTGCAGGAGCAGCGGCAGAATCTGCTGCTGCTATTAGCGCGAGAGGGGCAGCAGGCAGAGCGGGAAGTGATCAGCCGCATTCGAGAACTGGATGCACGTCAGCAGGCGATCGACACATCCATCGGCTCCCTCAACACAGGCGTCAAAGAACTCTCTGGCATTACGCGGGAGTACACCGACATCCAGCGCGAACTCCAGATCGCCACCGAGAACCTGAACCAGTTTCTGGCTAAACGAGAGGCGCTACAAATTGATGTGGCTCAGCGCGAAATTCCCTGGGAGTTAATCACGCCACCCACCCAGGTTCAGTTAACCAACAATACCCTGGTTCGCAACCTGGCTCTGGGGATGGTTTTGGGACTCCTGGTCGGAACGGGTATCGCACTCCTGCTGGAGCGTCTGAGCGACGCCGTTCGCAGCTCGGAGGAGATCAAGCGGATTACAAAAATGCCACTGCTGGCAGTGATCCCACAGAGAGAGGAGGAACGCGAACAGCCCAAGATTCTGGTGGGCGTTGGCAGCGTACTTCAGCAGGCAGACTCCATCCTGGGAGGGGACGAGCCGGCCTCACGCAACGGATCTCATCCCTACAAATCTGTGCCGTTCGATGAAGCCTTCCGATCGCTCTTTACCAATCTTCGGATGCTCAACTCCGATACGCCAATCCGCTCGGTGGTGATCAGCTCCGCCGCCCAGGGCGAAGGAAAATCAACGGTCGCAGCCCACCTGGCCAGGGCGGCAGCGGCCATGGGGCAGCGGGTGCTCCTGATCGACTCCGATCTGCGAAATCCCATGCTGCATACCTACATGGACATGGACAACCATCAGGGGCTAACCAATGTGGTAATTGGCGATCTGGAACTGCGGGATGCCGTCCAGCGGTGGGTCGGGGAACCCCGACTCTATGTACTGACCGCAGGCACCCTGCCTCCTGACCCAACCCGCGTCCTCTCCTCCAATCGGATGCAGCAGTTGATGGAACAGGTTCAGAACCGCTTCGACCTGGTCATCTACGACACGCCGCCGCTGCTGGGTTTTGCCGATGCCTATCTGGTAGCAGCTCAAACGGATGGTCTGGC
>CAZVXA010000061.1:0-9031 GCA_964630955.1 uncultured bacterium | reverse complement strand
GGCACTGGTCTTTCAAGGGATTAATTTAGCTGTTCCTGCCGTCGGGTGCGGTAGATCACCACCAGACCGATCGCCACCGCCAGAAGTAGCAGCCACTCCCCAGGTTCAGGGACAGCAACCAGTCCAGGAGACGCAGGTTGGGGAAGCTGCTGGTCCTCCACTTCTCGCTGGAATCGATCGCTTCCCTGTTCTGCTCGTTTCAGATCTTCCCGCTGCTGATCGTTGACCAGCACAATCATCGAAGAGTAGGGAGAAACAATGCCGTACTGTTTGGTCACGGCGTGGATGGTGTCGAGCTGTTGCAGGGTATCTGGTTTGACGTAGCGGCTGAGGTGGGTGACCCACTGACGCGCCGCCAGTGGAGTAAAGCCTTCAGTGGCAGCAGACCTGGCGGGTTGCTGCACCAGGTACCAGGCATAGCCATCCACCACGTTCAGTAGGGATGTCCCCTCACCCCGACTGGGGCGTGTTGCCATTCGCTGCATCACCTCCTGCACCCGGGTTGAGACTCCCCCACCGCTATCCTGGATCGCCTGGAGTGTTGCATCATCATAAGCCGCCTGGGGGCCACCCAGATGCACCAGCCATAGCGGCGCAGACAGCTTCAGTGCCATTTTATTATCTTCCGTTAGCTCATAGCTACCGGGGTCGGTGAGCAGCACCACCGCATCGTATTTCTCACCGCCGCTGGCCCGCTGGAACTGTTGCAGCATCTGAACAGGTTGCAACGTTCCATAAAACAACGCCTGCTGAGCGTCAAACTGGTCTGGGTTCTCCAGCTTCTTCGGTGCAGCGCCTGCCGCTGTCAGATAGATATCCGCTGTGTTCTGGTTCAACACGTTGCGCTTCAGCCAATCCAGGGTTGTTACCAGTTCCTGACGGTGCGATCGCATACTGTAGGAGCCGTCGATCACCAACGCGAACCGTTTATCTCTGGGCAGTTGGTAATCCTTCTCCATGAACGGAACCGCCAGTAAGTTGGCTCCCCAGGGGAGTGACATCTGGTGGGGTTGCATTCCCTGTTTCAGTTGGTGGTCTACCTGAATCACTTCCGGCACCCAGGCATCCAGGGCCTTGACCGACTGACCATTGACTTGCCGTTTCGTTGTGCCCGTCCAGAACACATTGCGGCGCTCGCTCAGTTGGGGCATCGGCCAGCCCTGCTCCTGCTTCAGCACCCTATAGCTCATCCACAGGTAGAGCTTGCCGCTGCCCTTACCGGGAACCGGAAATGCTCGCAGACGGTAGCTGCGGGGGCCGACCTGCTCCAGAAGGGCGGGATCTACATTGCGCTGCACCTCCTGGGTGTAGACCTGCTGAGCGGCTCCACGGGGGGCGATCACGAAGGGATATTTCTTCGGTTGGTCAACTTTGTCGCTCAGCCATACCCCAGTGATCGCCGCGCTCTCCGGCAGTGAGAAGTAGTACAGCACCTCCTCCAGGTCAAAGGTCTGGTTTTCATAAACTTCGTAGAGTTCAACTTCCGCCCAGTCTCCCTCCGGCTTCACGGTAATCTGCTGTTCGGCCAGCCACACCCGCTCACGGTTGATATCGTCCAGCCCTGCCTTCGCAGCACCCCGGTCAAAGGTAGACTGGAGGGCCTTCTGTACCGCCGCGTACTCACCCCGCAGAATCGGTGTATCAAAGAATCCAGCGTAGAGCGCTGCGGCTTTGTCCATATCCGAGCGATCGCCCCGGTACAAAAAAGGAGCCGTAACCCAGTTGTAGGCATCCTGGAACAGTTGAGCAGCCTCCGTCGGCAACCCCAACTCGTATTGATACATGCTCTTCAGTCCCGCCTCGTCAAATCGGGGGTAGCGGTAGGGGGCAAGGTAGGCATTCAGTAAACCCTTGCGAATCGTTTCAGACTGGTTGAGCAACGCCTGTCGATCCTGGTCTGTCTGGGGTGTCTTCTCTAACAGTCGAAATGCTTCAATTTGGGGCTGCTGCTGAAGCAAGGTGATCGCCACCAGCCAGCCTCCAACCACCGAAAGGGTGATCGTCCTCGTTTTCCCCACCCCAATCTGCCCTCCCAACTGTGACACCAGCACCCGACACGCCTTGAAATAGACGAGCGCCATGCCAAACGGTAGCGTCAGCACACCCCCCATCAGCAAGATGACTGGCAGGAGAACCATCAGATACATCAGCATCATAGGCGTCCCAACCAGTATCGCTGCCAAAAAGGGCGGCACATAGAAGATGGCAACGGCCATCAGGTAAAGGGAAATGGTCAGCAGCAAACTACTGCACAGCAGATGCCACCAGTTCCCGATGCCCAATCCGTCTCGCTGAAGTGCTAACCAGTGGGCGAAGGCAACTGTGCAGACCGCCCCCGTCACCAGCAGGAGAGAACTGGCGGGTGTCAGGTCGCGCAGCCAGAAAAACCTCACCAGGCACAGCGTCAGCAGGGGAGCCTCGACCCCGTAGAACAGTTGAAACAGGGAGATAGCCCGCCGCTGTTTCGGTAAGGCTCCGGCGATCGCACAGGAAGTTGGCACACCGACCAGCCCCACGAAAGTCACCGCCAGATTCAGCGGCACCTGACCGGAGGAGGCATCAAGCAGCAGGGGAATTCCCCAAAACGGCGTCAGCCCCAGATAGAGAATGATCAGGAGCATTCCGTTGAAGGTCCAGAAAAAGATAGTGAACAGCACGTCCCAGGAGGAAGGCTTTGTGTGAGAAGTCGCTTTCATAGTGGTTAGAAGGAATTCATGGGTTGCAAACCTGATGCAGTAGGCGTTGCCTTCGACTCCGCTCAGGCAGCGCTCTGTTGAGTTGTGACTGTCGAACGGAGCGATCGCTCCACCCCCGACTGCACCGCTGTCATAAACGTTTGCACCCCAGAATGGGTTGGCTCGTAAGCCTGGTCAAACAAAATGGAAACCAGCGCCCAGGAGGATTCCTGGCGCGTCACCTCTGCCCACAGTCGGGTCAGAAAGTCATCGGTCGTGCCCTGGGGCGATTGGAACCAGTAGGCTGCAGAGCGAGTTCCGCCATTCAGTGAAATCCAGCGGCCAGCAATGGTCTCAGAGAACTGTTGCTGCTCCATGCTATCCAGGGTGTAACCGCTCCCCAATAGACACGCTTCTGGTGTGTGGTGTGCCCTCCAGGTGGGGCTGTGAACCAGCAGCAGGCTTCCAGTCATGGAGCCTTGCTGGAACCGGAGCTTCTGCGCGATCACATCGGGGTAGTCAGCGAAGAACTGTTTCTCCTGGGCAGTGAGCGGCTCGACCTGGGTCTGGATATCGGGACTGAAGGAGAAATGATTGAACGAGGGGGCGATCGCCCCCTGAGACGGCAACGGCACCAGCGTCAGCAGACCCAGACACACCAGCAGCGGAATCGCCTGACGGGAACCTCCAGCCTGCCAAAGCCTGCCCTGTTTTTCATTGAACCCTGCACTGGTTCTCGCATCGCGACGCGGCACCCAGCGTAGCAAGACCGCCGACAGACCGCAGGCCGCGATAAAACCAATTACACCCAGCGGCACATGCATCATTTCCGCCAGCGCAGGCTGTTGGAGAACGTGGGTCAACAACACCAGTGTCAGCACCCGTCCCACATTGGTGGCAACCAGTATCCCCAGATTCATGATCGCCACCGCTAACCATCGCAGGCCGATAGTACGCCGCTCCAGCCAGGTTGCGGCCAGCAGAAACAGTGTACCGGTCCACAGACTCTTGAGGCCGCTACAGGGAGAATCAACGCGAGCGATGCCAGTGTCCAGAACAATAATGTCCTCCGATGACAAAGCGGCCAGATGCCAACCCTTGAGGATGGACTCAACAGCGTGGGCGGTGAGAATTCTGGCCGGAAAGCCCAGTCCCGTATTGAACTGGAGTCCAAACGGGACAATGCAGGCGATCGCCACCGCCACGACCAGACCCCGTCTCCAGATAGTGGCCGACAGGAAGAGACCGACCAGACCGTACAGCCCCAGCAGAAATAGGATTGCGGCAATCTGTTCCAGGGCAATCCACTGTTGCAGGGCGAGCGACAGTCCGCCGCAGGTCGCTAAAAGCAGCAGCGGTGCAGGATAAAACTCCGGCACCGCTGCAAACTGAATCTGTTGTCGGTAGCGCACTGCTTGAATTGCCAGCAGCAGCAACCCTGCCAGCAGCAGCAATCCATGTAAGCCGTGAATCTCCTGAAAGCCAACTGCCAGCCATTGCAGGGATGCCCGATTAAGATACGTCCAGACAAGAGCCACCAGACCAGTCGCTCCCCAACTAACAAGGGGAGCAATGACCTGTTGAGGGTCGGGACGAACGAGCACACGATCGTGGGTCATGCGCGATCTCCTGAAGTTTAGAGTGAAGTTCGAGACAGTCCTCCAGTACGTCCGCCAGCCCAGTAACAAAGGTTACGCTGATCTCGACAGTATGCGGAGAAATTTCTGAGTCCTTCACCGGAACTCGCAGGGATTTCGGAAGGTTACTGTAACGATTTTATGAAGATCCGGATTGACTCCGCGACAGCCTCTGATGCATCTTTGATTAAGTTGGCTCCTGGTAACACTTCAACCCGCGATTGCGGAGCCTGAGCATAGGTCTGAACCCGTTCACGAGTCAGGTTCTCCTCCTGATCGCCCTGAAGCAACAGCACGGGCAACTTCAGCCAGCCCAGGCGATCGTTCAACAGTTCTGCCTGAATCTCGACGGCTCGCCGCCGAAATAGCAGCCGACAGGCGACGGGCGATCGCCGTAATTTTTGCCGCAGTTGAAACAGGGGTGTCAGATCCTGTCCCAGCAGTTTCGCGAGGGGGGCGATCGCCTTCAACATCCACAGCATCACGGGCGGCTTCATCATCAGCCAGCGGCTCCAGCCCCAGCGTTTACCCGAACTGGGCGTTTTCACACCCTCTGGAGCCAGCAGCACCACACCTTTCACCAGATCGGGATAACGCAGCGCGTAGCTGGCCGCAATCCACCCGCCCACTTCGTGACCCACCAGGTAGAACTGCCGCAGCCGCAAAACTTCCACCAGTTCCGTCAAACACTCGACCTCTAACTCAATGGAGTAGCTGGCTTTGGGCCGCTCCGACTCACCAAAACCCAGCATATCCGGCAGAATGCAGTGATGTTTGCCGCTCAACTGCTGTACTACGGGCAACCAGTCTTCTCCCGTAGTCCAGGAGCCATGCAGGAACAGGACTGGAATCCCCTGACCCACCTCTCGCCAAAAGATTTGTCCCTGCGACAGCCGAATTCGGGCGTTGTGAATGGGATGCATCCTGGCTCCTGATCAGTTTCAAATGAGGGCAGAGGGCAGCAGTGTAGCATACCCGCCATTATGCTAGACGGGTCGCTCCAGAGAAATAGTCTTGAAGCTGGCGATCGTGGTCATGCGTCAGATTACCCTGGGGAATGGCTCCTGGCGAGAAAGCCTGTACGTCGGAGATTTCATTCGTGTCCTGGATGCGAAAATTTCCCTCCACCTCTGCTTCAACCGCAATGCAGATAGAGTGAAAGCGGGGGTCACGGTTTGGCGAGGAATAGATGCCCACCAGACGACCCAGCCGGATCACCTGCAATCCGGTTTCCTCCTCTAATTCCCGTCGGACGGATGTAGACACATCTTCTCCCCAATCCACAATTCCACCCGGAAAGCCCCAGCGCCCATTGTCCCGGCGTCGCACCAGCACAATGCGTCCATCGGGCAGGATGGGGATGATGCTGGTACCTGTGATCGGGTGACGAAAGACGATCTTCAAGGCGGTGCGGAGGTACTGCCAGATTCGAGTCATACAAAGATTTTGTCAGCGGTTCAAGCGGTTTTAGTGGTACAGGCGATTGCAGCAGCCCCTCATGCTTCAACCCGCCAGTTGTTCCAGATCGGCCAGGATTTGAGCCGCATGGTCTTCGGGCTTGACCTTGAGATAGACTTTGGCAATTTTGCTGTCGGGATCGATCAAGAATGTGTTGCGGCTGACCCCCATATACTCCTTGCCCATGAACTTCTTCAGCCCGTAGCTCTCATAGGCAGTTGAAATTTGAGCATCGGCATCAATCAACAGCGGGAAGGGCAGACTGTGTTTCTTGGAAAATTTCTGGTGCGCTTTGGCGTCGTTGGTGTTGATGCCAAGAACAACCACGCCCTTTGCCTGATAGTCGGCGTAGGCATCTCGGAAACTACAGGCTTCTTTAACACATCCCGGTGTGTCATCTTTGGGGTAGAAGTACAGCACCACCCACTTGCCTTTTAGATCAGACAGATTGACAGTGTTGCCTTCACCGTCCGGCAGGCTAAAGTGGGGGGCAACGTCGCCAGGTTTCAGCGCCATAAGCCAATAAATTGATGAGGTTGCTTCAGCAGACTTCAAACAAGTCTGAGAAAATTCACCCTTAGATTGTATGGCTTTCTTGTTTGCCTCGCATAAAAAATGCCCAATCCGACTCAACGCGGCTCCGCATTTAAGGCGGGGAAATGCGTCGCTCATCGACGCACTTCCCCGCGAGAACCTTCGGGCATAAGCCCTCAACGCTCAATTTTCTGAGCAAACTCGTAACGGTTTTTCCCCAGTCCCTTGGCCTGATACATGGCCAGATCAGCTTTCTTCAAGAGATCATGGGTGTTACAACCATCCAGCGGGAAGATACTGATACCCACACTAGTTGTAATCGGGATGCAGGTTCCCTGGAGGTTAAACTGCTTCGACAGGGCATCCAGCAGCTTTTCTGCCACTCTCACCACATCCTGCAAGCTGGAAATGCTGGACAGCAGCACCACAAACTCATCTCCTCCCAGACGAGCGACCGTGTCGCTGCTGCGCAGGCAGGCGGAGAGCCGCTGGGCAACGGCTTGGAGCAGCAGGTTGCCCATATCATGGCCGTAGGAGTCATTAATCTGCTTGAAACCGTCCAGATCCAGAAATAGCAGTGCCACCAGTTGGTCATGTTCCTTCGCCGCCTGCAGCGATTGGTTCAGACGATCGTGCAGCAATTCTCGATTCGGTAAACCTGTGAGGCTGTCGTGATAGGCCATATATCGCAGTCGATCTTCGGCCTGCCGCAGTTCAGCATTGGAGCGCACCAGTTCATCAGCGGTGCGCTTCAGGTCTTCTTCAATCTGTTTGCGGCGGGTAATGTCGCGAATGACTCCCACCAGAAACACATTCCCGGCGGCGTCCCGGTGCAGCGATCGCTTGGTGGCGATCATATAGGTAGTGCCGTCGGCGTTGGTGAATTCCTCCTCACTCTCCTGTTCTCCGCCCGTCTGAAACACAATGTTGTCCTGTTGCCAGAAGTGAGCAGCCTGTTCCATCGGGAAGAAATCGTAGTCGCTCTTTTCCAGCAGTTCGTTCAGGGAGTATCCGATGAACCGACAGTAGGCATGGTTCAGCACAATCCAACGGTGGTTGTGGTCTTTGACAAAAATGGGATCAGGAATTGTGTTGATGACGGAGTTGAGAAATTCCTTCGATTTCTTCAGCTCGTCCTGGAGATGGGCAATGTAGCTGGTGACGGTGATAGCCGCTCCCATCATTGCCAGCAGCGGAGGCACCACGGGAATGAGCCAGCCCTCCAGAAAAGTGGCAAAACAAATACTAACCAGCAGAGCACCCGTCACCAGCGTGATCAGAAAAAAACCGATGGGCCGTCGAACTTTCCAACTGATGGTGGCTCCCACCAGTGCCCAACCCCAAATCCAGATGATTTCGATGGGTTCAGGAACCGATTGCAGGGGCGATCGCCCATCCAGTGCCGCACTGATCAATTGACTAATGAAATGGCCATGCAGCTCAACGCCCGAAATGGGTTGGGCACTGCCCTTGATAGGGTTACTGTAGGAGTTGTAGAAGAAATCCTTGAGACTGGCGGCAGTAGAGCCAATCAGGACAACGCGATCGCGCATCAAACCGGGGGGGACACGGTTGGCCAGCACATCGCTGAGAGAGATAATCGGAAACCGCGATTCGATATGACGAGGATTGGCCAGAATCTGATAGCCACCCGCGTCCACGTTGATATAGCTGCCGTCGTAGGGACGCAGTTTCGGAAAGACGGCTTCTCCTAACTGGACATAATTGGGGTTGCTGCTGGCACGGCGCAACATGACGCCTTCTTTCTGTAAATAGAGCAGGGCCAACTTCAGCGCAAAACTGCGACGCGTTTCCCCACCGACATTCCAGTACAGGAGCGATCGCCGTACACGCCCGTCGCTATCCACCACCACATTATTGAAGCCAATCTGGTTGCGTTGACTTAGCTTTGTCGGCGGCTGCACCCCCGGCCCATTGTCGTCTGCAATTTTCTCGATACCGACCAGATTGGGGGTCGTGTCAAAAACCTGCTGCAGGTTCTCTCCCCCTGATTCAACGGGTACATCCCGATAGATATCCAGCCCAATCGCGCGGGGTTTCTGCGCCTTGATAGTGTTCAAGAGTTGAGCCATCACCTGGTCGGGGATGGGCCAGTCTTTGAGCCGCTTAATATCTGCATCGTCAACACTGACAACCACAATTCGAGTATCCGGCGGCTCTACAGGGCGCAGTCGAAAACTCTGGTCGAGGGCAGCCAGTTCCCAGGATTGCAGCATTCCCAGCGATCGCACACCAAGAACACACCCCGTGACCAGGCTTGCCGTCAGCAGGGGACGGCGCGAACGCTTGAGCACCTGCGACAGGTTCACCCAGCGCGTTGGAACTTGATTCAGCACAGTTCTCCGGTTCAACAAGGAATTCCTTCTTAATCAATTCCAGTTGTAGAATGCCCCCTGGCTTCACAGGAATAACTGGCGATCGGTTTGCGATCAACCCATCCCCAAATTCGTCAAGCTCTCAATTGTAAAATTATCAATAGATTAAGCAGTCGGAAGACCGCTGTTGCTCCCCTGATGCACCAACCTTGATAGCGTACCCATCCACCCGTGGCAATCGCCATGCTTTGCCGAAACTTCAAAATCGCGCTGCTTTTTCCTAAAAAGCTGACTGCGTAGGCTTTTCAGGAAAAAGCAGCGCTAAACTCAAATATGCCGTGAAATGCTCTGGTGGAGAGCGTTTCGCGGCGTTAGGGATCTGCTGTTTAAT
>CAZVXA010000060.1:0-32005 GCA_964630955.1 uncultured bacterium | reverse complement strand
TAATCGCTTCTTCTGTTGCTGCTGTTGCCACCCCTTGCTAGATTCCCGTAACCTCGAGCTATGTTTATTTGTGGTGTATGAGCAAAGGAGAAGAAAGGGCGTATCCTGCTGGATAAGCAAAAAGACCAGACGAGGATACACCATGAATACCGATAATCTTATTGCATTCAAGCCCACCGAAGCATCAGCTCCCTTTCACGATGCTCCGAGTGAGTTGGTTCGACAGGGTGCCCGCCAGATCATTGCACAAGCCGTTGAGGCAGAATTGCAAGAGTTTTTGGGACACTACAAAGACCTCAAAGACGAGCAGGGACGACAAGCTGTGGTGCGCAATGGCTATTTGCCGGAGCGCACGATTGTCACAGGCGTTGGGGAGGTCAGTGTTCAGGTGCCGAAAGTGCGAGATCGCAGCGGTAGCGGAGTCAAGTTCAATTCCTCCTTGTTGCCGCCTTACCTGAAGCGAACTCAGAGTGTGGAGGAGGTGTTGCCCTGGCTGTACCTCAAAGGAGTGTCAACAGGCGATTTCTCAGAGGCACTGGCATCGTTGCTTGGCCCATAGGCAGAAGGACTATCGGCCAGTACGATCAGTCGGCTGAAAACGAAATGGATAACTGAGCATCAACAATGGCAGGGGCGATCGCTGTTGGGCAAACGCTACGTGTATGTGTGGGCAGATGGCATCTATTTTAATATCCGCAACGAGGATGATCGCCAGTGCATCCTGGTCATCATTGGTGTCACTGACAGCGGGGTCAAAGAGTTACTGGCATTAAACGCAGGATTCCGAGAGTCTGAACTGAGTTGGAAGCCGATGTTGTTGCACCTGGTAGACCAGGGACTGGCCGAAGCGCCTCAACTGGCGATCGGGGATGGATCGTTGGGGTTTTGGAAGGCACTGGCTCAGGTATTCCCCACCACTCGGATACAACGGTGTTGGGTGCACAAGACGGCCAATGTCCTCAACAAACTACCGAAAAGCCAGCAAGGACAAGCCAAAGTGGCGCTGCATCAAATCTATCTGGCAGAAACCAGAGACGATGCTCGTAAAGCATTGGAGCGATTCGTCAAAACATACGAGGCGAAGTACCCCAAAGCGGTTGAGTGTTTGTCCAAGGACAAGGAGGCTCTGTGAGCGTTCTATGATTTCCCCGCCGAACATTGGGTGCATTTGCGTACCACCAATCCGATTGAATCAACGTTTGCCACCGTGCGCTTGAGGACGGACAAAACCAGAGGCTGCGTTTCTTCTGACAGCATTCTGTCACTGGTGTTCAAACTGGTGCAAAGTGCCCAGAAGCGATGGCTTCGAATTCGAGGATTCAAACGACTGGCGGAGGTGATTGAAGGGGTGCCCTTCAAAGACGGAATTCGAGCAGATCAACAGCCCGATATCCCACTCAGCAGAGACGCTGCTTGATTCTTCGGTGTACACCACATTTGACAATAACTCAGTTGGATGATTGCGCGAGGAGGAGTGATATTGTAGACAAATTGAGCGAGCGTTTATGCGGTGCGATCGCTGCTTGGAATGAGGAAGCGATCGCACTTTTGTGATTGAAGGTGGGTGGCAGTGTAGCAGTGTTGTTACGGGTAAAGCGATCTGTTACTGAGGATGGTACTGAGATTTCGTGGAGATAGAGAAGGCGGCGTTTATTCGGATGAACGCTGTAAGGATTTAGTTATAATAAAAGAGCATGGATTAAAACAGGCTAATGTCTCCTGCGCAATTCTGTATGGTTTTGCGCCTAGTCTATTGCTCCTAGGTTGCACAGTAAGGAACCGCCGCATTGCGGCGGTTTTTTGTGTGAATCAGATTGGACTAGGGTTTGTGGTTGATTAGGGCGCGAGTGGGTGGTAAAGCGCGATCGCCCATTGTTTTGTTCATTAGAGTGTTGAGCTGAAGAAGTGTAACGATCTGCGTAAATTTTGGCTGTCAGCTTAATAAGAGGAAGGGAGGTCTTTCTATTCAGGTGTGGAAGGGCGATCGCCCGACTCTTTGCTGAAGGACAACTGCATAGCCCCCATTGTGAAGTGGAGTAGGGCGTTGATGGTCGGTTCGATCTCAGTCTTCTCCGGTCTGCCTGTGTGATCGGGTAGTGACAGGGTTGGTGTGTTGATTTTTAGGGTGAGGGGCGATCGCGCCTCGATCTTACACGGATGTTTGTCTTGTGAGTGACAATGTTTTTATGGATAATTGAGCAGTAATTGAGAATGCAGTTTGATGATTTTGTGATGAGAAAAGCAGCGTTTGCTCTGATGAATTGCGTAGCATTTTTGCTAGGCTAGAAATATACGGCTATCACTCTGCAAGATGTGAACAAGGTGAAAGGGTAAAAACATTGGATCTTGTTTGCCTCCTATGGGAGGAGATCTGTAGCTTAACTTTCCCTGGTTTCTGTTTATTCGATTGGATCCACTTCAGTGCCAATGGCTGTTACAGGGGCAAAAACTCAAAGTTTTCCACAACTTTGGGTACGTAAACTGCGTCTGCCCACGCAGAGTTTTGGAGAACTGGAAGCTTTCGCACAAAGTCGTGGAGAGCTATAGCGGGTTTCATCCGCATGAGGTACAGGGGGTGTGGGGATGTGCCCCACACAGGGGCACACCCCCACACCCCCTCAAGGGGGACCCACCCCTGCACCCCGTACCTCACCCGCACGGGAAGTGCAGTATAGAAGCACAACATTAATCAACTGAAAGGAAATCAACTGAAAGGAGACTTCAATGTACCTAGCTCAAGACAAAATCCAACACATTAACACCGTGTCCCATGAGGGTAAGGTCGTCGTATTTGGCACCGACAGCGCAGGCAAGATCTTCTATACAGTGAAACAGGATGGCTTTGAAGATAGCTATCTGAATACCCCCGCCGACCAAAGGACGGGGTGGGAAACGTGGCAAACCCTGGAACTTCCCAAAGAGGCGGATGATCAATCGGTCATTGAACAGGAAAAAGCCGAACTCACCTATCAAAATGATCAGAGTCGTTATTTGCTACGGTCTCGCTACTCGACCCAAGGCATGACAGCCGTCGCCCCCGTTCAGGTAATTGCTGCGCTCGATCATGTTTATGTGTTTCGCCAATCCACGGACAATACGCTATTGGTTGATCGGTTTGTGTTGGACGGCATGACCAACAAACTGAACCGCAAGCTGGAAGTTCGGTTTAAGCGGAGCCGACAAAAGCACACCCCGACCAAAAACATGGCCATGGGCAACAGCGGCATCAGCAATGTCGATACCCTCGACTTCCGGGATGCCAATGGCAAATTTTTCTATGAACCGACAACGGAGCTTTGTTTAGTCAACAACCTGCACAAGGGCTGGTTTTCAGTGGTACTAGTGCCCACGATTGAAAATGATGTCCATCGGTGGCATATCTTTGCCTACAATAGCCAAAGTAAAAAAGTTGAACTGACGACCCTTCGCGCCTCAAAAGAAGGGCTTTTTGACCTCAAAGACTACACTATTTACGAAGAGGTCGAGGGAACCTTAGTACCCAAGAAGATTCCAGGGGTTATTCAGCGCACACTGGATATAAATGGGATTTCTATTACCAATGGTCTATCGGCCACCAAGTACGATCTTCAACAGGAACAGGAAACCCAGTCAGGGGATACCCAACTGTTACGAAGCGCCACGAAGTTAATGGTCGCTATCCCTACAGACAGAGGGGTTGCAGCCCTGAGCTTTGCCATTGCTGGAGATGGCACCCTATCTGCCATTGATGAGACCCCTGAACGCACCATTGCCCGCAGTCGTCAGCGGGAAATTTTGCTGCCCCTCAATACCCTGGATGAAATCAAGGCTCTAGCTGACAAAACCCCACCACCCCAGGGGGTGATCCGTGGATTAGCTCTAGGTACTGACGCGGATGATGCTGAAGATCTCGTGAAGGTGTCTACCGAAGGAGAGGCTGGCCAACTGGCTAACGGTGACCTGGTGAAAATCACGGGAACCCACGATCTACGGGGGCTTTATGCCGCTCAAAAGATTGACGATCATACCTTTGAAATTGAGCTACCTAGTCCTGCCGATAATTTGGGCTATTGGGAAAAAGAAGATCTGGAAGAAGCGGGCTTAATTTTCGATGGCATGATTGCCGCCTATGAGAAGACCGCCGATGGCAAACTGCGCGTTACCTGCGATTACCACGGTCTTGAAGATGGGGATGAGGTGCAGATCATCGGCACCGATAGCTATGACAATACCTATCCCGTGCAGACCGTCGATGACAATCACTTTGTCATCGAGCGGCGGTGGGCTAAAGGGGAAGCCGTTAACATCAAAGTTGTCTCTCGCAAACGGCGCGGCATCGTATTTGATGGCGTGAAAGATTACGTCGAAATCTCCCACAAGCCATCACTCAATCCCAAGTGTTTTACCGTCTCCTTTTGGGCAAAAGTTACGGGCGGTCAAGGTACCCATCGTTCACCCCTGACTTCCCGTGATCCCCATGCTTTGACGGGGTATTTAGTCTATGCCAATGCCAATAATCAATGGGAATTAATTGTTGGTAATGGCCAATGGGCTGGTGTAACGGGGTCAACCATTGTTCTTGATACCTGGACGCATATTGCTGGCACCTATGACGGTAAGACGCTCAAGCTCTATGTTAATGGTGTTCTATCTGGCAGCTTGGAAACCCTTTATACACCGAATCGCCAAGCTCCCCTACGGCTGGGCACTGGAAGTCATCACAACCATGGCCCTTTCTACTTTTTCCCTGGCCAAGTCTCTGAGGTTTGCATCTGGTCATTGGCTCAAGGTGCTGAAACCATCAAAAGTAATATGTACCTGCCCTTGCGAGGTAAAGAAGTAGGGCTAGAGGGCTATTGGCGTTTGGGTGGCGTTGCCGAAGGCAAGGTGAGCGACTTCTCTATCCATGGCAATGAGGGCATCGTTTATGGTGATCCCTATGTCAGTGCCGCTACCCTTGGGCGCAAGCTGGCCAGCGGAGCCAATGCGGTTAAATACAGCAATGCTGACCTGTTTGCCGTGAGCCAACGCGCCACCTATGAAGAAAGCTTTGAGTTCAAGGTCAATGCTTCCAAACCAGTGACGCTGGCGGATCTGAACAATGCCGATGGTCGGGGGCAAGGTACCAAGATTTTCACCTTCTCTCACTGGGGTAAAACTAGCCGCAGCGCTAACGACACCCTTGCGGTCTCGGCGGTGCAAGATGAGTTTGAAGATCTGGGGAAAGGCTGGTATCGAGCTTCCTGTACCCTAACGATTCCCGACGAGATCAGTCTGCTGCGCTCCTTTGAGATTGCCAAGGTACAGGGCAACTGGAACTCCTTGGAAATCCGCAAGCACCGCATTCGTCTGTTGTCTGACACAATGACAACGGCAAAATACACTGATGACGTAGCTCTAGTAACTTTTGGGGATAATCAACCTAATTTGCCATATGAGCTAAAAGCATTGTATTTAAAAGAGAGTCGGGAAGGGATTCTACTCAAAGAAAAACGAGAATTGGAAACAAAACTCGAAGGGCTGAAGAATTTAGAAAAAATTCGCAAAGAGTATGAAGCACTCAATCAACTGGTGACTAATTTGGGCAATCAGGTGGTTCAACTTGAGCGAATCTATAATGATGAGGTGAATAGTCCATTCAACTACTACTGCTACTTTGTGTTGAGGGCAAATGAGGGGGCGAAAATTCAAATTGTATACCGAGACAACATTGATGATGTACTCAGGGGAAGTTTCATCCACAATGCAGAACTAACATCTCAGGCAGTCGGCGACTGGCAACTATGGAAGTTTACCAAGGAAGCAGATGGGTTTTACTCTGTATCTCTCAAAGCATTGGGAGAGCACCAAAGACTTTCTATTTGCGGACGAGAGAATAATGTTTTAAACATTGAAATACGATCAATGTCTAACGATGAAACAAGATGGAAATTCATTCCAGGTGCGAGTGGCTATTACTATATGTCCCTCAAGGCCAGAGGAGAAGGGGCCAGGATTACCGTTGCTGGACGCAATATCAGTAATTTAGAGTTGCGCTCAAACTATGATGACTGGTGGTCACAGTGGAAATTGGTGTCTACTGGAGAAAGAACCAATAATAAAATAGAGGTTGCCCGTCTAAATTTGCAGGACAAAAAAAGACAACTTCAAGAAAAACAGATTGAGCTAAAAAATCTGAAGCAATTACTAGACGCAGATGAAGGGAAGAAGAAAGCTTGGGAACTGCGGCTGCAAGAGGTGATTACACAGTTGAAGCAAATTCAGGCTGAGATAATTACCCTGAATGCAGGGTTGTTGAATGCTATCAAAAACATTCAGGCAAAGCCTCAGACAATGCCTGACATCACCAAGGATAGCAATGACTTAGTGACCCAGGGAGCGTTGCTTGGATTCGTGCAACCAGTGAGTCGTCTCCATGCCATAGAAACCTGTGAGGGGAACGTCCAACTGAGTTACTTTGATACCCAGGGTCGGATGCGGCAAACCAACTACGATGCCACCGCTGATAGTCGAAATGGGGCCTTTGAACAGTGGATTCCTGATGCCCATCGAGCTTGTCTCAACTTCAACCTCAGCAATAGTGTCTTGACCCTAAAAGCAGCCTTGCCCCTACCGATGGATTGGAGCATGGAAGCTTGGTTTGTCTATCCTTTGCCTGAAAAGCTGGAATGGAACACCTTAAGCCGTTCAGATAGTGAGCACCATATTCTGGTCAAAGATGGTAAACAGTTAGGAATTTACTTGCGAGATGCTATTCAAGGACAAAGATTCTTTGACTGCGGTTTTAA
Source organism: uncultured bacterium (assembly GCA_964630955.1). Classification (GTDB taxonomy): domain Bacteria; phylum Cyanobacteriota; class Cyanobacteriia; order Elainellales; family Elainellaceae; genus CAZVXA01. Next base: position 25,238 of record CAZVXA010000060.1, on the reverse strand, counting down.
TTTAGATCAACTCTCCCCAGGTTGGCACCATCTAACCGCAGTCGCCAAAGGAGACACGACCCTGTTTTACATTGATGGTCAAAGGGTTGGCGACACCAAGGCTAAGGCTCTAGCCGATGCTAAGGAAAGTTTGACAAAATCCCCCGATGATTCTGGTGCACAGCAAAAACTTGAGGCCATTAAAAAGGCAATCCTCAAAGTGGTTGGTACTATTTGCACGATTGGCAATTCACCTAAGGGACAACCCTTTGGCAAGCTTTCTGAAGTTCGCATCTGGAGTGGTGCCCTCAGTGAAGAGGAAATTGCTATCAATAGCAAAACCTTACTGAGTGGTAATGAACCAGAGTTGTTGGCCTACTATCCCATGAATGAAGCGACGGGTGTAGAAGTCCGCGATCATTCTGGCAACGGTAACAATGGCACGGTATCTAGCGCTAGCTGGTGGGCCTCCACGGCACCCATTGGTAATCTGGGACATACCGTGATGCAGTTCGATGGTGTGAATGATCATGTGGAAGTACCCTACGATCAGGCCCTAAATACTAGCCAATTTACGGTCTCTTTTTGGGCAAAAGTTGTGGGTGGCCAAGGAACTTACCGCTCTCCAATGACATCGCGCGATAGTGATCTTCAAGCAGGCTACTGTGTTTACGCTAGTCAAAAGGATCAATGGGAATTTTGGGCTGGACGGGGTTCTTGGGCAGAGATGCGTGGCCCAGATGTCGTACTTGGTGTCTGGACGCATATTGCTGCGGCCTATGATGGCAGCACTCTCAAATTCTATGTAGATGGTGTTTTATGCCGCACGTTGGCAACATCTTATACCCTTAACCGCAAGCATCCTTTACGAATTGGTGCTGGAGGGGCGCAGGCTGCAGAATACTTCTTCCCTGGCCAGATTGCCGATGTCCGAATCTGGAATGTTTCTCGTACCCAGAAAGACATTCAGGCAGACATGAATACCCACCTCGGCGGCAAGGAACCTAACTTGGTTGCCTACTATCCACTAAATGAAGTCAAGATAGAAGGCAACACTCGTAAGGTTCAAGACCTAGCGGGCAACCGACATGGCACCGTCCACGAAGCACTAACCACCGGAGACAATACCCTACCCATTGGCGGCGATGCCTTGGTTTCTGCGGAGTACAGTACCGTCACCCTGGATCCAACCACCAAGCGCAAGGTCGCGATCATGCGGCGCTTCCTAGGTGCGCCCACCACCAATGGGGCCATGCTGCTGCCGGATAAGCGAATCGAAACCCTGGAACTGAAGTGGATTGGCAATGCGCAGTTTGCACCGACCCTGCTGGGATACATCGAAGGGCCACCGCCCGTTCCTAGCGAGAACTTGACCATCGAAGAAGACTATAACGGTGCCACCTCTGTGGAACTCACCATGTCGGAAGATGTAGACTTTAGCTGGAACCGCGCCCAAGATAGCGGCTTGGGTGCAGCGGCAGAGATTTTTGCCGGGGCCGAGACAGAGGCTGAAGCGGGTCTCGGATTCACAACCAGAGTGGCCACCATGCGAGCAGGGTTCAAAGGCAACTTTGACTTTAGCTACCAGTTCTTAAACGAGAGCAACATTACCTCCAGTTCTTCCCTCAGCTTGACCGACAAACTCGAACTGCGAGGTACCCCTGAAGCGACTCCCCGTTTCCCTCATCTGGGCACCCGCTTTATCCCCAAAAATATTGGCTACGCCCTCGTAGTTTCGGCCATCTCGGATGTGTTTGTGGCCCGCCTCGCCCGCAGCGGCAAGATGGTGGGCTACCAGGTGCGTCCCGTCGAAGGTCTGCCGCCAGATGTCAATACCATCACCTTCTTGATGAACCCAGCCTACACCATGAACGGTAGTCTGGATGGGATGACCGGTAGCCGTGCCACCAGCGATCGCTTCTTTAAGCACGTTCCCGAAATGCGATCCCAGTACGGCTCCCTCTATCCGGCCAGCTACTACCGCCTCAAAGAAGCCTACAACCTGAAGGAACAGATCGAAGCGGAGGACAAGCGCCGAGAATCTTACTTCTCTAACTTCAATGTGCGCCTCTTGGATGAAACCTCCCTCAATCGGAACATTGATAATGGCCCAGCGCCTAGCACGATTGGAGTTCGTCGCGAAGAAGACAAACCCGCCACCACCATGACAGAAGAGGAAAAGAAAGCAGCAGAGGCCGAAAAACTGAAAAATCTGCAAACCAATGCCAATGCCAATGTTGATAAGCAGAGTCAAGCGACCCAAGCAAAACAAGCGGAAATTCAGAGCAAAATCACCGACCAAGAAAAGCGCGTCCATGCAACAGAAAGCTTTGCTGGTTGGCAGAAGCGGATGGAAGACCTACAAATCCGTGCAGCCAAGCGCAACATCGTTAACACCTATGTGTGGGATGCCGATGGTGGGCTACGCTCAGAGCAGCAAAGCTTTGCTAGCACAGTAGAGCATACCATTGGTGGTTCGTTCATGATGAATGCGGCATTGGGAGCGGAAGCCAAATTTGGGGCAATGGCTACAGCAGAACTCACCGCCCAAGCGACTGTCAACCTCACCCAAACCATGAACAAAACCGAAGCGCGCAGCAAAGGTTTTGAGTTGACGGTAGACCTGAGTGGTTTGGAGTACAAGGGCATTACAGACTACAACGATAAGCCCATTTTGCCTGGGGAAAAAGTAGACCGCTATCGGTTTATGAGCTTCTACCTAGAAGGCAGTACCGATCATTTCCAAGACTTCTTCAACTATGTGGTCGATCCTGAGTGGCTACGCAGCAACGATGAAGAAGCGCGGGCTTTGCGCCAGACCCAGGCGGGTAAACCCAACAAAGCTTGGCGCGTGCTGCACCGGGTGACCTATGTAGAGCGCCCAGCCTTGATGGGATTTGGGCGAGAGATCCGTACATTGCAGGCATCATCAGAGGAAAGCGAACACCAAGCCTTGTTGGCAAAGATTGCAAAACTTGAGGGGAAGAACCACACCCTTGAAGAAAAAATCGACGCTATCCTCAGCTTGTTGAAAGGGCAGAAGTAGAATTCCTCGCTGAATAGAAAAGCCTCACAATGCTTAATGGCACGCTGTATACAAAATATAGCGGTTTTCACTCGGTTGAGGTACGGGGTGTGGAGGCGGTGCCCCACGCAGGGGTTCCACCCCTGCACCCCGTACCTCACCCAATCGAAAAGTGCAATAGAAACACTTCAGTTGGAGAACAAAATGAGCGAAATCATAACAATTCACGTCGGACAATGCGGCAACAAGCTGGGCGCTATATTTTGGGGGGCTCTGTGTCACGAGCATGGTATTTCTCCCACTGGTACTTATCATGGCAGTAGTGATAAGCAACTTGAACGTATTGACGTGTTTTTCAGAAAGGGTACTTCCAAACGGTATACACCTCGCGCTGTCCTGGTAGATCTGGAGCCTGGTACCATGAATATTGTTCGAGCAAGCCCTTGTGGGCAACTGTTCAGTCCCGATAACTTTGTTTTCGGGAAAACCGGAGCGGGTAACAACTGGGCGAAAGGCTACCATACTGAGGGGCGTGAATTAATCCATGAAGTGGAGAAACGCATCCGCTCCGAGGCAGACAAATGTAGTGATTTGCAGGGATTTATCATAATCCATTCTCTGGGCGGTGGAACCGGGGCTGGTATGGGATCATTGCTCATTGAGAAACTTAGGGAAGAGTATCCTGATCAGATCATTGCAACCTTTTCCGTATTTCCGTCCCCCAAAGTCAGCGATGCGGTTGTAGCGGCTTACAGTTCTGTGCTCTCAATTGCAAAACTCACCACACACACAGATCTGGTGTTTTGCCTAGACAACGAAGCCTTGTATAACATTGCTTTTAATTCGCTAAAAATCCTAACGCCGACTTTTGCAGATCTCAATACTATTATTGCTGATGCAATAAGCGGTATTACAGCTCCGATGCGCTTCCAGTCTCAGGATACCGATGATATCGCTACACTTCAGGCTATGGTCAATAAATTTGTTCCTAGTGAAAATCGAGACTTACATTTTCTGACCGTTGGGCTATCACCTCTTAGAGGCGATAAGGCTAAACAAACCAATCCGTCAACGGTAGCAGATGCTTTTAATCAGGTAATGCAGCCCGAAAATATGCTAGTTGGCAGCACATCCTGCGGGACAAATCTTGCTGCTGCGAGTGTAATATTCCGTGGGAAGGCGACCATGAAAGAAATTCAAGACTATATTTCGACGCTTAAAGGTGATACTCAGATACCGGATAATCTGATGGCTCTCAAATTCGATATTCCACTCACAGGACTCAAGAGTGCGGCAACCTTAATCAGGAACGACTCGTGCGTTCAGGATATGTTTAAGCGGATCGCTGAACAGTTTACTTTGAACCTTAGGCGCAAGAGGCTTCTACATTGGTACACAGGTGAAGGAATGAATGAAATGGAGTTTATCGAGGCTGAGTCGTCCTTGATTGATTTGATTCTTAAATATGAGACGTACATGAATCTTGAAGAGAACAGTGGCTATGAATAAACATATTTGAAAATATCGCTTTAGATCCTAGACGGGGTGTGGGAGGATTTAAAAAGATTGAAAGTAGTTCTTGCATAGCGCCTGCAATTTCTGCTTAAACTGCGCTTGCGCGGTTTCTGGCGAGACGATGAGGCAATTTTCCCCGTAGCGTAATACCTCTCTGAAGAACCAGAAGGTATTCGAGATGTTGCGCACAACTTTTCTCGCAGGTGGATCTTGATCGCTCATCCACTCACTACTCACATCAGCACTTTTTGGTTCGTAGGCGAAGGCCAACCCTTTCAGCAAGTGCATTTCGACCTGAAGCGTATCCAGCGTGGAGTGCCACTGACCGCCAATCGTACTCAGGGCAGCGTCAGGAATGCGGTCTAATCGCAGCGTCCAGTTGTGCTGTAGTTCCGCGATGTCTCGATTACCCTCTGTCTCCTCGCACCAGCATTCCAGATACTGTCTCCGTTCATAGGGGGTAATTCTGGCATGGCGGATCGTGAAACTCATGGGGTTATCGGCAGCATCTCGGTAGGTGAGACGGAAGGGCGTTTGACGATGGATGTACTGGTCGATTGCGGCTCGCCAGGAGGGGATAGGCGTATTCAGGTCTTGTTCCAGTTTGCTCCGTAATGGGAGTGGCAATTCACTCCGTTCCAGTAAAAGTTGAGCGATAATTTGAGCAGAATCAGGGTGTCCAGCGTCAATCAGTGCCTGCATCGACTGTTGGAGTGCCCGAATGCGAGTTTCTGACCAGTCATTGTTTCGCCCAACCAATAGCTCTCGACGGGCGATCGCCTCCATCAGACGGGAAATATTGGGACGGGTGCCCCACAATATGCCCTGTTCGCCTGCGATCGCTTCTAACCGAAGCTTGTCCTGTTCCGACAGCGACAGCGTGATCGATTGTCCCTTACGTCCCATAATCCTCAATTTGTACGTACACTTTGTACTTGCTGTCTCCTATTGTGGATGCCATCATGGTCATAGCGCAATTCTCTTGAACGGTTCGCCCATAAAAGTGGGCAACCTTGTTCTGTTGTGGTCGTTAAAGAAGTAAGGGTCGAAATTCTTCCCTGAAATCGAATCCAAGGCACTGCCCCCCTCTGTCAAGGAACACAATGTCATCTGCGATCCTGGAGCTTGGACAAATCATTCGAGTTCGTTCACGTCAGTACCTGGTGGAAGACGTGATTCTCCCTGGCTCCTCTGTGGGAGACACCAGAGTACGCCTCGCGTGTCTTGAGGACGATGCCCAGGGCGAGACTTTGGAGGTCTTTTGGGAACGGGAAATTGATGCTCAGGTATTGGAGGCGGCATCCTGGGAAGCGGTTGCGAAACGAGGGTTTGATAACCCCCGGTACTTCTCGGCGTATCTCCATGCCTTGAGATGGAACTGTGTCACCTCTACCGATCCAAAACTCTTCCAGGCTCCCTATCGTGCTGGAATTGAGGTGAAAGCGTATCAATTGGAGCCGCTGCGGAAAGCGCTGCGGATGCCTCGCGTCAATCTGTTTATTGCCGACGATGTGGGTTTAGGGAAGACGATCGAGGCAGGGCTGATTCTCCGGGAAATGCTGATGCGGCAGAAGATCAAGCGTGTGGTGATTTCCTGCCCTCCATCGGTGGTGCGCCAGTGGAAGGATGAGATGGAGAGCCGCTTCGGTCTGACATTCATTATCTACGACCGAGACTTTGTTGCCTCTAAGCGGCGTGAACGCGGCTACGGCATTAACCCCTGGAAAACTCACACCCGATTCATCATTTCCCACTCGCTGCTGCGGGATGAAACCTACGCTGCTCCTCTAAGAGATTGGCTGCAAGACTTTTCAGCCGGGTCAATGCTGATTCTCGATGAGGCCCATAACGCTGCCCCTGCCAGTGGGTCTCGATATGCGATCGACTCCCAATTGACTCGAACGGTGCGCGACCTGGCTCCCCGGTTTGAACACAAACTGTTTCTCTCTGCGACGCCCCATAACGGTCACTCCAACAGCTTTGCCGCACTCCTCGAAATCCTTGACCCGCAGCGTTTCTGTCGGGGGGTGCCTGTTCGCAGTAAGAAGCTGCTGGATGCAGTGATGGTGCGACGGCTCAAGCAGGATCTGCGGGAGATTAACAATGCCGATTTCCCAAAACGGCAGATTATTCCAGTGATTGTTAACGATCTACCAACTGATGCACCGGAACTCAGGCTTGCTCAACTGCTTCAAGAGTACAGGCAGTGTCGGGAAGAACGTCTGAAGGATGCGCCAAAGTCTACTCAGACGGCTGCTCTATTGGTGTTGACCTCGCTTCAGAAGCGGTTGCTGTCTTCGATTGAAGCATTTTCCCGCACGTTGAAAGTGCATCGCAGGGCGATCGAACGGCAGGCGGAACCACAGTCCGCTCGTCAACAGAGCTTTGCCCTGCTGCAAGAATCGCCAGGGGCTGATGATGAACGGGCGGATCTGGATGAGGATGAGGTGCTGAAAGAGGAAGCCGCTCAGATGGAGAAGGCAACCCAGGTAGCGGTTCCAGCGATTTCACAGCGAGAGCTTGATCTGTTGGAGGAGATGGCCCAAATTGCGGAGCGATCGCGCCAGCTTCCCGACAGCAAAGTAAAGCAGTTGGAGGAATGGATTCGGCAGAATCTCTGCCCAGGCTTGGGACAATCGGGAGCCACCTGGCTCAACCGACGGGTGTTGATCTTCACCGAGTACACCGACACCAAACGCTATCTGGAACAGCAGCTTGGCAGCATCATTGCCAACTCTGATCGCGATCGCCATCGCATCGACACCTTCCACGGTGGTATGGGTGAGGAGCAGCGGGAGTACATCAAACAGGCGTTTAACAGTGATCCGGCTCGACATCCTCTGAGGATCTTGATCGCTACAGACGCAGCACGGGAGGGGGTCAACCTCCAGAACTACTGTGCCGACCTGTTTCATTTTGATGTGCCCTGGAATCCCAGTCGGATGGAGCAGCGAAACGGGCGGATTGACCGCAAGCTTCAGCGGGAGAAGGAAGTGCGCTGTCATTACTTTGTTCTGACGCAGCGGGTGGAAGACCGGGTGCTGGATGTGCTGGTGAAGAAAACGGAACAGATCCAGGAGGAACTGGGCAGTTTGTCACCAGTGGTGGAGAAGAATGTATCGAAGCTGTTAGAAAACGGGATTCGACGGGCAGAAGTCAAGAAGCTGACGGAGGCGATCGATACCTCAGACCAGATTGATGCGGAGTCTACAAAACGCTCCGGCACCATTACTGAGGAGTTAGAAGCAATTCGGCTCCGGCAGGACAAGCTGCGCCAGCAGCAGGTAGAACTGGAGTCGATGCTTAGAGACTCGAAACTATGGCTGGGATTAGACGATCGCCATTTTCGAGATGTGCTCTCTGTGTCATTAGAGCTGATGGGAGCGGAAGCGCTTAAACCATTAGATGCAGCAGCAGCGATCGATGATGAGGAGCGGAGTCAGTGGGTTGTTCCTGCACTTGACCAGCAGGCAGGGGCAGACCCGACTTGGGCCACCACACTGGATACGCTTCGGGCACCCCGGCAGAAGACTCAGAAGCTGTGGGACTGGCGCAAGGAAGCCCCGGTTCGTCCAGTGGTGTTTCGAGATCCGGGTTCGCTGGATGGGCAGGTGGTGCATCTGCATCTGGAGCACCGTATTGTGCAGCGGTTGTTGGGTCGTTTTCTGGCGCAAGGATTTTTGCACGATGAGTTGACCCGCGCCTGCGTTTGCCGAACCGATGACCCAATTCCACGGGTGCTAATTTTGGGCAGGTTGTCGCTCTATGGCGATCGCGCTGCTCGTTTACATGACGAGATTGTGGTGGTTGCCGCCGAGTGGATTGATCCAGATGCCAGAGGGAGAGGCAGGCTTCGTCCTCTGAGTGAGGGTGAGAAAAAAGATGTGTTGCAAATTTTAGAGGATTCGCTGGCGCATCCCAGATTGAGAGAGGTGCCAGCGGCATTGGTCGATAAGCTGAAAGCTTATACCGCACGCGATGTAGAGGATTTGCTGCCCCACCTGGAGCGTCGGGCAAATGAGCTGACCGATCGCGCCAAGCGAAAGCTGGAGCAGCGGGGTGAGCGGGAAGCAGCAGAGATGAAAACGCTGTTGGAGGAGCAACGCGATCGCATCCTTAAGCAGTTCAACCAGTACGAAACGCAGCAGCTTTCACTGTTTAACCCGGAGGAGCGGCGACAGATTGATAGCGATCGGCGGCACTGGGAGAAGCGAGTGGCTGAACTTGAAACAGAAATTTTAAGTGAGCCAGAGCGGATTCAGCAGACTTATCAAGTCAAAGCTGAGCGCATTGAGCCAGTGGGAATTGTTTATCTATGGCCCGTCTCAAACTAATTGCCCACTTGTCGGAATTACAAAAATCCCGGAGTTAGAACTGAATGATGGATGAGCAGGGAGAACAGAAACACATAATTCAGATCCAGACAGCTCCACCGGGCTGGTTTGCAGTGTTTGGAACGTTTGGCTACATGGAGAAGAATGATCAGTTCTCAGTTGAGGGCTGTTCCGGGGTGCCTATCGCTGGATGGGCAATATGCGAGGATTCCCATACAGGAGAGAGAAGAATTACTCCATTTTTCGGTAGTGGGGAGTTGCTTGATCCGCAGAGCCAGAAGAATTTTGAGTGTGTTGTCTTTCGGCAAGATTGGCTGACTATGAGGCTAAACGGTACGGAAACAGCATCCGAGAATGACCTTTTAGAGAACATCAAGAATCATTTGAAGATCGAACATCGAGCGTTCAACCCTCCAAGCTGAATCATCACCCAATTCGTTTCCTGTCATATGGCTGCTGACCTCGACATCCTCAGACACAAAGAATGGCTTGGACTACTCCAGCCAGTAGGTTTGGTTGTCTCGCCGCCAGCCCTGATAAAAGCGCAGGCCGTGATCGATCGCGGCAAATTAGTTGACCTGCAAGAGCAATTGCTGACGGTCGTTTCAACTGAACCCATTCCTCGCCATAAGGATGATAAGGTTGTCTGGATTGAGAACTTTCCAGCATTCACTCAGAGGGTATTGGGGTGGCGCGTTAGCTCCGCTACTGCCGAAGGCAAACGCGACCTCATTGGCGCATCCAACCCAGAAGACTTGCCCGAAGATCTCTCGGTAGCCCTGCCTAGCTATGGCGAGACGCTCAGGCCAACTTATGCTGTCCGTGACCCGGATTCCGAGCAATGGGTTTTGCTGGTTCAAGAGATCGCCTCAGGGGTATCTTTTGATGAGGATGACCCGGCGACAGTAATGGGGCAAGGTTGGCAAGCCAGCATTCAGGCGAAGTTTGAGCGGCTGCTTCGGGAAACGGGTGTTTATGCCGGACTGCTGGTGAATGGCATAGAGATTCGATTGGTCTATGCGCCTAAGGGTGAGTCATCCGGGCATCTGACGTTCCCTGTGCAAGCAATGACGGAGGTGCCAGGGCGGTTAATCCTGGGTGCCCTTGACTTGCTGCTGGGCGAAGATCGGCTGTTTAATGTGCCGGAGAACCAGCGGTTGAACCGTTTGCTGGAGGAGAGCCGGAACTATCAGGCAGAAGTTTCAACTAAGCTGTCGGGCCAGGTTCTGGATGCGCTGTGGGAACTGCTGCGGGGATTTCAGGCGGCGGATGCAGCGGTCAACGGAAAACTTTTCACTCCCATTCTTGCTCCCCTCGCCCTTGATGGGAGAGGGGCTGGGGGTGAGGGTGGACAGCATATCTATGGGGGCTTGATCGCCACTCTGATGCGGCTGGTGTTTCTGCTGTATGCCGAGGATGAGGGGCTGATGCCCGATGATGAGGTATATCAGCGTCACTATGCGGTGTCGGGACTGTATGAGAAGTTGCGGGAGGATGCAGGCAACTACCCCGACACGATGGATCAACGGTATGGAGCGTGGGCGACGCTCTTGAGTCTGTTTCGGCTGGTGTATGACGGGGGTGGTCCGACAGAGGAGTATCTTCCGGCGCGGCATGGGCAGTTGTTTGACCCGGATGAGTATCCTTTTTTGGAAGGTCGTCCCCTCGGTTCCCAGTTTGCCAAGTTTGGCAGGATTGATGCCCCTCGAATTGCAGATGGGGTAGTTTACCGGATGCTGGAAAAGCTGCTGGTGCTGGACGGGGAGCGGCTGTCCTATCGTGCCCTGGATGTGGAGCAGATCGGTTCGGTCTATGAGGCGATCATGGGCTATGAGGTTGAGATTGCCCACGGTCGATCGATCGCTGTTCGCCCGAAGGATGTTGTGGTGGATGTAGATAAGATCCTGGCAGCAAAGCCAGCCGATCGCGCCAATATTCTCAAAGCGGCAGAGTGTGAACTGAAAGGGACAGCCCTGAAGGAGTTGAAGGAGGCAAAAACCGCAGAAGACATTGCCGCTGCCATTGGTCGGCGAGTTTCGCCCAGAACTCCCAATTTGTTAGCGGCAGGCAGTCTGTTTTTGCAGCCGGGAGAGGAACGGCGGCGATCCGGGTCTCACTACACACCCCGGAAGTTGACGCAGCCAATCGTGGAAAAGACGCTGGAACCTGTGCTGAAGAATTTAGGAGAGCATCCCACACCAGAGCAGTTGTTGAATCTGAAGGTGTGCGATCTGGCGATGGGGTCTGCGGCGTTTTTGGTGGAAGCCTGTCGGCAGTTGGCAGACAAGCTGGTGGAAGCCTGGAACTATCACGGGAAGCCTGCGGATCTAACGGAGACGGTGGAGGATGTGGTAGTGGCGCGGCGCTTGGTGGCGCAGCGGTGTTTGTATGGGGTGGATAAGAACCCGTTTGCGGTGAACCTGGCGCGATTGTCGCTGTGGTTGGTGACGCTGGCAAAAGATTTACCGTTTACGTTTTTGGATCATGCGCTGAAGTGTGGTGATTCGCTGGTGGGGCTGACCAGAGCAGAGATTGGTAGCTTTGGGGCGAGTGCAGCGTATGAGCCGACGTTTTTTGAAGACCACAAGTTGTTGATGCAGCAGTCGGCAACGAAGGCACTGGTGTTTCGACAGCAGATTCAAACATCGGATACGCGATCGGATGCTGATGCAGAGACAAAACAGGGGCTATTGCAGGATGTGGAGCGATCGCTCGAACCTGCCCGCTTAACGGCAAAAGTGGCAGTGGCATCGTTTTTTGCGGGGGAGAATGCGAAGCAGCGGCAGCAAAAGCGGGAGGAATTTGGTGGCAAACTGATTGGCTACGAAAAGGGACTGGTGGAGGAAGCAGACATTCAATCGGTCATTGCCCGTTTGACCGCAGGGGCCAAGGCAGTGTTGCCCTTCAACTGGGAGTTAGAGTTCCCGGAGGTGTTTGAGCGAGAGAATCCGGGGTTTGATGCGATCGTTGGGAATCCCCCGTTTGCGGGCAAAAATACCACGATTAATGCCCATCCTGAGGGCTATGTGGACTGGCTCAAAGTCGTCCATCCTGAATCGCATGGCAATGCAGATCTAGTCGCCCACTTCTTTCGACGTGGCTTTACCCTGCTGCGTTCTGGCGGCACGCTGGGTTTAATCGCCACCAATACCATTGCCCAGGGCGACACCCGCAGTACTGGTCTCCGGTTTATTTGCAACAATGGGGGAATGATTTACAACGCCACTCGCCGCTACAAATGGCCCGGATTAGCAGCGGTTGTCGTGAGTTTGGTTCATATGATGAAAGTAGCTTGATGACAGTGGTATCAGTGCCTGTAAACCTCTGGAGGGGATGATGTCTAACCTGGAACAAATGCAAAAAGATATCCAAGATCTACCTGAAGAAGCTCAAACGCTACTTATGGATTTCATTGAAATTCTTAAGAAGCGCTACTCCAGGAACGCCCAGCCAGAGGCACCCCTTGAGAAAAGCCCGTATCAGAGGTTTAAGGAGAGCGGCTTTATTGGGTGTGTATCGGTTGAAGAAAACCTCTCTACGACCTATAAGTCGGCTCTCGCAGAATCCTGGGGTGCAAAATATGATCATCGTTGATACGGGCTTCTGGCTGGCGCTTGCGGATCAGAAAGATACTTATCACGAAGCTGCAAACCGAGCATTCCAGACTCATAACGAACCTCTCATTACAACCTGGCCTGTGATGACTGAAACCTGTTACCTTTTGTTGGTTCGTAAGGGAATCAACGCCCAGCTTAAGTTCATCAACAATTACACCCAAAACCTCTTCAGTGTGTTTGACCTTGAGCCAGTGCATGGTCTCAAGGTTGAGCAGTTAATGCAGCAATACGCTGATCTGCCGATGGATTTAGCTGATGCTTCCCTGGTGATTCTGGCTGAGCATCTGGGACATGGTCGTATCTTCTCAGTCGATCAGCGAGACTTCAACACCTACCGCTGGAAGAATACGCAGCCGTTTCAAAACCTGTTATTGAGCTGAAGTATCTGAACTGAAATAACACCAACTTATCTCGGTTTTTAACCCTGAACTATGACGAAATTATTGCCCCCTGATATTCCGATTCTTCTAGATGGCAGACCCGTTGAAAAAATTACGGCATTCTTGTTTGCCAAGGGTGGCAATGATGACCCGGCAGTGCTGCTGGCAAATGCGAACAAGAGTTTTCAGGGCAGTATTGTGTTGGGCATGGGATTCACCTTCGATGACACGAACCCCGATGCTACACCGATCGCTGAGATGCACCGATTAGTCGAGAAAGATCCACGCAACGCAGAACTGATTTTTCCGTATGTCGGCGGTGAAGAGGTGAACAGCAGTCCGACTCATGCTCATCATCGTTATGTCATCAATTTTGGTGAGATGAAAGAGGATGAAGCCCGGAAGTACCCTGATTTGATGGCGATCATAGAAGAAAAGGTAAAGCCTGCTCGATTAGCCCAAAAACGGGAAATTCGAGCAAGGTATTGGTGGCGCTTTGGAGAAACCACCCCTGCTTTGTTTAGAGCGATCGCCCAGTGCGATCGAGTGTTGGTCGTTGCCCGTCACTCTCCTCAGTGGTCAGTAGCATTCATGCCACCAGGAATGGTGTTTTCTGAAGCATTGGTTGTTTTTGCGCTCGATACATTTTCCACCTTCTGTACCATCCAGTCCCGTATTCACGAAGTTTGGGCACGATTCTTCGGATCATCCATGAAAGATGATCTCCGCTACACCCCATCTGACTGCTTTGAGACCTTTCCCTTTCCCGCTGACTGGGAAACCAACCCCACCCTTGAAGCCGCAGGCAAAGCCTACTACGAATTCCGCGCCGATCTCATGATCCGCCACAACGAAGGACTCACCGCCACCTACAACCGCTTTCACGACCTCGACGTAGGCGCTTCGCCTTCCGGTACGGTAACCAACCCCGACATCCTCAAACTGCGCGAACTCCATGCCCAAATGGATCGAGCCGTCCTCAATGCCTACGGTTGGACAGACATACCCACCGATTGCGAATTCCTGCTCGACTACGAAGACGAAGACGAGGAAGGTACCAGCAAACGCAAGAAACCCTGGCGCTACCGCTGGCCCGAAGAAGTCCACGATGAAGTTCTCGCCCGCCTGCTAAAACTCAATCAAGAGCGGGCTGAGGAAGAGAAAAGAGGTATTGCCCCCACTCGAAAGCGCAAGTTTAAAGCTTCTACTCCCGAAGAATCCCCCTTCCCCAACTACGAAGATTTGCCCCTATTTAGTGCGGAATAAGCACCACCCTATCACCAGAAACAATTACAGATGACAACTTCTATTGCTATTCAACCAACCTCAGAAACAATTGAACGTTACAAGCGCCAGCAGAATGGCGTTAACTACTGGAAAACTGTTGACTTCTTTCCATATGAAGCGGCTAACGCTGTTTGGTTCAGTGACCTCTTAGCTAGCAATCAGGAAACGATTGAAAGCAGTCTTCAGGAGATCGCAGCAACACTGAATGTTTCTGTCGAAGCTCTTAAACAGCAGTTCGACAATTATTCCAAAGTCCAGCAAACTCCCTTTTGCATCTGGCAAATTGACCCTGCTTCAGGCCAGCAAACAACTACCTTTTTTACCTCACTCGATACACTGGTTGCAGAGAATAGCCCAGCGCCAAAACCAATTGGGGCTTTAGAAAAGTTTCTCAATATTTCTAAGCGTATTGCCCCCTGGATCTGGGCAACAGTCGTGGTCGTTGTGCTCATTCCAATGATCGGCCAGTGGTTTATGTTGCGATCGCTGTCTGACGATGCACCGCAACCTGCAATTGTTCAGACTGACACTGTCCCTAACACTGTCGCCCAGGCTGCATCACCTGTAAGGGATTGGGACGAGTTCGAGCGTCTTACAAAAGATAAGATGCGGAACGCCCGTGCTAAAACGGAGGTTTTTGCCCGAAAGGAAGTAGATGATTGGGCTGATGGTCTCACTCAACGCTTAGACGAAAGCTTCCTAGATTGGTACTTTGGCTACTTCCACCAGAAGCAACTTCAGTACAGCAGCTTTTTTACAGGTATCTCTGGACAATTTCAGCGATGGCTTGACCCCAGTAAGCCTTCTCCTCAAGAAAAAATTGCTGAAGAGATCACTAGAGAATTTCAGGAAGAATTTGCAAAGCGAGTTCTCGTCCCGCAAATCTCAGAATTTCAACTCCAAAATATCGCCCTGAAAACAGCCAAAGCCTACATTCGTGAACTGGGACAGGAATTTAACCAGATCCCAATCGAAAGCAGCATCTCTGCTGCTGAGTGGGATCGTTACCTGCGCGAAATTTCAATCACCATACCTGGCATCGAAGGCAACCTAGTCGCGTTGCCTCTCAAGCAGATGACAGCAGTTGGTGCCTATGTTGCTCTCAAGCCTCTCATCGTACCCCTAATTCCTAAAGTTGGGAGTGCCGTTGCAGGCAAAATGGTAGCTAAGGTTGGAGCCAAACTTGCGGCTAAAACAGGTGGCACCCTCGCTGCAAAAGTGGGTAGTACCTTTTTGGATGCCACTGTTGGCGTTGGCATTCTCCTCTGGGATGTTTGGGATACTAACCATACTGCCAACATTGAAAAGCCAATTCTACGCAAGAATTTGATCGACTATATCGCTCAAGTTAAAGAATCTGTCCTGAACAACCCAACCAATGGAATCATGACCGTCACCGACAAAATTGACGGAGAAATCTTCAAAGCAATTCACATAGTGAAGGATGCTCAAACATCTTTTGCTGAAGCTAACTCATAAGGGGCGTGGCATGAACTTCTTTAACGGTTCAAGACAAATTGTGGGAATTCTGCTGTTAACGATTTGGCTCTGGTTAACTCCGCTGCCATCTTCGGTTGCAGTAGCCGATGAGATGTCCCAACCATCTGCCACACAAGCAGCCGTAACTACCAACACAGACTATGACTGGTCAGAGATTGATCAACAGCTTGTCAATTCTTTGCATGAGGCGAGCCAAAGCACAGAGGAGTTTGTTGTCGGAGAGTTAGATCGCTGGGCACAGAAGCGCATTGAGAAAATTGATCAACCCTTTCTAGATTGGTACTTCAATTTTCTGCATCAGAAAGCGACAGAATTTGGGGTTCCCTTCGCATGGATGGCTTTCAAGATAGACTCTAAACTCAAAATTCTTCAAACCAAAGAGGAGAAGGCAGAGCACTTGAATGCCGATCAGATTATTAAGAGACGCATGGAGGCAGATATTAATCGAAAATTTGCTGAAGACGTTTTGAATCAAGAAGCGTTGTCTGACTTAAAAGAGGTCATTGAGCGTACTGCCCAAAATTACGCCTCAGCAGTTGGTGTAAGGTTTTCTAGCATCAAAAGTCGTTATCATGTCGCTGACCAAGACTGGGAAGGGCACTTAGAGAGCCTCTCTGAAATTGTTGCTAACACTGGAACTGAAGGTCTAGGGCTGTCTGGTAGTGCATTAACTGGTAATCTCAGCACCAAAATTCTTGCTGTAACTGCTGCAAGTGCAGGAACCAAAGTTGTTACCTCTTTAGTTGCGAAATCAGGCAGCAAGCTTTTAGCCAAAGGAGGTGCGGCGATTGCTGCTAAGTGGGGTTCAACCCTTGTAGATCCCGCACTAGGCATCGGGTTGATTGCCTGGGATGTTTGGAGCTATCGTCAAAATGTGGAGCACGATCGCCCCCTACTCAAGCGAGAGCTAATCCAATATATTACTGCACTGAAGGATTCTATCCGGGAGAACCAGGAAGGCAATGGAATTATGGATGCGATAGCTTTCCTGCAAATGGAGTTAGTCAAAGGCTTACGTCCTCGTTATGGATGAGATGAAGTCCGTAAAGCGAATTCAGAAGATTGAGAAGTAATTCCTGTTGCCGTAGGAATTAAATTGATGGGGTTCTCAAATTTCTTCAGAACTAAATTCATTGACTAAGTTTCTTGAGTCTAACCCTAACAGTCAACACATATCGTGATTAGGAGGTTAAACAGATGGGGGAAATCAAATTGGGAGTGCTCCATGGACATCTAAACGGAGAATGTGCTGATGAGATAGAAATACTATTCCCTTTTGTTCACTGGTTTGATGTTACTTGGGCTGCATCTAAGGTTGCCTATAATACTAGATTGTCAGTTTATCTACTGAAGCCGTCACAATCCATTGCCGAAATGTATGGTTTGACTAAGGAAGTAGCACTATTTTATGCCCATTATAGGCATCTACAACCAAGAACAATGCAAGCAATTGACAAAATTCTGCTAGAGGAGCCTTTGAGGAGTAGAGCAGAGAAGCTTAACTGTTTCCTTGTTGCTGATAGTAAAGATGTTCAACAGTGGATTGACTCCTATTCTGACAGTATAGAAGATCAAGCTCGCATCACAATTGGTTTTTACTCTGAGGATTTAAGAAAAAGGGATAAAGATAATTGGTTTGTGAGAAATATTTTAGACAAACAGTTTTATTGCAAAGATCTCTACGATTTCAAATTACCTCTAAATAAGGACACATATTTTTTTGGCAGAAGAACTATCGTAACAACCATTCTTGACTCTGTTAGAAAGCAAGAAAATCGGGGGCTTTTTGGTCTTAGAAAAACTGGCAAAACATCAACCCTCTACAAAATAAAAAGAATGCTTGAGGTTGACAAAATAGCTGATGTATTTATATATGATTGCAAGGATACGTCTATAAGGAAGCTTAGGTGGTTCGAACTATTAGAAAAGATTTGCTGGGATATCGTAGATAGATATTCCCAGTTCAAAGAACTTAAAAAAGAAATGAAGAAATATATCTTTGATGAAAGAAAAGCATCTGAGTCATTTGCTCAGTTAATTTCGAAGCTAAGAAGTAAAACAATTGTGCTCGTTTTTGATGAGATTGAATGGATTTCATTTTACTCAAAGTTTGATAAGCATTGGGAGTTAGACTTTATTGAATTCTGGCAGTCTTTTTGGTCATGCCAAAGTAAATTCAGAAATATAATTGCTGTCATTGCGGGCGTTAATCCTGGTGTTGTGGAGGTAGATACAGTTCTGGGTGTTCAAAATCCATTGTTTGGAATCGTGTCGCACGACTTTTTAAGGGGTTTTGAATACTCTGAAATGCAAGAAATGGTAAAAACCCTTGGGAACAAGATGGGGTTGAAGTTTAACAACGATGCACTTATGTACCTATACAAGAGATATGGTGGTCATCCTTATCTAACTAGAGTCGCATGTAGCTTTATTAATTCAAAAGTCAGAGATAGGGATGAAAAACGACCCTTTCCAATTGACATTGAATATTTAGTAGAGAACGAACAAGAAAGAGATAACAATATTCAGCACTACTGTGAGCATGTAGTTTCAGAACTGCGTTTGTTCTATCCTAACGAGTATGAGATGTTAGAGTTACTATCCACAAAACAGATCAGGGACTTTGTCGAGATTTCGCGCAATCAGACCTATATCAATCACTTGCAGTCGTATGGATTGATCAATAGAGACAATACTAATCGGCCTCAGGTATCAATTGGTGTTGTTGCTGATTATGTTGGTGTTACCAATGCGAGGAAGGATGGTCGTAGAACAATTTATAAAATTATTGATCTCAATAACCGTGAAACCTGGTTAACTACTTCAATTAAATCCGTTTTGGCTGATTTAAGGTTCCTTGAAAAACTAATTAAAAAGAATAGCAGGCTTCTAATTTTTGGTCCAAACTCTTTCCCTGAGGCTGACCAGCTTTTAGGTCTTAAAGTCTGCAAAAGCAGAGATGATTTTCAGGTTTTTATCAATACCTTCAATAGATGCTTTGTTGAGTCTATTGAAACTTATGGGAAGTCCATATCTAAGGGGAATTACTTTTGGAATGAAATCAAGAATGAATACCCGAACTTGTTTGATTCTCTTTATAGGATTAAAACCTATCGTCACGAAGAAATGCATTTGGAGTTAAATGCTCATGCAAGTGAAAGCCTGTTAAGGTATCTTAGACAAGACTTGGAAGGTAGAAGACCTGGGCAGGTCGAAGATCTTTATTTTATTTTGCAACAGTGTGTCTTCGATTCATTCTTGGCTGGAATACAAATTGAGATTGATAAGCTCATTTAAACTTAGCCCTTTGATTATGGCTAGTGTGTTGGGTTTTATATTCAAATACTTCATTTGGAAGCTAACTCTTCCCAAGCTCTTTTTTGAAGAGAAGACTATCGGTTGTTCTGGAGACACCTATTCATGCCCCAACTAACTACCGCCGAGATTCGCTCCACTCTAGTCGATGCCCTTCAAATCGATTTAGTTGGCCCTAAACCTGATGATGCTGAGTACCAGGGGGAAGTGCTAAAGCAGGCTCCCTCCAAGTGGTATCTCACTGGTTTCCTGGCTCCCTTCGGCGCAAAACCAGATGATCGCTCTGATGATGAAGGCGATGTCAACTCGGAAGAACTGGGAGATGGGGCCGCAGGTGAGGACAGCCAATCACCCGAAACAGCCCCGGCTCGAAAAGCATTGTTTCCCTCCTCAATGGGGATGAGCTTCCTGGTCTCCCAGCAGACAAAAGAACTACAGGCTAGAGTCCACTGGGGCGATTACACACCGATTGAACTGGAAGATGAGACCCTCGAAGCTGAGGAGCCAGGTGACAAGAAGAAACGCAAGTCCGAGGGATGGCAGCGGATTCCTCAATCCGCCTCACTTCTCGTTCCCATTGAATCTTCCAAAGACTCTTTTGAGATTGACATTCCTGGCGGAAGCGGCCTCACCTTAGTCGTCAACTGTCGTCCCGTCACCGACGCTCGATTTGAACCAGGGACGCTTTCAGTCTCTATCTTTCTTGTGAACTATCGTGAGATGCGCTCCAGCGAGAAAGAGATGTCCTTTGCCTTCCAGACTTGCCTGATGGTACGCTGCCTGGAAGGTTTTGTGCCTCGCTCAGACTTGCGCGGATTAGACAGCAGAGATCCTGATGAAGCGATCGCCAGCCTCCAGTATCGTCATGAATACGAGTTCGCTGTTGGGCACAATGTCTCTGTTATTGCCCAGGCATCCGACCAGCACCACTGCACTGAGGTCTGCACCACCTGGATACCCGTAGCTGAAGTGCCCAGAGTAGAAGCTGCTCCATTGCCAGATGTGCAACTTGGCATGGAAGCATTGGCCAGTGCAGAGAATGCGGAGGTCATCCGGCAAATGCTCAGTCCGATGGTGTCGGACTATCGTGAGTGGATTAACGCTCAATCGAACACCCCAATTCATCCACCCCAGGCCAACAAAGTAGCCCAAGCGTTGTTGAAGGATGCCAGCCGTGCGTGCGATCGCATTGAATCTGGCATTAATGCCCTGGCCGATCCACAGGTGTTGGAGGCATTTCGGGTTGCCAATCGAGCGGTGGCGATCGCTCGCCGTCGCCAACTCAGTCAAGAATTGAACCAACCTCCAGACAGTTTCAAGCCTCCTGCATGGCGACCGTTCCAGCTTGCCTTCATCCTGCTCAACCTCGTCAGCATTGCCAAACCAGACAGCTTTGACCGGGGAATTGTTGACCTACTCTTTTTCCCGACAGGTGGTGGTAAAACTGAAGCCTATCTGGGGCTTGCCGCCTTTACCCTGGTGCTGCGCCGCCTCAAACATCCGGGTATTCACTCTGCTGGCATGAGCGTCCTCATGCGATACACCCTACGATTGCTCACCCTTGACCAGCTAGAACGAGCCGCTCGTCTAATTTGTGCGTTAGAACTCGAACGTCAAAAAGAACCAACCAAATTGGGTCAGTGGCCCTTTGAGATTGGCCTTTGGGTGGGGCAGGGTGCAACCCCGAACAAACTGGGCAAGAGAGGCGATAAAGACGAATACTCTGCCCGTGAGCGCACCCTTGCTTTCAAACGGGATAGCAAAAGCAAGCCGTCACCCATTCCGCTGGAGCGTTGCCCCTGGTGTGGAGAGAACTTTTCTTCCAACTCCTTTCAGCTTCAACCTACTGAAGACGCTCCCAAAAACCTCAAGGTTGTTTGTGTCAATCGTGACTGTGATTTTCGCAGCCGCAATCCCCTGCCAATCCTCGCAGTCGATGAACCAATTTACCGACGCTTACCCTGCTTCATGATCGCTACGGTTGATAAGTTCGCGGCTCTCCCCTGGGTGGGGCAGACGGGTGCGTTGTTTGGGCGCGTCACCCATTACCAGGAGGGAGAGGGCTTCTACAGCGCTGCCGATCCAACGATCGCAGGTAAACCATTGGGAACCTACCTCCCACCTCCAGATTTGGTCATCCAGGATGAACTGCACCTGATTTCTGGCCCCCTTGGCACGATGGTTGGGCTGTATGAAACAGCGATCGACACCCTCTGTTCCCACGCCAGCGCTGACTCTGGTAAGCCCATTCGCCCCAAGATCATTGCCTCAACTGCAACGGTTCGACGAGCGAAACATCAGATTCAAGCCCTGTTTGGTCGCAGCCATGTCGATATCTTTCCGCCTCCAAGTCCCAACCGCCACGATTCATTCTTTGCTAAAACCGACTTTTCGGTTCCCGGACGACTATACCTGGGTGTTGCAGCCCAGGGGCGCAGTCTGAAGGTCGTTCTGTTGAGAACCTACCTGGCGCTGATGGCATCTGCCTACAAGCAGTATGAGGGGCAAGGCGGCAAACGGAACAAAGAAAACCCTGCTGACCCGTACATGACGCTGATGGGATATTTCAACTCCCTGCGTGAATTGGGGGGAAGTCGTCGAATCGTTGAGGATGAAGTGAGTTCCCGGTTAGCGAAGTATGGCGATCGCCTCAGGTACGGTGAACTGGTTGGCTCATTCCTCAGTCGCAAGATTGATGATGAACCTGAAGAGCTGACCTCACGGGTGAGCACCAACAAGGTTGCAAATACCAAGCGCCGATTGGCCCTGTTGTTTCATGAAAAAGAACGGGTCGATGTGGCACTCGCCACCAACATGATCTCTGTCGGTCTCGATATTGTGCGGTTGGGTTTGATGGTGGTTCTGGGCCAACCCAAAACAGCCGCAGAGTACATCCAGGCAAGCAGCCGGGTTGGGCGAGATCCCAGTCGTCCTGGTTTAGTGGTGACGCTACTCAATGTTCACCGTCCACGCGATCGCTCCCACTACGAACGCTTCCAGAGCTGGCACAACAGCTTCTACCGGGCAGTTGAGGCAACCAGCGTCACTCCCTTCTCCCCTCGTGCATTGGATCGAGGGTTGGCAGGAGTGGTAGTTGCCCTGACCCGCCTGGGCATTCCAGGAATGACGCCAGCTCTGGGAGCCTCAAACATCAACAATCAACCCGATGCGATTGATGGGGTGGTTGAGGCGATCGCCTGTCGCGCTGAAAGCCACACCCCAGATTTAGATGCCGCTGCAACCAGTAAGCTGCGGCAACAGGTCAGGGCACAGGTGCTTGACCTGATTGACACCTGGAAACAGATTGCTAATCGAGATAAGCGATTGCAATACCAGAAGGAAGCAGATTTAGCTCCTCCACTGTTGCTGGACGCGCTCAACGCAGACGCAGATAAGGAACCCCGTGAACGGCAGAAGTTCAAGGCTTACCGCAGTTTGCGTGATGTTGAAGCGACCGTCAATCTGTGGATACGAGACCCTTACGGCATGGATGTGGAGGACGAAGGAAAATGAATGACAAGAAGAGCAAGTCCAAACCCAATGGAGAGCTGCGTCAGAGCCAGGTGCTAACCACTTTTGGCCCTGGTTCAATGGTTGATTTGCCGACGCGCTCGGTTGTTATCTCTGGACTGACCTATTGGAAGGGTGAGCGCAAGCCAATTCGGGAAGATCGCCTCCGCTATAAGGTTTCAAAAAGCTTGAGATTGAATGATGGACAGGACGTTCAGCTCTACACTCCACCTCAGCAATCAAGTGATCCTCAGGCGGCAATCAGCGGAATTGATGCCTTTGTTTTTCCTGCCTGGTTTCTGGCTCAGGTAGACGAAACATTTAAGCAGAATGGTAAGGTCTACCGTACTCGACCTTTAGTACCGTGGAGTGCGGTTAAAGGGGGTCTGAAATTTGAAGGGAAATCCTGTCCAGCAGTTCCCGTGCGTTTTGTCCAAGCTTGCACCAACGGTCATCTCAGCGATATTGATTGGTACGCCTTTGCTCACAACGATTTCAGCACCACCTGTCGTGAACAGCTCTGGCTGGATGAGGGCGGGTCTGGAAACGATTTTGAGGAAATTTTTGTTCGCTGTAAGTGCGGAAAACGCCGTCCCCTCTCTGAGGCAAAGCTCAAGGATTCAAAAGTTCTGGGCAAGTGCCAGGGACACCGCCCCTGGTTAGGCCCGCGTGGGCAGGAGCCTTGTGTCGGCTACAAAACCAACCGTGATGGCGACCTTGTTGAAACGGGTCAAGCTGAATACAACCGACTGCTGGTTCGTTCTGCCAGTAATGCTTACTTCACCCAGATTCTCAGCGTCATCTCTATGCCCGATCAGGCTGCTGAACTCAAAAGAGCAGTCGATCGCTTCTATGAGGATGATTTGCAGTTCGCTGAGGATTTGGCAGATATCCAGAAAGAACTGAAGAAACCCAAGTTTTCGGATTTGGCGAACTTTGGAGCAGATACTGTTTGGACGGAGGTGAAGCGCCGTAAAAGCGGGCTATCTATTACAGATAAAAGCATTAAGCAAGTAGAACTGGAAGCGCTACTCGCCTGTCCAGAAGAGATGGGCAAAGAAGTCCTAACGGCAGACAAAGACTTTCAGGGGTATGCTCGTCGCTTAGATGAACTGGATACAAAATGGCGATCGTCTATCGATCGCATTGTGCTGGTGCATCGCCTGCGGGAGGTCATGGCGCTCATCGGGTTTACACGCTTTGAGGCGGCAATGCCCAATATTGAAGGGGAAATCGATGACCTGGCCATCAACATCCGCAGAGCCAACCTGGACTTTGAGCCGAAATGGGTGCCTGCGATCGAAAATCTGGGGGAAGGTGTTTTTATCAGCATTCGGAAGGAAGCGGTTCATCAATGGCTAGAGCGACCAGAAGTCAAAGCCCGTGAGGAGCAGCTAGAACAGGGCTTTAAGAAGTGGCTGGATACCAGAGGCATTCCCCACGAAAAAGCCAGGTTTCCGGGTGCTGCCTACATCATGCTGCACTCCCTTTCCCATCTGCTGATTACTGCCGTGTCTCTAGATTGCGGTTATGCTTCCAGCGCTATCCGCGAACGGATCTATGCCTTCAAAGACATCGGCTACGGTATCTTGCTTCATACTGGCACCTCTGGGTCAGAAGGAACGTTAGGTGGATTAGTCGAGGTTGGCAGGCGGATTGAGGAACACCTCAGTCGAGCATTGGAGTATGGTCGGCTTTGCTCGAACGATCCTGTCTGTGCCCAGCATCAACCCGATGATGAACAGGAGGATCGTCTGCTGCACGGAGCAGCGTGTCACGGGTGTCTGCTGATTGCTGAGACTTCCTGTGAACGCCGCAATGAAATGCTGGATCGGGCACTGGTTGTCAATACAGTGGCAGGACTGGAAGCTGCATTTTTCCCGGATACCGTGCAATGATGTCTCCATTCATGAGCTTGAGCCGTCCTGCACTTATAGATTTGGCTGCTGCTTTGGAAACAGATCGTTTCCGCTTCCCGGTCTCCTCCTTTACTCTGGCGAATTATATGTCGGAGCAACTGGTAGGAGCGGTTGCCGCTGAACTGAACCAGCTACGGCAACAGGGCATGAGTTCAGCCCACATGGCGTATATGCTGAAGCTGTTGGCGCGGGAGAGGGCGATCGGATACCAGCAACAGGAACAGGTCGCTCTGGTCTGGACTGGCCCTGAACTACTTGGCACTGAAACCAGAGATACGGCAGTTGTCGTTCGTGAGTTATTCCGCAGTGCCCGTCACAGTGTCCTTATTTCCAGCTTCGTGGTTGATCAAGGGGCTAAAGGGCAAGAACTCTTTCGACCGCTTGTTGAACGGATGGACGCTAACCCAAAACTCAGCGTTCGCTTATTTCTCAACATCAAGCGTCAGTACAATGACAAGACTCCCACCTCCACTTTGTTGAGGCAATTTTCGGAGAACTTTCGCAAACACGTTTGGTCTGGGCGGAGGATGCCGGAGGTATTTTACGACCCCAGATCTTTGGAGCTTTCAAGTCAATCGAATGCCTGCTTGCACGCAAAATGTGTTGTTGTCGATGAGGAACAGGTGTTTGTAACGTCAGCCAACTTCACAGAAGCTGCTCACCAACGCAATATTGAAGCAGGAGTCTTGATCGCTAATCAGATCGCAGCGAGAGGTATCCGTTCTCAGTTTGAAATGTTGGTTGCTCAAAAGATTTTGCTACGCATCCCAGGATTGGAACTTTCGAGTTGATAGGGTTTGTGTCAGTAACTTCTCAAAAACCGCTGGTAGTGGAGGGAGAGAGGGGTTGCCAAAAGG
>CAZVXA010000059.1:0-32106 GCA_964630955.1 uncultured bacterium | reverse complement strand
AAAATTAAGTTCGCCACAAAACGCTCTCGTAGAGAGCGTTTTGTGGCGCTACAGGGGAAATAGTCAAAACTCCAGAGACTTAGAAGCGCAACAACAAATGAGGTATGACGAATTTGTGGCGCTGGACTTATGATGTTGATTGATTTGCCGTTTATTGAAGATTGTTTATGGTGATGTCAGGTCTGCAATTGGCGCTCTGCGCAACCTCAAAGGTGACACCTCTATTTCGGTTTTCTTGCCTGTCTCTGACCACCGCAGGTCTGGTGGCACTCAGCCTGCCTGCGAACGCTGCCTTCAACAATGTCAGCTCTGGAGACTATGCCTCCTGTGCGGCTGGCCTGCTGCGAGCGGGCGTTTCAGAAGCAGATGCGGCTTCAGCCTGTGCTGAGGCGCTGCACCCCAGAGACATCTCCAGATGTGTCAGCGACATTCGCAGCGAAGCCAGCGCTCTGGCCGCAGCGGATGTCCTGTCGGCCTGCCGACGTGTGCGGCGTCCCAATGCCCTGGCCAGTTGCTTTACCGATATCAAATCTTCTGACAACACAGTAGCACTGGCAGACGTGCTGGATAACTGTCGGCGTAGCTTCCTGCCCGATCGCTTCTCAGCCTGCGTCCGGGGACTGCGCGGCGAAATTGAGTTTAGCACTGCTGCTGCAATGGAGACCTGCATTACATCGGGTGGTCGTCCATAAGAATAGAAGAATACTTAGCACCTGCGTTGCAGGCGCTAAGTAACTGGAGTTTTGACTATTTTCCCTGCAATGCCGCGAAACGCTCTCTTAGAGAGCGTTTCGCGGCATCTTTAGTTTTAGCGCCGATTTTTCCTGAAGCGCTGACGCAGTCAGCGCTTCAGGAAAAATCGGCGCAATTTAGTTAAAAGTCCAGTAAGTAAGTGGGCGTGGGAAAAGGTGAAACCCAAAGAGCTGTTCCGCCTGCTGCACAGGCGGAACAGCTCTTTGGATTTCAAGCTTAATCGCGCCCACTGACTTATCTATCAGGTTCGATTCAACAACGGACGGCAGGTCTGTCTGCTGGTGTCGTCCTGCACATTGTTGGCCCGGTTGTTGGCGCGGCACTGTTCCCATGCCATCTGGTTGCGAACCGTTCGGGGCAACTGGCTTTCCTGGGTCAGGGCTTGCTGGAAAAATTCCAGGCTTTCCCGGTCTTTGCCCTGACGCACCAGGATTTGGGCTTTCAGATAGAGCAAATCGGGGTTGCCTGTCGTTTCGTTGAGGGCTGCGTTCACAGCGCTCAGTGCCTGGTCGTACTGGCGCAGATCCCGATAGGCGATCGCCACCCCCCGCTGCACCAGATAAGATGGCCCACCATGCTGCTGGAGTCGGGTGATCGCCTGATTCCGGTCGGCAAACGGCAGATATTGCGCCAGCATGATATCCATGTAGCCCTTCAGTAGGTTCAGCTCTGGATCATTGGGGGCAACCTGTTCTGCTTTACCCAGATGATCCAGCACTTTTTGAAAAATACCGAGAACGGTGGGGGCAGCCTGGAGTGTGCCATTTTTCGCCCAGGTGTAGGCCCCTTCCAGGAAGTAGCCAACTGCTATGTACATATTGCCGCGCAAGGGATCAGTGGTAATCAACCGCTCAGCCGTCTGTCGGGTTTGGGTGGCATTGCTCCCCAGAGCCTCGATGTCTCCGTCCAGGTAGGCTAGAGAGGCCCGCATGGCATGGGTGAGAGGTTCACTGGCTTCTGCCTGTTGCAGTAGTTGCTTTGCCTCACTGTAGTTGCCCTGCTGGAACCAGGCACGGAACGCCTCCTCTGCTTTGTCACCCACCTGACGGGGACTGGTCTGACGGAAAGGATCGGCCTGTGCGGGGGATACCCACAGCGTCAGGCCAATTGATGCAGCAGAAAGCATTGCACCGAAGCGCTTCCAGGATTGAGACAGGCATACCGGGTCGTTGAAGACCTTCAGGGTAGAGGGGTTCATGCAGTTTTAGCGGTTCTAAAGGAGACAGGGGAGGAGAAAAATTAGGTGAGCAATTGCAGACGAATGAGGTGGACGCAAGCGATGCTTCTGAGAAGATAACACCGCCCTCAAAGGGGCGTCCACCTGACAGTTGAACAAAATTGGCACATCGCAGAGGGGTAGAGAGTGCAGAGTTAAGATCTTGATTCCCGCCTGGACTAGGCCCAGGCGGGAATCCGAAAACGTAATTTTTAGCGTCTCTCGCGTTTCCCTGCGACGCAGGGAAACGCGAGAGACGCTAAACGAATACGCTGACGCAGTCAGCGTTTCGGGAAAAATCGGCGTGATTTAGTCAAAAGTCCAGTTCGTTTAAGGGACGCGACCAACCGGGTTAAATGTTCCTGAGGGGGAACCCACTACAATGGGAGAGACCTCCTTGCTGGCGATCGCGAATGCTGTACCTCCGAGACCTGACCTATCATCCCCCTGCTACCCCCACTGCAGTGCTAAAGTCGGTCAGCCTGGAGTTAGCCCCCCAGCAGTTAGGATTAATCATTGGTCCCAGCGGCTCCGGCAAAAGTACGCTGCTAGAAATTCTGGCGGGTCTGGCAAAACCCACGTCGGGCAATGTTCTCTGGCGTGATCAGGTGCTGAATCCTGATAGTCTTCACCAGCTTGCGGGGCTGGTCTTCCAGTTCCCGGAGCGGCACTTCTGTGGAGACACGATTCTGGAAGAACTGCGGCTCGGTCATCCGGAGCTGGGCAAGGACCGGATTGACCAGGCACTCCAGGAGGTGGGACTATCCCATCTGTCGCTCAAGACCTCGCCCCGCTCCCTCAGCGGCGGGCAGCAGCGGCGACTGGCGCTGGCCGTCCAGCTTATCCGTCAACCGTTTTTGCTGTTGCTGGATGAGCCGACGGCGGGACTGGACTGGTCGATGCGACAGCAGCTCGTTAGCCTGCTGGCTAAGCTGAAGCGGGACTGGAGCCTGCTGGTGGTGTCGCACGATGCCGGAGAACTGGCGGCGATCGCCGACCGTTGTTGGACGCTTCACCACGGGGAACTGCAATCGGTCAATCCGGCAGAACTGATGCAGCCCGTCGGTTAGTATCCTTATAAAACTAAAACCCATCACTGTTTTGGGAAGGCGCGGCTCCGCCACGCCTTCCCAAAACAGTCCTCAATCAAAAACTTCAGGAAGGATCAGGCATGACAGTGGTTGCGGCACTCCCCAGAGCAGAATCAGTGTGGCAGGAAACGCTGGGTTGGCAACCTACCGAGCAGCAGCAGCAGCAGTTCCAGCAAGTTTATGAACGCGTGCTGGAGGGCAATCAACAGCTCAACCTGACCCGGATTACTGGGCCAGAGGAATTCTGGGAAAAGCACCTGTGGGATTCGCTGCGGGGCGTTCAGCGGTTGCTCAAGGAGGCAGAAGGGGCGATCGCTACACCGTCTCAACCTGAGCTAGAAACCGCCTCTTCTGATGCACCAGCCAACCCAGCGCCGATTCGCATTATCGACATCGGCACAGGGGCGGGATTTCCCGGTATTCCGGCGGCGATCGCCCTACCCCAGGCCAGCCTCACCCTGCTGGACTCCACCCGCAAAAAGCTGACCTTTATCGACGCCCTGATTGCCGCACTGGAGCTGACCAATGCCAGAACCTGGGTTGGCCGGGTGGAGGATCTGGGCCAGCAGCGGCGACACCGGGAACATTACGACGTGGCGTTGATCCGTGCCGTTGCGCCTGCTCCGGTCTGTGCTGAATATGCCCTGCCGCTGCTGAAGCTGGGAGGAACCGCAGTGCTGTATCGCGGCCAGTGGACAGAGGAGGAGGCGATCGGCCTCCAGGCTGCACTGGATCAACTGGGCGGCACCGTTGAAGTCATTGAATCGTTCACGACCCCCCTTAGCCACAGTGTTCGTCATTGTTTATACCTGAAAAAAACAGCCTTCACCCCTCCGGATTTTCCTCGTGCAGTCGGTGTACCCTCCCACAAACCATTGGTCTGAACGAAGCACCGGATGTTAGCGTGCCAACCGCTTTCCCTGGACTTTTGACTCTTTACTTCCTGCAATGCCGTGAAACGCTCTCTCAGAGAGCGTTTCACGGTAAATCTGATTTTAGCGTCGATTTCACTGAAACGCTGACTTTGTCAGCGTTTCAGTGAAATCGACGCGATTAAGTCAAAAGAAGATGTCAGCCTGCCCAGAAATGGTGTGGCCTACTGCTGCGACAGTCGTTGGGTTTCCTGGCCGCCCAATAACTCATGGGTCTCCTTCAAGAGAGCAGGAATTTTGTTGGCGTGGGGACTGTTGGTGAGGCAGGGCTGGAGGTCGAACTGGTCGAGATTCTCTGCTTTTCTGCCGGGGAACCAGTGGTCGGCGTTGCCCAGCATACTATAGCGGGTTTTGCCAAACTCCACCATGCCGTAGGCGATCGCCAGATTTCTCAACCAGAGAATCGTGCGAATACCAATCTCGTTAGGGGTGTCCTCAATTTGGGGTAGTCCCTTATCCCAGGTTTTGTACCAGTCTTCGCCCAGGCAGTTGATAAATTCCTGCTCCAGGCGCTCCAGAATCGCGGGCAGTATCTCGGAGGCGTTGTCGAGCAGGGGCAGGGTTTTCAGGTGTTCGTCAAAATCGGAGGGGCGTGCTGCGCCAACGCTCAGGGTGTGGACCTGGGGATGGCTCAGGCAGAACAGGTTATTCAAGACCATCGGGCTGAGCGGCTGACACAGGTCGATCAGTTTTTTGGGGGGATTGTAGAGCATTCCGCCCTTGTCAGAAGGGCTGATAATGAACACCCCCATATCCTGCTGGGTGGCCGCTTCAATGGCTGGCCAATTGGTCTGGTTGATGAAGTACCAGTGCAGGTTAACATAGTCAAACCCACCCGTGGCGATCGCCTGTACAATGATATCCGTAGGGGCGTGGGTCGAGAACCCGATAAAGCGGATTTTGCCCTCCTTCTGAAGCTCCCGTGCGACATCCAGACAGCCCTCCGGTTGGATGCTGTACGACAGAAGTTCCGCTGTATTCACCCCATGTAGCCCCAGCAGATCCACATAGTCCAGGTGAAGGTTTGCGAGGGACTGCTCAAAGGTGCGTCGAAATTCTTCTGGATCCTGGGTTGGTGCAACCTTGGTTTGCACGATTAACTCGTCCCTCGGAAAGGTTGGCAATAGTTGCCCCAGTTGCACTTCAGAAGTGCCGTAGCCCCGCGCCGTTTCGATGTGGCAAATCCCAGAGTCCAGCGCCTTCCTGATGGTGGCCTCCAGGTTCGCCTGGTTGTCATCAGGGATGTCTGCGATCGCCGTGTCCTGCCACTTAAATTGGTAGCGCATGCCGCCGCAGGAGAATACAGGCATCGATAGCTCAGTTCGACCAAATCTTCGATATTGCATAGATGGCATAGGAGTAATCACGCAGGACAAACCATAAATTCAGTTGATTCACTGGAATCACACCGCTTACTAACGTAACAGTAGTCGAGAGAATCAGGGGGCGATCGCTGTCATCGTATCCAGACTCAATCCACAAAGGTGAATTTTTTGCTTTTGCTTCATGGTCGATCAAGAGCTTGCCTGCTATAGCCTTCCATTGGCTGTGAACAGCAGGGTGAGGAAATGCCTGTCGAATCCCTCAGGCAGATGAAACTCTTGTACTCTGTTCAAATCCTGCAAAGGGTGGCAACGCTGGTCGATCAAGTTGGAGGATTCTGGTAGTCTCTCTTTATCAGGCCAGCAACCCAGGTGAATCAACCAGATGAAGTGTCGCTGGCCAAAGTAGATGAAGTTAATTTTATTGGGAAGATTGTTATGGATATCACAGAATTGGATGATATAGAGACATCCGTACAGGATCTGCTTTCTCTGGCAAAAATCGAACTAAAGGAAAAACAACTACAACAGCAGCGAGAACAGCAAATTGACCAAAAGATAACCGAAATCAAACAGCGTCTGGAACCGCTGCTTGCCCAAACTGAAGAGATGTTGACTCAGTTTGGAACAGGAGATTTTACCGACAGTATTACGCGAAAAAAATTGGAAGACAAAGCCCAAGAAATCCGTCAGAAACTTGTCGATGCGCCGAACTTTGCTGCCCAAATGGTGGATCGGCAGATGATTTTGAATGAAGAGCGTTTGCTGGACGAACGCCTCACAGAGCAGGCGAATCGTTGGCGGCAGGCACTCAAAGAAGATCTGCTCGAAATGATCGCTGAACAGCAGGACTTCTACAGTGCAACGGATGCCTCTGTCGCGATCTGGGGCTACAAACACGAACTCAAGGCAATCGGCTCACTGGACGAAGTGGTTGATGCTCTGATCGGGCAAATTAACGAACAAAGTGAAGAAGGGCCAGTCGCTCGACTGCGTGGAACTCACGAGCAGACACTGAATTTTATTTACAACAAAGCACTGGAGAACCGTGCTCGCGTCGAACGCAGCCCCGATGTGCAGCCCCGAGTGCGGCATCGTACCTCTGAAAAGCGTCCCAATCCCTACACTCAGCTTGCTGGGAAAGTGGTCATTTTTGGCGGCCACGATCGCCTGGAGACTGCCGTCCGCAACCGCTTGCGCGATTCTGGAGTGACCCTCGTCTGGTGTACAGCCCAGGCTGGCCCTCAGATTGCAGAACAGGCCGAAAGCCATGTCTCCAGTGCCGATCTCGTACTGGTGATGACGGGCTATACCAGCCATAAGCTCACCGAAAAGGCGATGCAGGCTGTGCAGCGAGCCGGGAAAAGCCCAGAAATGATCAACACGACCGGGGTAATTCGGGTGTTAGAGGCGATCGAATATGGCCTTAAGTCGCAATTGCTGGTACGGCGCTTGAACAGTCCCTTATCGAAACCCGCCTAGTGGTCAGTCAATTAAAAATTGACGGTTTGACTAGGTGATGTGCCGCGCTCCGCGCGGCACATCACCCGACAAATATTGCTTGACTAAACACTAGTAGTTCGCCAAGCGAACTTTGCCTGGTTGAAAAACTTTGCCTGGTTAGTGTGGCGCGCTTCGCGCGCCACACTAACCAGGCAAAGTTTCTTTGGTGGACTACTAGTGCCGATTCGAAAACCGAGAACCCAAATTTGAGTAGGTGCGACGCTACACCGTCGCGCCTCCCAAAATTTGGGTTCTCGAATCGGCTCTTAGTGATACTCACTGATGATGCCCTACCCAAGCTAAAATACACCCGGTAAGCTCTAAGGGCGCTATGGATTATCGGGAAGCCGGGGTAGATGTGGAGGCGGGGCGCGATTTCGTGCGGCGCATCCGTGATATGGTGAACAGCACTCGCCGCCCGGAGGTTCTGGGAGGATTGGGGGGGTTTAGTGGGCTGTTTCAACTCCCTGCCGGGTATCGAGAGCCTGTCCTGGTGTCGGGGACGGACGGGGTGGGAACCAAGCTTAAATTGGCCCAGCAGAGCGATCGCCACGACACCATTGGGATTGATCTGGTTGCCATGTGTGTCAACGATGTGCTGACCTGTGGCGCTGAACCCCTGTTTTTTCTGGACTACCTGGCCACTGGAAAGCTCAACCCCGAACAGTTGAGTCAGGTGGTTTCAGGGGTGACAGAGGGGTGCCGCCAGGCAGGCTGCACGCTGTTAGGTGGTGAAACGGCAGAAATGCCGGGTTTCTATCAGCCCGGAGAATATGACCTGGCAGGCTTTTGTGTTGGGATTGTGGAGAAGAGCCAGATTCTGGATGGTGCAGCCGTGCAGGTTGGTGATGTGGCGATCGGGCTGGCCAGTCAGGGAATTCACAGCAATGGCTACAGTCTGGTGCGCAAGATTTTGGAAGCCAGCGGCGCAACGTTGACCGATGCCCCTCCAGCATTGGGTGGTAGAACGCTGGGAGACGAGCTGCTCACCCCGACCTGCATCTACGTTCGTCCGGTATTAGAGGCGCTTCGTTCTGGACTGGCGATTCACGGCATGGCCCACATTACGGGAGGTGGTCTCCCCGAAAATCTGCCTCGCTGCCTCGGAGAAGGACTGTCAGTACAGGTCGATCCAGACTGCTGGACGGCTCCCCCCATCTTCCGCTGGTTGGCCTCTGTGGGTGCTGTACCCCTTCCTGAAATGTTCAATACCTTCAATATGGGGATTGGTTTTGTGCTGATGGTGCCTCCCAGTCAGGCTTATCAAACTATCCAGTTTTTCGAGAACCAGCACATTGGAGCCTGGGCCATTGGGGAGGCGATCGCTGGCACTGGCGAATTGATATTGCCGCTATAGCGACAAGTGCAGAGGCGAACTGCACTTTGCACGCGATCAAACCCCATGAACAGATGTGTAGCAGTGCTTAGCGCTGCTACACATCTGTTCATGGGGTTTCAATCAGACATCAACTCAGTGTCTCAATCACAGCGATTACTGTCATTGGGACGGTTGATTCCTTTGCGAAAAGCGCCGAGTAGCGTCGAGACAATCACGCATCGTTTAACACGCCCGTTCATGGTCAATGTCACTCTGCCCAATTGGCCATGAATTGTCCCTTTGTGATTGAACTGAATCCGAAAGATACCATTAACCTGATCGAGCGTTGTTTCTGTCGTCAGCAGTCGAACCCGGTTATCTAGCGTCTGCCAGTTAGCCTGTTCCGGCAGAACCGCGACAGGGTGGGCTGCAACCTGCACCGTGCCTGTTGTCAATGCGCGGACGCTCACCTGCCAGGAGGAGGAATAGCGCTCCGACTGCCCCCTGGCCACCTGCATTTCTTGAAAGACCATTTCTTGTGCAGCGTTAAGTGTCCAGGATTCGGCAAAGGTTAACCAACTGGGGATAGCGATCGCCAGTAATATTGCCATAATGCCAACGATGAACAGTGCCTCAACCAGGGTAAACCCTGCCCACCGATTACGAACAAGGCTGCTGCGAATCGGCAGGCGAGCAGCCTTACTGAAAAATTTCATAGATGCGCCCTGAGCAAATTTCTTTCTTCTATCGCCGTATCCAGTGTTGTTAAGACAGGGGTGTGGGGGCAATGCCCCCACACCCCTGTCTTAACGAGAATGGCGATACCCATAGAATTCCC
Source organism: uncultured bacterium (assembly GCA_964630955.1). Taxonomy (GTDB): domain Bacteria; phylum Cyanobacteriota; class Cyanobacteriia; order Elainellales; family Elainellaceae; genus CAZVXA01. The sequence goes on along the minus strand of CAZVXA010000059.1, from coordinate 23,133 downwards.
GCCTGATACTTGGGCCTATCGTTGCGTCACTTCTAACCTGGACTTTTGACTATTTTCCCTATGATGTTGCGAAACGCTCTCTAAGAGAGCGTTTCACAGCATATTTGGTTTTAGCGCCGATTTTGCCTGAAAAGCTGACTGTGTTAGCTTTTCAGGCAAAATCGGCGCGATTTAGTCAAAAGTCCAGTTACTTCGTGGGTCATTGGGTATCTATGCCGCTATTCCCTCATCCCCCAGCTCCTTCTTCCACAGGAGAAGGGGAACCGGATCGGAAGTCCCTCTCCTGACATCTTGCCCCTTGCCCAAAGAGAACCCAAAACCCTGATTCTGCCGCCGCTAAGCGGCGGCAGAATCAGGGTTTTGGGTTCTGGTGCAAGATATGAGCGGCTGACCCAGTGCTGGGCACCATGTCATACACGTTAGAAACGGTCGCTTATTTGACGACAATCGCCGCTCTTATCACAACATCTGCTCAAGAAACTTGAGCGTTTCCCAGCGGGAGAGGGATTTAGGGTGAGGGCGAAATGGCAATGCCCATGCCAAACGACCCATGAGTATGCGTTGAGCGTCTCTCGCGTGCTCCTGTGGCGCAGGAACATGCGAGAGACGCTCAAAATAGGTTTTCGGATTCCCGCCTGAGCGTAGCCCTGACGGGAATTCGAAAATGCTAAACAGATAGGCTCTCTACGAGAGCATTTTGCGGCATTGTAATAAAAATAGTCAAAAGTCCAGTATCAAGGATATGACACTTCAATCGCGAATCTTTGCCTCAGACAGTGAAGTGAATGAGGATAATCACACAATGCTTTAATGAACGTGGACTACAAAGATTCATCATCTTCAGGTGTTTTAATTTCTGTAGCTAGAAAGGGGTAAAGTGGAAGTCATAACAACGGGTTTTTACACCAAGCAAAGATAATTTCCGAATTATTTTTGGTAATTATCGGTAGCATGGGAGTATCGTGTTCTTTAATCCATTGTGGGAGATGCAGATGAATTGAAATTCGTCTTTTAGTGGAGATGGTTCATTGAAATCTGACTCACAATTTAAGTAAGTGGGCGTGGGAAAACTTAAAACCCAAAAAGCTGTTCCGCCCACGCAGCGGGCGGAACAGCTTTTTGGGTTTTAAGTTTAATCGCCCCTACCTACTTATTTAAAGCGAAACCACTCAAAACAATCATTCTCTTAGCACAGGAAAAAGCTATGCCTGCCACTCGACGGCGCTCCTCCTCCATTTCCAAAGATTCCATCGATCAAGCAACGTCTGCACTGCAAAAACTGCCTGAGAAACCCAGAGAGAACTTGTCGCTGCGGGAAGCGATCGCTGCTCTCAAAGACAACATCACCACTGCCCTCGATCGCGGTTATAGCTACGAAGAGTTAGCTGTTATGTTGAGCGCCCAAGGTGTGAGAATTAGCCCAACCTCGCTCAAGTCTTACCTGGCTGACTCTCAGCGCGGTAAGACTCCCCGCACTCGACGAGCGACTCGCCGCCGATCTGCAGTAGAAGAACAACCGGAACTTGAAACCACCGCAGCAACTGAAACAACTGAAATATCAGGAGCACCGGAGGTATCAGAAGCGCCAGAGTCTCCCAGACGTGGTCGCAAACGGCGTTCTTCGGCACCCCCGACTGAACCTGCTCCCAGACCTACCCGTGGTCGCAGAAGTACCACCCGAAAAACCTCTTAACCTAACCTGGAATATTTTTTGATAGGAGCACGGCTAAGCCGCGCTCCTTAGTACTGGACTTTTGACTAAATTGTGCCGATTTTCCCTGAAACGCTGATGCAGTCAGCGTTTCAGGGAAAATCGGCGCTAAAACCAAAGATGCCGCGAAACGCCTTCGCAGAGGTCGTTTCGCGGCATTGTAGAAAAAATAGTCAAAACTCCAGTAATTAGGTAGGCACGATTAAGCTTGAAACCCCAAAAGCTGTTCCGCCCGCGCAGCGGACGGAACAGCTTTTGGGGTTTCAACTTTTTCCACGCCCAGTTACTTAGCAAAAAATATTCAGTTTGATTTAATCCGAGATTCTAAGATAGGTAGATGTAGATGCTGCGATCGCAATTCCTATGCCTCCTGCCGTTCTAATCGAGAACCTGAAAAAATGCTATGGCTCAGTAGAAGCCGTCAAAGATGTGTCGCTCCGGGTTGAACCAGGCGAGATCTTTGGTCTACTTGGTCCCAATGGCGCAGGAAAGACCACAACCTTGCGCTGTCTCTGCACGCTGGCAACTCCCGATAGCGGCAAACTAGAAGTTTCTGGCATCTCTGTCCTGCAAAATCCCAAACTGGCCCGGCAGCGATTGGGGTATGTCGCCCAGGAGGTCGCTCTCGACAAAGTTCTCACCGGGCGGGAACTGCTGCAACTCCAGGCAGCGCTCTACCACCTTCCCAACACTGCCGCCAAAGTTCGGATTGATCAGGTTATCACCCTGTTGGGTCTGGCCGACTGGGCCAATAAGAAATCCGGCACCTACTCCGGTGGGATTCGCAAGCGGTTGGACCTGGCCTGCGGACTGCTCCATCAGCCCGATCTGCTGGTGCTGGATGAACCGACCGTTGGGCTTGACATTGAAAGTCGCGTTGTGGTGTGGGACTTTCTGCGCAAGCTGCGCGAAGCAGGAACGACCGTTCTGATCACGAGCCATTATCTGGAAGAAGTGGATGCCCTGGCGGATCGCGTGGCGATTATTGACAGGGGTAAGGTCATCGCTACAGGTACTCCGTCGGAGTTAAAGGACCGGGTGGGGGGCGATCGCGTCACACTCCGCATCCGTGAGTTTACCCCCAACGAGGAGGCCGAAACTGCTAAGTCCATGCTGCAATCCCTCCCCTTTGTTCAGGAGGTGATCATTAACAGTTCCCAGGGCAATTCGCTGAATCTGGTGGTTTCCCCCCAGAGCGATGCCCTGATTACGATTCAGCAATCCCTCAAGCAGGCGGGACTCCCTACCTTTGGTATTTCCCAATCGCGACCCAGTCTGGACGACGTTTACCTTGCCGCCACCGGGCAGACATTGCTGGATGCGGAATTAGCAGCGGCAGCAGCACGGGACCCCAAGAAGGAAAAGAAACAGAATATGCGGTAACTTCCTAGAGGCAAGGCATTCGGCGACAATCCTTCACGGTGTTCACACCGTATTCCCGAATGCTGTGCCCCTACGGATTGTGGATTTACGAACCAGGTTTATGCTACTTTTTGTAACCATAGGCTACCGCCCCAGTTCTTCAAACAAAGCGGCATTTCTGCTTCGAAGAATTTGGTGTGGAAGGTTTCCAGGAAGGTGTTAAACAGCACAATTTTAAATGCAGAGTTGTACTGCAAGAAGGCACGCAGGGCGTAGGCTTCGTTCCAGGCGCGGCCCTCGTACACCCAGTCCCGCAGATACTCGAACGGGTAGAAAATATCGTGGAAGTGGACATATACTCCCGTGGCCAGACTGGGCAGGATTTGAAACAGAAGATAGTTCACATCACTGCCTGTCTTGAGAACATGGGTGGAGTCGATAAATAGGATGTCTCCGGCGATCAGGTCGGCAAATTTGCTCAGCGGTACGTCCTGCAATGGGACTGAGAGGATATTGATGCGCTCGTGATCCTCCGGTTTCAGCAGAGTACGGAGGCGATCGGGAAAGGGTTCGATAAAGCAGCAGGCAATTCGATGGTTGAGGAACCGTTCGTTGGTGTCCAGGGTGACGGCGGAAGAGAAACCAGAGCCAATTTCAATTAACCGTTTGGGCTGCAAGTGACGCAGCAAGGCATACAGGAAAATCGCGTCAGAATAGCAGTAGTAGTCGTTTTCGTAGTAGTAGCGCAGGTCAGGCGCAGGCTGGGGCGTAAACGGCAACTCCGAGTAATAAACCTTGAGCTGGTTCAGTAAGTTCAACTGCTCCGCCTCATTCAGGTCAATCCCCGGAAGAGCGCGGGGTCTGTCGCCAAAAATCTCCTTATCCCGCATCTTCAGCTCTTCGACATCAGGCACTGCCGAGTAGTAGTGCCCCGGTAGATAAAGCTGGTTGCTTTGGAGCCTCTGCACCTGATCCAGGAGCTGCTCGCGGTCACGTAACAGGCGATCGCGCTCCTTCAGCAACCGCCGGATATAGGGAACCTGCTGGACGAGAGACTTCAACTTGGGGGGAACCATAAGGGATGCGATTCGCGCCTCGTGCAACTCCGTAGGAAATGCTCTCTTCTAACAGAATGCCACACGTCGCGACTGAACTGGAGTTTTGACTGTTTTTCCTACAATACCGCGAAACGCTCTCTACGATAGCGTTTCGCGGTATATTTGGTTTTAGCGCCAATTTTGCCTGAAAAGCTGACTACGTCAGCGTTTCAGAAAAAATTGGCGCAATTTAGTTAAAACTCCAGGACGGAGGCCACCAATGAATTAATAGCTTTTGATTGAAGGTGGGGAAGTTCGGTACACCGAACTGCACTTTCCCGCGCCGAACATCTTGCCTCAGGGCGGCAGCGGAATTAAGGAGTTTACCATCAAGTAAAGCCCTGTTTTCGGTTGCCGATGCTTCGCCGCGCCAACTGAAAACAGGGCTTTACTAAAGACTCTAATTGGCGTTCGTGCGCGAGGAAACCTGCTGAGGAGTCCGACTGAGCGCATTCTGCTGATTGCCGTACATAGCGCGTAGCACCAGTGCGGGGTCAACCCAGTTGCTGTTGTATTTCAGCCCCCAGTGCAGGTGCGGGCCTGTCGTCCGTCCGGTCATACCCACCCGTCCGATACGCTGACCCGCGATAACGGTCTGTCCCTGGAAGATCTGGACACCGCCATCACGATCGATCATGTAGCGACGACCGCCAGAGGTCTCAACGTTGCCAATCATGTGACAGTAGATGTGGGTCCAGCCACCGGACTCAATCACCACCGAGGTACCGCAGTTGGAGTCGTCAGAAACCTCTACAACCGTTCCACTCCACCAGTTGCGGATGTAGCTGCCCTGAGGAGCAGCAATGTCAAGACCATAGTGAAATTCCTGGCTATAACCCCCGGTTGGGGATTGGCGATAGCCAAAAGGAGAGGTGTACGCCTGAAAGTTTTCCACTGGAAAAGATGCCCCAACCCAGGAGGTGGCGATCTCGTTGGGGCGGAGTTGAGCGATCTGCTGGGCTGGGGCACCGGGTTCACCAGTGTTGAGGGCGATGGTGGAGCGATCGCCCATTGTTGGTTTCGCAGTACCTGGGGTTTCCGTTGGGATGAATTGCAGAGTGGGCGGATTGGCAGGAACGACGCTGACAGGTGCCGTAGTTTGGGCAGCAGGATTAACAACAGCGCGGGCATCTTCGATTTTCTGGTAGGCTTCGATCGCTACCACACAGGACAGGAAGGTGCCTGCCACCAGGAATATTCTGCCGAAGAAAATTGCCTTTTTCTGCATGACTCCAGATTAAAGTTCGAAGGATTCTGTCTCTTCCAGTGACCGCTCTCGCAGATCAGAAGGAAATGATCAAATTTTTGGGAAAGCGATCGCTCTGTACGTAAATCACTGGGTGTAGGGGCACTGTGTTACAGGACGACCCTGCTTGTATACAGCACTTTACCCGGTAGATAAAACCAGATTTTTTGCCAAGAACCGCAAATCGCGCAGTTTTCAACAAAAAATCTGTATCTCACGCGCTTAAAAATCACTCTATTGTTAAGGCTTAGGGAATCCAAATCGAGAAAAAAGGTTCCAAAAAAGAAGAATAACCGGAACTGCAACAAAATGCACGTTCTTTGATGAACTTAACAAAATAAATATATTCTGCTTCGGTAGCATAACGGTTTCGGGAAAGGGATACAGCGGAAATACCAATCTGTTTTTTGTGGGGCGCTTAGCGGTCCCCACAAAAAACAGAGGTAGTTTTAACTGGACTTTTGACTAAATCGCGCCGATTTTTCCTGAAACGCTGGCGCAGTCAGCATTTCGCACCTCGTTTCCAGGCTCTGCCTGGAAATGCTCCTCTGGAGGCTCTGCCTCCTTTCCTGTAGCAGGAGGCGGAGCCTCAAAATTCACATTCCAGGCGTCTCGACTGGAACGAGGGTTTTTCCGCCATATCCCTCCGCCAAAGTGACAAAAGAGCACTAAATTGAATATGCCGCGAAACGCCCTCTGCGAGGGCGTTTCGCGGCATTATAGGGAAAATAGTCAAAAGTCCAGCTAAGAGCCTATCCGAAAACCCCAATTCTGGAGGGCGCGACGCTGTAGCGTCGCGCCCTCCAGAATTGGGGTTTTCGGTTTTCGGATAGGCACCAAGCTGCAAGTACTCGTAGGTCATTTGGTATCTATGCCGTTATTCCCTCATCCCCCAGCCCCTTCTCCCACAGGAGAAGGGGAGCTGGATCAAAAGCCCCTCTCCCGTTGGAAGAGGAAATTTAGGGTGAGGGGAAATGGCGATGCCCATGCCAGACGACCCACTAGAAGCCCTCACCATCATCCGTGAGCGTTTCAATGAGTAAATCCACCTGCTGCTGCTGCTGGTTCAAAAAGTTCTCGCACTGGTTCAGATAATCCACCGCTGTCGCAAACTGGCTGAACACCTCCGCCAGTTCCATATCACCGTTTTCAATCCGGTTAATAATGGCCTCAATCTGACGGACAGCAGCCTCGTAGCTCCAGTCGGATGATTTGGATTGGGAATTTGGTAAGTTTGCTGGATTACTCATAGGGAAGTGGAATTGGCTTTGAGATCGCCCTGATTCAAGATTTCAGTCACACTGACTCGCACCTGTCCCTGAGCCAACTGGATGGTGAGGGGCTGGGCTGGCTGAAGGTCAGCAGCGCTGCGGGTGATCGATCCCTGGTCATCCCACACCACTGCATAACCTCGTTTTAGCACTGCACGGGGGTCGAGGGTGAGCAGTTTTTGCCGCAGCAATCGACAGTGCTGAGTCGCCTGCTGGAACTGCTGGGTGGTGCTGCCGATCAGCCGTTGACGCATCCAGGCGAGGACTTGTGCCTGTTGTCGGAGGCGATGATCCAGGTGAAGACGGTAGAGGCGATCGCGCAGCCTTTCCATCTGATCTGCCGCATCCCCGAGTCGTTGCTGAACGGCCTGCTGCAGCAGGATGGCCCGCTCCTGATGCTCGTGGAGTACATCCACGAATAGTGGAACAGCCTGCTCCGCCGCTGCGGTGGGAGTATGGGCACAGATGTCTGCCACCAGATCCGCCAGGGACTCGTCGCGCTGGTGACCGATCCCCGCCACGACAGGAATTGTGCAGGTGGCGATCGCCCGCACCACTCGCTCATCGTTAAAGCACGCCATATCTTCCACTGCACCACCGCCCCGCGACAGGATCAGTACCTCTGCTCGCCCGTCCCGCTGCACGCGCTGTATCGCCCGCTCGATGGATTCCGGTGCCTGGTCTCCCTGCACCAGTGCCGGGGAGAACAGAACGCGCAGACCGGGATAGCGTCGCTTTAAAGTCCGTTGAATGTCGCCCCAGGCTGCTGCCTGCGGCGATGTGACCACTGCAATGGTTTGGGGACGCGGCGGCAGAGGACGCTTGCGATCAGAGCCGAATAACCCCTCGGTCTCCAATCGATTGCGCAATTGCCGATAGCGCAGCGCCCTTAGCCCTTCACCCCCTGGTAGAGCCTGCCAGACGATGAGTTGATAGCTGCCCCGCTGGGGATGAATATGAATTCTACCCAATAGAATGAGCTGCTCACCAGGTTCTGGAAGCGTTGCCAGTCGGGAGAGCTGACTGTTCCAGACGACACAGTTAATGGCAGCCTGAGCATCCGGGTCTTGCAGCGTAAAAAACAGGCCACTGCGGTAACGGTTGGCGCTGGATACCTCTCCGGTGACCCACACCTGCTGGAGTTGAGTGTCCTGTTCGAGGAGTGCCTGGATGTAGGCCGTTAGCCCTGCGACAGACAGCGCCGTATCTGGAAACAGTAGGCTGGGCAGGTGGGATGTCATAGGGCCATCAAAAATTGGATAAAAAGGGAAGTTTTTCTTAAAATGAGGGCTTGATTTTATGCGTTTTGAAAGGGGCGATCGCAGTTCCCCATCGACGGTCAAGGCAACGATTCAGGCAGTAGAGAAGTTTTCAAAAAGGCTAGTGTTGTGGACACTCCGTTCTGCCACACGGGAGTTGAGGGCGTAGCTCCCAAGAAGGGTCCCACCCCCTGCCCCCTTACAAAACTTTCATTTTGTTGTACTAGCTTCATTCGCAATAATATAGTACGCTTGTATGGCAAGTGAATTCAGGGAAATCTACACTAGGATAGTGGCAGAAATCGTGGCAGAAGCAGACGGGCGATCGGCGGCAATGGCTGGGTTATAAGCGTTTCCTTGACCGTTCCCGGTTAGATTTGCCGGATGTGAGCCTTCCAGGTCGCAGGTTGTAATCAGAATTCAGTTTTGTTGATTCTGGTTATAAAGCAAATCAGTGGTTGCTCAAAGTCACCTTTACTACAACTTTCATTCATCCTATCGAGATTCCCCTCAAGACATCGTGATTTTCCAATTCTTCTAAGCCCGCTGTTACTGCACCCGCTCCCCATATCTATACGCAACCGCGCATCTATCTCCACTCTTGTAGTCTAAGAACGCAATGCCTAAAGCTACCGAAACCAACGAAAAAGAAAAAGCATTAAATCTGGTACTGACCCAGATCGAGCGCACCTTTGGCAAAGGCACGATCATGCGCCTGGGTGACGCGACTCGTATGAAGGTTGAAACTGTCCCGACTGGCGCACTGACTCTGGATTTGGCGCTGGGGGGCGGTCTCCCTAAAGGCCGGGTGATTGAGATCTATGGCCCTGAAAGCTCCGGGAAGACAACGCTGGCGCTGCACGCGATCGCCGAAGTGCAAAAAGCGGGCGGCGTGGCTGCATTTGTAGACGCTGAACACGCCCTTGACCCGGCTTATTCAAAAGCGCTGGGCGTCGATATCGAGAATCTGCTGGTCTCGCAGCCCGACACAGGAGAGGCAGCTCTGGAAATTGTCGATCAACTGGTGCGCTCCACTGCTGTTGATATTGTGGTTGTGGACTCTGTGGCCGCACTGGTACCCCGTGCAGAAATCGAAGGCGAGATGGGAGATGCCCATGTGGGACTCCAGGCACGACTGATGAGTCAGGCGCTGCGCAAGATCACCGGAAACATCGGTAAGACCGGCTGTAGCGTCATCTTCCTGAACCAACTACGGCAGAAGATCGGCGTCTCCTACGGCAACCCGGAGACGACTACGGGAGGTAACGCCCTCAAGTTCTACGCCTCTGTCCGTCTGGATATTCGTCGAATTCAAACCCTGAAGAAAGGCAATGAGGAGTTCGGGATTCGGGCCAAGGTGAAGGTGGCAAAGAATAAGGTCGCGCCCCCCTTCCGCGTGGCAGAGTTCGACGTCATCTTTGGCGAAGGCATTTCGACGCTGGGCTGTTTGATGGACATGGCAGAGGAGATGGGGATCGTCAGCCGTAAGGGAGCCTGGTACAGCTACAACGGCGAGAACTTCAGTCAGGGCCGTGACAACGGCATCAAGTACATGAAGGAGAACCCGGAGTTTGCTAAGGAGGTGGAACAATTGGTGCGGCAGAAGCTGGATATGGGAGCCGTCGTCTCCGCGAACTCCGTATCGCCCCCGGATGTTGAAGACGAGGATGACGATTACCTCGAAGAGGAAGAGTAAATACAACCGCGTTCGCAGTGCGGACGTGGTTGTATTTCAGGACTGACGGGTCAGCTTCAACTGACGTTTGATCTTGAACCAGAGCGATCGCATCTGCCAGAACTTACTGCTCTGCATCGCTTCGATATACGCCAGCGCCTCCGACAGGTGCTTTTCTGTCTGGGCGATCGGTTGTCGCTGAACCGATTGGATGGTAATGCCGGGGGCAAACTCCTGATGCCAGAAGATAAACCGAAGCGCAGCCAGATCCTCCAGTGCCGCCGACCGGAAGGGAGATTCAGTCGTGGCCTCGTAGCTGAAGCGAAAGTCGGTTTGCTGGCACAGGTGTAGTAGCAGGCAGAGGTCGTCCGCACTGTTGAGCAGCGGTGCTTTTCCCTGGATTGAAGACAGTAGTTGAGTTGGAGCCAGAAAAGCATTGGGCGCGATGTAGCTTTCGAAGCGCAGCAGCGGCTCCAGAGCAAACGATTGAAAGTGGGCCAGTTTCCCGGAGACAAAGGCTCCCCCATAAAGTATGCAGGGGGCAGAATCCTGGCGATCGCGAAGATTGACCAGCCGCATCAGGGAATCGACGTGATTGGGATAGAGAACGCCCTCGTCCAGCAGGCCAAAGTAGTCAGTTTGCAGCGCTGCAAGCCCCGACCAGAGAGCCGTACTGCGGTAGCGCCACGGATCGCAATGGAGAAGCCGCACAGGCATCCGATGAGCGTACAGATCAGGTAGCCCCTCGACCTCCCAGCGGCTGCCGTCGGTGACCAGCAGGACGGAGACGTTGGGGTAGCCCTGCTGAGCCAGACTGTTGAGCGATCGCTCCAATTCACTCAGGGGCTGCTGCTCCACCCGCATGATGTACTCCACCCTGGCCTGATGGGCTTCAGCGGGAGTGGTGTAGACCCATCCCTTCTGCTGGATCAGGGCTTCGTGGTAAGGCACCAGATTTTGCAGCAGTTGTTCCAGCGTGAAGCGTTCCAGAAAAATCTGGTGCGCTTTCTGGGACATTGCCTTGGCCGCCTCCTGATTGGTGGCGATCCAGCGCATATGCCGCGAAATCTGGGCCACCTGTTTATCCGGCGGTACATCAAAGTCGATGTACAGCACCGAGTTGCCAAAGGCTTCGCGGATGAAGGCATGTTCACCGCAGATGGCGATCGCCCCCGCCGCCACGATTTCAAAAATCCGCATGGAAGGAACTGCTGCCTGGGTGTGGTCTTCCCGATGCAGACATAGCCCCACCCCGGCGCGATGCAGCGCATTCAACACGCTGGTGCCGTCGTAAGGAAGGGGACCCCGATAGGAATGTTTCAGGTGTGTCCAGCCCTCCGGTTTTCCGTAGACCTCCAGATAGGGCTGCTGATCCAGTTGCTCAAACAGTTCCCGGTAGCGCAGTCCATCCCAGTTGGAGCCGCAATAGAACAAGCGCAGGTTGTCCAGATTGGGGGGACGGTAGTCTGTCTGGGGGCAACTGGTGTAAATAGGGGCAGTCAGGTACTGCTTGGAGGTGTTGCACAGGAGGTGGTGCAGCCAGCGATCGATGACTGGGGAGGAAATCAGATAGCCGTCGTAGGTGAGGACGTTGGTGACAAATGGATCGGTGCCCTCAAACATCGAGGGTGGATTCCACATGCAGCCGTAGGTAGGGTAGCCTGCCAGCTTGGGGGCATTGCTGTGGAGAGCCAGAACGAAATCGGGTGCGAAGGCACGGATCTCCTGGGCGGTGTGAGCCTCAGCGACCTGCCAACTCAGATTTTGACAGGCGATCGCCAGCCGTCGAGACAGTTCTGCTTCGGCCACCCAGGGTTCGGGAAACGGATTGTGCAGGGCAACGCGCATTGCAGGAGCGAAACAAGGATGATTATTCGTTGCCACCCAATCCTACGGTTTTTTTGAGACCAAACCACGCCCGCCGGAACTGCCAGAATTTACTGGACTCCATCGCCGTAATCCGGTTCTCTGACCTTGCCAGGGTTGCTTTCAGGTTTTCTATCTCTGCCTGGGAGGCGATCGCCTGCTGCTGTTTCGCATCGTACAGGGTTTTGCTGAAGGCGCGAGAAAGTGCGAGGCTGCGGCAGAGAAACTCCTCCCGACTGAGGCGCAGCTTTGGTGAACCCGTGCATTGGGCAGTTGTAATTAAAAAGGCGGAACAGCCGACAGTTCCTTCAAAGCGGGCAAACCCGGCCGCCACAAATTCGTCTACCGCACGGCGCACCCCCATCTCCCCAGTATCGTTCTCTGGATTGGTGTAGTCGTGACAGAGGACGGGCACCTCTGGAGTGAGATAGGTCGCTAACAGTTCCAGATCTCGCTTGACCCCTTCGTAGCGGTGATCGCCATCCACAAATACCATCGTCGGCTGGATCGCGAATGCCTGAGTAAACTGGGTCAGATCGCCGTGAAACAGCAGCGCGTACTGGCTCAAACCCTCCTGGTTCAGGGAATTGGCAGTGCGCCAGATGCTGGTGGGGTTGATATCGATGCCAAAGAACTGGGGCGCTTCGGTGCGATTTGGGTTGGCGATCGCCCCCCGCAGTTCCACCACTGCCGACCGCCCCCCGTAGGTGCCAATTTCCAGAATCACATCTCCGGCATGGTACGCCATCTCGTACAGCTTGTAGGAGTCGCCCGGTGCCTGCCACCCTGGAATGTCTTTTGTCTTCTCAAAGATTTGACTGTGTTCGGGGTTAATGTACTGGTCGGTGGCAATTAACATAGAACCTGGCAAACTCGGCGAAAGGATGGGATGGAACAAAGCAGGATATTGAATACAGCGCTTTGCAAGCGCGTGTGGTACAAAGTTTTTGTTGAGAGCCGCGCGGAGCGCTGTATCAGGGACATCTTATCTCAAACCTTCTCCCGTAAGGACAATTGCTCCACCCAGGTGTTCAGGTACTTCATCCAGCGATCGCCCTGGCACTTCAAGGTGAATTCTGCTTCCACGATCGCCCGTCCCTTTGCACCGTAGGCGATCCGCTGGTCGGGGTTGGCCCGGAAGAATTCGATTTCTTCAATCATGGCGCTGGCGGTGGTATCTGCGGCCAGACGGGCATTTTGGCCGTGGCGGGCAATTTCGGGAACACCGCCAATCTTGAAGGCCACCACGGGTAGCTCACAGGCGGACGCTTCACAAAACGTCTGTCCAAATGCCTCCTCCAGGGACGTGCCAACAAAGATATCGGCAGCACTATAGAGCAGCGGCATTTTGCGGTAGTCGCGCAGAAACTCGGTGCCGCGCACATTCTGTAAGTTGTCGGCTCTGCCAAACACCACCAACTCCGTGTTGTGCTGGAGACGATCGATCAGCTCGGCAAAGATATGTCCGCCCTTGCGGTACTCCTGCATATTGACCGCACCCGTGAGCACAACAAAGCCGTCATCGGGAATCCCCAGCAGTTTGCGGGCGATCGCCTTGTCAATCTTGCTGAACAGCCGTTCGTCCAGGCCGTAATACACGCAGTCGGCGTAGGAGATCTGGGAGAACGCCTGCTTTGCCATGCTCAGTGTCCACCGACTGTTGGCGGCGATCGCAACGCCCCCCGGTCCTTCAATTGCCTGTCGCCGCACTCGCCACGCATCGTAGATCAGTTCGGGTTCCAGTTTGGGATACTCCTCCCAGGTGGGGCAGTTGTGGTCGCATCCCACTTTGTACTGGGTGCAGGTTCCGGGGTAGGCGCAGCGCCCGCTAATGATCTGACAGTCGTGCATGAAGGCAACGGCGGGAATCCCCGACTGCCGCAGGGCAATCAGCAGGTCAAATGTCCAGCCGGAGCCGTGTAGATTTCCCGTGATCACCAGATCGGGGTCGAACCGTCGAGTTTCTGCCAATAAGACCTGCACTGTCGTTTCTATGGGAATGCCGCGATCGCTGTTCAGGTGAGGTAAGGGGAACGATCCCAGCCAGGTGCCTGTTGCTCCCGTCGGTTTCAGGGGAATGCTGCTCTCTAACGTACCCTGCGCCCAGCTAATGGAGGCCACCTCATGCCCCATCACCAGAAATGACTGTACCTGCCGCAATAATGCCAGCCCTGCGCCGTACTGAAACCCGTTGTCGTTGATAAATACCACCCGCAGCGGCAGGTGGTGCTGAAGTTTTTCCCTGAGGCGATCGGCGGTGGTGGGTCTAACGGCGAGGTTCATTGGAGGCTGGGATAGTCCTACTTCCTGACAAAACAAAAATTATTCATCCAGAGCTGGAAATAATGGTGCTGAAACTGCTGAAACTGGGTGGCTTCGACCAATACTTTTCTCAAGCTCTCACGGGTGTAGTACCGTTTGTGGTCCCGAATCGATGGCTCATCCACCACATTCAGACGATAGGCTAGAAACTCCAGCACCGGCTGTGCCCAGACCGAAGGCACCGTCAGCACCAGCTTGCCCCCTGGTCGTAGCACCCGGTGAATCTCCTGCAAAATGTGCTTCTCGTTCTCGATGTGCTCCAGCACCGCCAGCATCGTCACCACGTCAAAACTCTCATCCTCAAAGGGGAGGGTCTTGTCGAGTCTGACCTGCATGGTATGGAGATTTCCCTCCGTGAAGGGGACGACCTGTCCATCAATGCCCACGCCCCGCTTGATTCTTTGGGAGAGATACCGCAGGAGAACCGCATTTCTGCCACAGCCAACGTCCAGAACTTCAGAACCCGGTGGAATGTGGTTCTCCACTTTCTGGAGCCGCAATTTTCGCAGCATGGGTTCTAGAATTGCTTCGGGCACGGACTTTCTCCAGGGGAATTGAGTTGGGAATCGGGAGGTGAGTGAGAAGACCTCAGCAGTCATTCACACCCAGAAGTTTCATGGGAATCTTATCAAACAATGAACCCTGCGCCTGATCAGGCTGAGCGAAACTGTGCCGCCACTGATTTCAGCTCTGGAACGTAAGGGGCATCTGCGCCGTAGGTCTTCTGGTCGGGGTGGACCCGGTACTGCACCAGCGGGTCAATAATATGAGTGACTGTGGCTCCCTGCTGCGCCATCCGCACCCATAGCTCGTAGTCCATGCTGTAGTAGAGGTCTTCGCGCACACGGCCCCCAGCCCGTTGCCACAGCTCACGCGTCCAGAACACTTCGGGCTGGTAGAAGAACTCGCCCTGCTGCCAGCAGTTGTCGATATCCAGCAGCCGCTCCAGGGGGAGGGTAACCTTCTGATTCAGGGGCAGGGCGCTGTGGTGGACTTTGAAGGGGATGCGGCTGTTGCCTCGCCGCATCTGACAACCGCCGACGATCATATCGGTGCCGTAGGTATCGAAGGCGATCGCCACCCGCAGCAGCGTCCAAGGCAGATAGCAGTCGTCGCTATTGAGCCACGCCAGAATATCTCCGGTCGCCCGCCGAAATCCTTTGTTCAGGGCATCGGACTGTCCCTTGTCAGGTTCACTCACACAGTAGGTTAGCTCTGAGCGGTAGCGCTCCAGAATTTGAGAGGTCTGGTCAGTAGAACTGCCGTCCAGCACGATGTATTCCAGATTGGGATAGCCCTGGAGCAGCACGGAGCGCAGCGTCTCCTCCAGGTACTCGCCCTGGTTGTAGGTGACCGTGACGACGGAGATTTTGGGGTAGGGATTGCCGGAGGGGAGAGTGGGCGGCAGCATCGGCACCGGGTAGTTCCAGGGAAACAGACGGCCATCTTCGGGTGGCAGGGACGGCACGGGGTCTACCCAGGTGGCGATCGCACCAGAATAAATGGTCACCCCTCCCAGGTCAGTGGAGGTCTGGAAGAAGTCCAGGTTGTTACGTAGGTCAGTCATGCGGTTGTACGGCTGAAAACAATTTGAACATTGGGAGAAAGGTGCCCCCGCAGGAGATGGAGAACATCCGTGACATCCCCTCTATCCATATGCAGGGCGCGGGAGGTGGAGTCCAGGCAAATCACCTGATAATCGGCAAGACAAACGTCTGGGGTAGTCATCATCCAATCGGTCAGGGACTGGGTGGTCGTCTTTATCTCAAACTGCCGGACATAGTGCTGCTCGGATGGGGTACATCCCACACACTGCACCTCGACTCCCTGCTTTACCAGCGCACACAGCAGCGGCAGGTGCGGCTCGACTGGAGCAATGCAGAGTGCTGTGGTGACCGTTTTGGTCAGCGCGGCTAAACGGTCGAGTCGTTCGAAATCTGCTGCGCTGCAAACTTCAATTCCCATACTGCGAGCCAGCACCAGTGCATTTACCCAAACCGAATCCATATCAATGGGCGGCGTCAGGGCTTTGGCTTCGTCAGCGGTGTTGTCAGCGGCGTTGTCAGCGGCAATCGTGGCAGGTTTCCAGCGATCGCCAAACAGCAGATTGTAGACCGGGACAAATGCCTCGTAGCGGCGGTATATAAACTCGAACAGCTTGAGTTTGCGCAGAACCGTTTTGATAATCTGTCGGACGGCGGCTTTGGTGGTAGAACGATAGTCCAGTTCCCGCTCCAGGTGCTCACGCAGACGGCTCAGCCCTTGCAGCTCATCGGTTAAGCGCACAATTTTCTGCCAGTAGTTCTCCTGGACGTAGCTCATTTCTTTGATCACTTTGGAGCGCAGCAGCTCAATTTCTGCTTCAAGCTGCTGTTCCCGATCACTTGTCTTTGATTTAGATGCTTCCTGCGCTTTGGCCAGTTTTACCAGCGTGGCACTGTGAACCTGACGCAACTGTTCCAGATCGGCGATCGCTTGTTTCAGTGCGGCCTCAGGGGTATCTTCAGTTCCTGCCGGGTCGAACCGGGGGGCGGGGTCAACCCAGGAGAATGAACTGTTTTCCTCGAACGGTGGTTGCATAGCCGCCTCTATTACTCTCCGGGCAAGCCCGCTTTCTGTCGCAGCCAAAACCACGCCTGTCGGGCTTTCCAGAATTTACTGGTTTCCATTGCCGCAATCCGGATGCGCAATTGCTCCTTCTCAGCCTCCACCTGATCCTGTACTGCCTTTGCCCGCTCCAGTTCAGCCTGTAGCCGATCAAGCTGTTCGCGGGCGATCGCCCTCACCCCATAGCCCAGATGCTCCGGCAAATTCCCCACTCGCTCTGTGAAATACGCTTCCACCTCGTCATCAAAGTGGTTCAACCAGTCTGCCGGAACCCCTTTTCGCAGGTGAGACTGGGTGTTCTCCTCACCCTGTTCCCGACCCGATAACCCTTTAAAACTGTACCGCTCCAGCACCGACTGAATCTGATCGAGGGGGACGGGAATTTTACAGTGCTCCAGCAGTACCTGCCATGTCTCGATCTGACGAATTCCGGTGAGATCTTCATACTTCACTAGCATCACGTTGGGGTCTACGTGGGGCGCTTCGATCCAGGAGGCCAGCGAATCGAACAGACCATAGCCATACAGACTGTCGATGGAAAACTTCAGACCGTCCTGAAGCGACAGGTCGTTCAACTTATTGCGCAACTGACCCACGTTGCCGATTGCCGAATGGGAGTACTTGATGGAGAAATACCAGGAGACCACAATGTCTCTGGGGTCGCGCATGACAAAGAAGGCGCGGTAGGGTGCAGGCTTGGGAATGCTGCAAAAGCTGCCGTAGCTGAGGTAGAGGGGCATCACCAGCGTGTCGGCGGGGAATGGCTCATCATAGGTGCGATCGGTGAGCCGACGGGCGTCTACCTTTCCGGGCAGTTCCGACTCGTAGTCCACAATCGTCAGGCCGGACTGTCCCAGAATACGCGGGTCGGAGAACACCAGTTTCACCCAGCGACTCGCGGTTTTTTGGACGCAACAATGGAAAATGTTCATGCTGCTTACGATCCGGCTCCTTCATCCTTCAGGCAGTGCCTATCATAACAAACAAAATCCTATCCAAAGACACATTACAGCACTGCACATCCCTCTGCACTTTCCCGCTCAAATCGAATCAAACCGATGATACAGTGCTTTGCGCTGAGTTCGAACCAAAGTTTTTGTTGAGAGCCGCGCTCCGCGCGGCTCTCAACAAAAACTTTGTACCTCACGCGCTTGCAAAGCGCTGTATAGCAATCCTATTTGATTTGTGAGAAGGGGGTATGGGAGCGGTGCCCCCACACCCCCTTCTCACAACCGATTTAGGATTGCGATAGCTGTCGCTGAAAGGGGAAGTCGTTAGTGTATACTGCCTAGAGCCTAAAGAAAGGTTTGCATTCGCTGGATCGCCCGCCCAGAACCCCCCACAAAGGATGACGGTATAATGTCTGACTCCTCTGTCAACATTCCTGCTGAGCATATGCAACTTCGATCTCAGCTAGAGAATTTGCTCAATGAGTCCACTGCCCTGGTATCCAATCAACAACAACCCTACGATGTTGTTATTACGCTGTGCGAGGTAAACAGTAAGCACGGCACGGGGATTTTGCTGGATCGAATCTTTGGTGCCAGTCCGGGAATTGCGTCCATTCGCGGTATCAGCTACTACGGGGGCGAACATTCTCTAGGAGAGCTGCAAATTAATCTATCGGCCAAAAGCATGACCCGGTTTGAGGTCTTCTCCAGGGTTGTGAAAGCGCTGGAGGGGAAGCAGGTCAGGCGGGTGGTTTGTGTTCCCTATCGTTCTGAAGATTTGCTGATTGCGATCGCCGTCAAGGATATTTTTAACGTCCCTCTGTGCGCCTACATTATGGACGATCAAAATATCTATGCGTCCTCCATCCCTGACACGTTAATGGCGGAGTTTCTGGGTAAGGCTTCCTTGAGGCTGGCGATCTCTCCTGAAATGCGCTGTGCCTATGAGCGGAAGTACAATCTCAAGTTTTTCTGGCTGCCCCCGGTGGTGCCAAACCAGTTCATTCAGACCGTTGCACAGGCACCAGCGCTCCACTACACACGCACCCAGACTGGAATCTTGATTGGCAATATCTGGGGACAGAGCTGGTTAAAACTATTGCAGCATACGATTCGGGGGTCAGGTTTGAGGGTTGACTGGTACGGCCATAAGACCACGGCCAAAAACACTGACCCGGAAGAGCTGACGGCGGCAGGTATTATCGCCCACGGTTTTGTGCCTGAGCCACAGTTGGTACCTGTCCTGCGCAACTATCCCTATGCGGTGATCGCAACTGGTAATCTCGACGATGCGGATGATGCAAAGGCGATCGCCAGACTCAGTCTGCTGTCTCGCATTCCATTTATCATGGCCACTTCTGGGACGCCCATGATTGTTCTGGGCAGTCCTGATACTGCTGTCGCTCACTTTGTCAAACGATTCCAGATTGGTATCCATTGCCCCTATGATGCCACTGACTTTGTTCGGGCGGTTGAGACCATCACCGACCCACAGTGTCAGCAAACAATGCGCAATAATGCGGCAAAGCTGGCAGAGCATTTTGGCGTCTGGGGGATTTCAGATTGGATCTGGAAAACGCTGGAGACGGGAAACCCCGCAGATGATCGGTTTGAAGTGCTGGCTCCGCGAACTCAGGCCGATGGGGTGAACTATATCGCATCTCCGCTTCCCAGGGAGATTCCGTCGCCGATGGGGCTAACCTATCAGGCGTTGCAGCGACTGCAACAGCAGGGATTTGCACCCGACTTTGTGATTGATGCAGGTGCGTCTACCGGAGTCTGGTCTGTCGCGGTGCGCCGATTGTTTCCCAAAGCGCGGTTTATTCTTGTGGAGCCACTCTGGTCGCAATATGATTTCTATGTCCGGAAGCGCCACACTGACCAGCATCCAGATTTTGAAATTGTCGAGAAAGCGCTTTCTGGCAATTCTGGAACAGCTCCCTTTTACGTTACCGACGATCTGTACACCAGTTCATTCCTGCACCGAGAACCCAGGACTGACCCCAGTAGAATTGACGTTGAGGTGGTGACGCTGGATGAGCTTTCAGGGGAGCGATCGCTCACGGGAAGAGGGGTGCTGAAGCTGGATATACAGGGTTCAGAAGTGCTAGCCCTTACGGGAGCAAAGGAATTGCTCAACAGGGTTGATGCCCTGATCGTGAAGCTCCCGATGATGGAGACTGAAGCAGGGGGAAAGAGCTTTTATGAGGTGCTCACCATGCTTCACGAATCAGGCTTCCGTCTCTATGATGGTCTGGAGGAATTGCGTGATCCCTCGTTGGGCACTTTGTCGCTAAAGACCTATTTTTTCGTTCGTTCCCCTCTATTTAGTTCATCAAATTAGTTCATCAAAGGAGGGATAATTGCAAAGCCGAAATATGAAAGGTCAGTCTTAGCTGGAGATATCTCAAGAATGCTCGCGACACTCAAACGAATTAAAGACCTGTTCCTGCAAAAACTGGACTTTTTGCTTGAGAAGCAGGATAACCTCTTGAGAAAACAGGACAGCTTATTCCAGAGACAGGACAACATTGTCCAGAGACAGGGCAACACTGACGCCAGTATTAAATCGCTCTTGAAATCTTCCATCCATGTCGTCGAGCGGCAAAATCAGTTGCTTCAGAGTCAAATGCAAATCGTCTCCAATCAATCGCTTGACCTGCAGCAGCAAGAAGTGCTGAGGCAGCAGGTGAATTCGCTGAAACAGCAGTTTGAAACTCGGTTGAATCGGTTAGAGGCTCAGCTTGAGGAGGTGCTGAAGATTCTAGCTTCAATGACTGACTATCAATCTGAGGGTATATCCGTCGGTGAGCCTCGATTGGATGCTGAAGTGGGACTGATGTCTTTTCTCTATTCTTATCTGCCCAATCGAGTAGCGATCGACATTGGTGCCAACAAAGGGGATATTGCGGAGCAGCTCTTAAAGAGTGGCTTTGAAGTTTATGCTTTTGAACCCTTTCAACCGATTTTTGCGCAGCTCCAGCAACGGCTCAGCCGTTACAGTCATTTTCATGCGTTTGACTGTGCCATCGGAGTGATGGATGGTGAACGCACGCTGCACATCGCAGAAGACCTGTCGGGGGAACACAAGTACGAGAATCCAACCCTGTACAGCACGCTGACGCCTCACTCCACTATGGAGGATCTGCAATTTACCCAGCAGGTTAATGTGTCTGTCAGAAGCCTGGATAGCCTTCACCATTCAGCCGAGATTCCCTCCGAAGTTGGGCTGGTGAAGATCGATACAGAGGGGGCTGATCTGGAAGTGATCCGGGGGATGGGCGATCGCGGCTATCCAGTTGTTGTCTCGGAATACTGGGATGCCAGTCACCCGTTTGGAGCATCGTCTCCCTATAAGCTGCCGGATCTGGTGAAGGAGATGCGTCAGCGACAGTACCACTGGTTCATCGTGATCTATCATCGGCAGTTGCACGATGCAGGGTTCTACTGCAATGTTCCACAATCGATTCAGGGAACCTGGGGGAATGTCTTCTTTTTCCAGGATCATGCCATTTTCTCGCAGGCGCTCCACTGGTGTGATGCAGTCCTGCCCAAAACTTACTTCAACGGTTAATTCGCATCAGCGGAAGTGGCACGGTGCGAAGCACCACCCAACTTCCGCTGGTCTTACCCTTCACGGTTCGGCGCAACTGGGGTGGAAACAGGAGGAGGCAGCTCGTTGGGCAGTTCTGTTGGAGTAGGTGATGGCATTTCCTGGATTGGAAGTTCCGGTGGCTTCGTCTCGTCTATCTCCCTCGGAGGAACAACCGGAATGTATTGCGGTAGCTCACCCATACCTGACTGATCGGCGGGGATGAATGCGGGGTTGGTTAGGGGAGGAGCGATCGCCGGATCTGGATTAAGGAGCGCCTCTCTGGCTGTGGCTTCGGCCTCGCGGCGGGCTGCTTCCTGCCGCTGAGCTTCCAGCGCCGCCTGTTGTGCGCGAATTCGGGCCAGCTCAATCCGGCGAATTTCAGCTCGCCAATCCCCAATGAGCGATTGGGCCTGACGATACAGTACTCGTCCAGGACGGACTACACCCGCGCTGCGGATGGCACCGCTTAGATCTCCATCAGTGGCCAGGGCGATCGCCTGATTTAGGATGGGCTGGTCTTCCTGCCGCTGAATCTGTTGCGTCCAGCCCACCACCAGGCCCTGTGCCTGACTGTAGAGAGAACGCCCGGATTGCACCTGCCCTGCCAGCGCAATGGCCTGTCTCAGTACCGGGATCGTGCCCGGTTCTGATAGTTTACGGGCCTGTACCAGTAGGGGTTCATCCTGCACTCGTTGAATTTCTTGCCCCCAATGAGCCATCAGCGTTTGAGCCTGGGTGCGCCGTGTTCGACCCGGTGCGATCTCCTTGGCCTGTGAGATAGCCAGGGCCAGGGTTGCGGGTTGCTTCCAACTGGCTGCCACCTGAGCATACTGGAGCTGCTGCAAATCCTCAATCTGGGTTTTCCAGCTTAGAATACTGTCCTGTGCCTGGGGGTAAAAGCGGCTCTGGGCTGGGATTGTCCCGGCGGCGGCGATCGCTTCTCTGAGATTAAACAGATGCTGGGGCGATGCCTCCCAGTTGCCCAGGGTGGCCATTGCCAGTTTACGCGCCTGACTGAGACGGATGAGATTCTGCGCCTCCGGCTTCAGGCTGGAGGTCAGTGCGGCCCGCTGGCCCAGGACAATCGCCCGATCCAGGTTGCCCGTCTGCCACTGCTGAAAGCCAAACTGGAGCAGCACTTCACTCCATTGGGCTAGTTTGGGCTGTAGCTCTGTCCAGACATAGGTGTCCTTGCGAATACTGCTCAGAAGCCCCAGTGCCGCATCTAACTGGTCAGGTTGGCCACCCTTGGCCAGGGCAAATGCTCTCCCCACCAGTTGCCGTGCCTGACGTTCAGCGTTTAGCCGCTGCAACAGGGCATTGGCCCGGTCAATCCGCCAGTGAGCCTGCTGCATCCGGCGCAACTCTTCAAGTTGCTGGAAGGCCGTGTTCCAGTCCTGGTTTTTCATGGCCTTCAGCGCTTCCGCCTCAAACACTTCACCTCGGTTCCAGTACTGCTGCCAGCGATCGATCGCCGCCTGTGCATCCTTGTATAGTGGACTCACGCGAGGCACCCGGTTGGCCAGTTGGATCGCCTCCTCCATATTCGCTTTGGAGCGCTGTTGGGCGATTGCCAGCAGTTTCTGGGACCACTCCTCCAGCGATCGCTGGGCTTCATTGTAGAGCGGATGTGCTTCTGACCACTGACCTGCCAGTTCCAGTCCTGCAATCAATTGTGGCAATTCGCCAGAACGGGCTGCTTCCTGAGCGCAGTAGAGCCGCTCCATGTCTGGAGAGACGGCTGTCAGCTTCTGGCAATCGGTAGCTGGAGGCAGTGACATCAAAGACACTAGCGCTGATGCGGCCACACCCCCCGTCAAACTACAGCCAGCCAGCACCAATAAAATCCATTTCCATGACCCGGATGATCCCGGCAGAGCTTCTGGCAGCACTACTGCCGACATTCCAGTTTCTGTCAAGAGTTCAGGTCTGGAAGGCTGCACCAAATCAAGTGCTTCTGAACCGTCCCCCATGTGTGCATTACCCGCCAATTGATGCTTCAGCTTTTTCCTCACCATAATTCTCTTTTCACCCCCGCCACCTG
Organism: uncultured bacterium; assembly: GCA_964630955.1. Taxonomy (GTDB): domain Bacteria; phylum Cyanobacteriota; class Cyanobacteriia; order Elainellales; family Elainellaceae; genus CAZVXA01. Next base: position 128 of record CAZVXA010000059.1, on the reverse strand, counting down.
CGATCCGGAATGCCATTGGCCCCGTTGCAAAACTCAACGAAGTGCCCAGCCAGTAAGGATCAGGCTAGCAAAGTTAGCTAATTTTTCAACTTTCCAAAGGATGATTGCAGATTTGAGCTTTTGCCTTA
>CAZVXA010000058.1:1463-32597 GCA_964630955.1 uncultured bacterium | reverse complement strand
CTAGCCCGTAGTTGGGTGATGGGCACGCTTCGCTTTGCCCATCCTACGCGGGGTCTAGAGCGGGAAACGCTGTAGAACGATCAATCCTGCAATTGAAGGTCTGTGGAGACATTAGCGCCGATGACGCGAGAAGCTTTGGTGATTGGAATCAATTCCTATCAATATTTGCCCCCTCTTAATGCCCCAGCGGAAGATGCTGAGGCGATCGCGCGAATCCTCGAAGATCATGGCGAATTTACGGTTCAACGGCTGCCAGGTTTTTTTGACCCATTGGACAACAATGCCCGTCGGATCGCAAAGAACCAGGAGGTTTCGCAGACTGACCTTGAACGGGCGATCGCAACGTTGTTTAAGCCAGCCACCAATGGGCAAATACCTCACACAGCGCTGCTTTACTTTTCCGGGCATGGCTGGATTGACAATACCGGAATTGAGGAAGGCTTTCTGGCATCTAGTGATACCGTCCCTGGGGGTAGCGTCAAAGGGGTGCGTTTGAAGTGGCTGCGGGACCTATTGGCAGAAAGTCCAGTCCTCCAGCAGATCGTCTGGATCGATGCCTGCCACAGCGGCGCGTTGATGGATGTCAACCAAGCCGATCCACGCGAGGCGGGCAAGGTCAGGGATCGGTGCTTCATCGCTTCGTCGCGAGACTATCAAAAGTCCTATACGGCGATCGACTCCCCCTTGAGTGTGGTGACCCAGGCGCTGATCGATGGACTCAACCCTAAGCGATTTTCTAAGCAATGGCCAAACCACTGGTCGAACAATTACGACCTGATCTCGTTTCTCAATCAAGCCCTGCAAGGAGCGGGACAAAGGCCTACGTTTACCAACTTTGGTGAAGTCATTAATCTGACGCGCATCTCGCACGGCACAGATATCGCATCCGACCAACCCCCAAAAACTATCGAAACCTGTCCCTACCAGGGCTTAGAAAAGTTTACCGAAGAAACAGCCGAATATTACTGCGGGCGCGATCGCCTGGTCAGCGAATTGCTGAAAAAACTCGGCGAATCGGACTTCGTGCCCGTCATTGGAGCATCGGGAAGCGGCAAATCGTCACTGGTGCGGGCGGGCTTATTACCCATTGCCAAGAAACGCTGGGAAATCCTGGGGCCGATCACCCCGAGCGATCGCAGCAACAAGCCGACCACAGCCCTGGAAGAGTTGGTATTAGGGCGGTACAAACGGCCTGGGGATAAAGAGCAAGTTCGGAGGCTGTTGGAGGCTGACCGCTTCTATGAGGCTGTTGCCGGGTTACCGGGCGAGAAAAGCTTCCTACTGGTTGTCGATCAGTTTGAGGAGCTGTTTACCCTGGTCGAGGAAGAGGAAAGGCGCAAGTTCATCCGTTGGTTGGCAGGACCCGATAACGACGACGAGTACCGCGAGTTTCACAACAAGCGCCAAAAGAGCGATCGGCTACGAATCGTGATGACCATGCGAGCCGACTTTATGGATCAATTCATGAGCTACCGCCAGCTCGGAGTGTTGGCTCCAGAGGATAAGGTGTGCTGGGTTCTCCCAATGACCCAGGAGGAGTTACGTGCTGCTATTGCCGAACCGGCTCAGAAAAACGGCTATACCCTCGAAGCGGGGTTGATGGATGTGATCGTGGGGGATGTGGACGCTGAGCCGAATAGTCTACCGCTACTGGAATATGCCCTCAAGCTACTATGGGAGCAGCGTGATACGGCTCAGCATCTACTCACCATCGATGCCTACAGGAAGCTGGGGGGCGATGGGACGGCAGGCCGACTAAAAGGAGCACTGAACGTCAAAGCGGAGGAAGTCTTCACCGGTTTGCGATCCGAGGAGGAACGCACCTGGGCACAACGTATCTTCCGGAGCTTGGTGCGCACGCTGCCCGGTACCAAGGACACGCGGCAGCGGAAATTGCGCAGTGATTTGGAAGACTTGTCCCGCACGACGGACGATTGCAACGCCATCAGCAACGTTTTGTTTGACTTTCAGGAAGCCCGTTTACTGGTTCCCGACGGACTCTATGTTGACCTGGCTCACGAAGCACTGATTGAAGGTTGGACTCGCTTTGCGAACTGGCGGAAAGAAGACCGGGATGTGCTAAGGCTGGTGGATCGTATCAACGATGCTTGCAAAGGGTGGCAAGCCGCCCCAAGCGAAGACAAGCATAAATTTTTGCTGCCCGAAGGGGTTGTGGCTCAAGTCGAAGCGGCGATCGCCATCGGTGATTACCTCTCGAACCAGCAAGAGGAATTTGTGCAGCAGAGTCTGTACATCTACAAGCCCTGGCTCAGTCCCGAGTTTGTGATCGAAACGATCGCAATACCGGGCGGCAAATTCAAGATGGGATCTCCCGAAGGCGAAGGCTACGACGATGAAAAGCCGGAACACGACGTAAGCGTGCCAGCATTTCACCTGGGCAAATATCCGGTGACCCAGGCTGAGTGGCGAGCCGTTGCCCTGTCTCCCAAAATTGAGCGGGATCTGAGTCCAAATCCTTCTTTCTTTCGGGGCGATCGGCTACCCGTGGAGCAAGTTTCGTGGCACGAGGCCAGGGAGTTTTGCGCGCGGTTGTCGCAACTGAAAGGAGAGATCTATCGCCTGCCCAGCGAGGCAGAGTGGGAATATGCCTGTCGGGCTGGCCAACCGACGGCATATTGTTTTGGGGACGATGAAGCACAGTTAGACGAGTATGGGTGGTACGGCAACAATTCTGGCGATCACCCCCTGGATGCCGATCGCCTCTGGCAAGACACGAACAAAAATGCGAGCCAATACAATGCACGGCTGAATGCGAACGGCAACAGAACCCACCCGGTCGGAGAAAAAAAACCGAATGCCTGGGGACTCTACGATATGCACGGCAACGTCTGGGAATGGTGCGAAGACAAGTGGCATGAGAACTATGAGGGTGCTCCTGAGGATGGCAGTGCCTGGACGAGTGGTAGCGATTCGGAGCCTCGCCTGCTGCGCGGCGGTTCCTGGATCAACTACGCCATCTATTGCCGTTCGGCGTACCGCGGCAGGTTCGGTGCAGTCAACCGGTACACCTATCTCGGTTTTCGGGTGGTTCGGGTTGCCGGGTGTTCCTCGTGAGGACTTTCCTTTCTCTTTACCCTTTTTCCTTCTTTCCCTCTGTGATGGCGCGCAGCGCCTCAAAATATTTTTCAAAAGTAACGAATTGTAACTCTTGCAGTGAGACCCCTCTCTTGTGTGGGAAGGTGAAACCCTCAAGCCTTGTTTTTACATCTCAAAATGTAAGGCACCTTGGTTGGGATTGGGTTACAACCTGCTGCGCGGCGGTTCCTGGAACAACAACGCCATCAATTGCCGTTCGGCGTACCGCAACAGGAACGATGCAGACAACCGGAACAACAACCTCGGTTTTCGGGTGGTTCGGGTTGCCGGGTGTTCCTCGTGAGTACTCTCAACCGTCAGAACCGATAGAAGGGATTTTATCGGGCGTATTGTGAGAGTCCAGACTCAATTCCAGCGATGCGGGCGACTGCATCCAAACATCAAACCGAGCCAGTTATTTTAGTAGGAATTCCGAAAGGTTAACTGGCTTATTCCATCGGCGAACCCATGCAAGAGCTTTCGATTATTCAAAAAACTCGAGGCATTCTTGATTTCCTTGCGGCTCAAGCTACACCCGGTCAAAACCCAAATTTTTGCCACCGTCCACGGTGCCAATTTCATGGGCTTTCGGATTTTGCCCGATCGAACCCGCGTGCGGACAGACAATCTGCAAAGAGGACGCAAGCGGCTGCGACAGCTCAAACAATTGCTGGTGACTGGTAAGATTACCGCTGCTGCTCTGACCAGCTCTCAGCAAAGCTGGCAGGCACACCTGGCCCACGGGAATACCTGGCGTTTGTGCCAAAAGCTGTTTGGCCCGTGCGAAATCGATTCATAGATTTTTGGGATTGAAGCTGGATCAGACAAAGAATCAGAGTCGTCCGGTTGATCAAGACATTGCAACAGCGGATTCAGCGGTACGGGTGCTGGTGGTGCATACCCAGGAGGATTGGGCGATCGCGCAGGATTGCTTCCGTCTGGTAGCAGAGAAAGGCACGGTATGACCCTGGTCATACGCTAACTGGACTTTTGACTAAATCGCGCCGATTTTTTCTGAAACACTGGTGTTGCCAGCATTTTAGAAAAAATCGGCGTTAAAATAAAATATGCCACGAAACGCCCTCTCAGAGAGTATTTCGCGGCATTGTAGAAAAAATAATCCAAACTCCAGTAACCTCCGTGGTGAGGCTTAACCATATACTGTCTGCGATCGCACTGGAAATGTTCCTGTGAATCTCTGAAATTTACGCTGGCCATAGACAAGATGAATTATTGATGAAAGCTATTGTCAGATCAGAGCGTGATGGAGTTAAACAGATACTGTCACGCGATTGCTGATATGTCATAAACGAAAAACCTTGCATCTACCAGATCCATTTTCTCTACTCAGATGTAAGGAGATTTTCATGTCAATCCTCAAAACAGTTGCTGTGGCACTCATTGGTGCAGTTACCATCGGACTAAACGCTGGAGTCGCTCCTGCTCAAGCTGACGACTCTTCTCCTCAAGCATCCATCCAGGAGGACGAAGATGAGTGGGATGACGATTTTGCTGAAGTCGATGATGACAATGACGACGATGACGAAGACGATGATGGAATCGATCTTTCTGAAATCGATAATGACGATGATGATGTTGATGATAATGATTCTGACGACATCATTGTCGAGGCTCCTGATAGCCCTTCTCCATCTACCATTACAGAGATCCCTACTCCAGCACTGCTGCCAGGGCTGATCGGAATGGGTGTTGCTGCGCTCCGCAAGCGCCAGCAAGAGCAGTCAGAATCTTCTGAAGAATAGGGATCACAAAGCTCGTAATGAGCTGTAAGGAGAGTTCCAGCAATAAATTTACCTGCGTTGTGTGGTTGCCTCTCCCGCACAGCGGGAGAGGCAACCACACAACAGGTAATGCCTTTTGTAGAAATCTCCTAAACCCAAGGTGATTGGAGCAAAAGTCCAATGTGCAGGGCTTTTACTTCAATCACTTTATTCTGACCTGGGCGCGTGGGATAGTGGTAGCCATGGTGGTTAGGACGGGGTGCAGGGGTTCCAGCGATGAAGTGTGATAGGTTCCTTCACAGTGCTGCCACAAGAGTCCATTTATCAAGAATTTGAAGGGGGAGGCGGGGAACAGCACCTATGCCCACCACATGGAGAATGCCATCTTTTTGATTGCGAACCCGGCCCTGCTGGCCAGCGTGATTGAGCAGATCGATCGCATCTTTGAGCTGCTCGAAAAGCAGTCCCAGGCATCACAGGACCATTGGGCTTTTTTCTCAGCGTCCATAGAAGTTACTGGCTAAAGCAAGAATGCTCAAAGTTTAGCGCTTTCCTCCAAACACAGCGCTAAGCACTTATACTCATCGCAAAAGTGGGATGCACTCTGGCAGAACGCTACCAGGCAGGTGACTCCATCGACGCTCTCGCTGAGGATTACAACTGCGATCGACTGGCGATCGCAGAGGCCATTCGCTGTGAGTTGCCTGCCGCAGCATGACTGCCTCCCAATCGATTACCTTCTTCATCGATCGCTGTCTGGGAAGTAAACACATTGCTGAAGCGCTTCGTCGTTCAGGCATCACTGTCGAGGTTCATAGCGATCACTTTGATCCCACTGCGGCAGACGTAGACTGGTTGCCAGAAGCCGGCAAACGGGACTGGGTCGTTCTTACCAAAGATGCCAATATCGGCAAGCGCAGATGAACTTATGCTCAATTGCTCGCTTCGACACTAAATCAACATCTCTATAGCGATCGCCCCTTCTTCCATTGCGAGGCTCAGGGATAGAAGCGATCGCCATAAAAATGTCAGAATAAAAGCAGCCCAAGGGGAGGATTCACCATGACTGTGGCGATCGCCAAATGGACGCTAGACGAGTACCACCGCATGATCGACGCCGGAATTCTGGATGATCGGCGGGTGGAACTGTTGAACGGAGAAATTATTGAGATGTCGCCCGAAGGTGAACCCCACGCCTACTACTCAACCACAGCCAGTGATTATCTGAAGGAATTATTGGGTAATCGGGTAACCATTCGACAGGCTAAACCGATTACGATCCCTGTGAATGCCTCTGAACCGGAACCCGATGTAGCGATCGTCCAACCTTTGGGGCGAGAGTACTTGCAGCATCACCCCTATCCTGAAAATATCTTCTGGCTCATCGAATTCTCTAACACCAGCCTCTCGAAGGATTTAGAAGTGAAGCGCAAAGCCTATGCGATCGCAGAGATTCAGGAATATTGGGTCGTCAATTTGAAAAAGCACCAGTTGCAGGTTTTCCGTGACCCTGTCGATGGAGATTATCGCTCAGAGGTTGAGTTGACCATTGGCGAACTTTGTCCGCTGGCCTTTCCAGATGTTCCGGTTGCAGTGCAGCGAATCCTGGAAGGATAAACGACCTCCAACGCCCTCCCCTTGAGTCGATGATTTTTGGCGATCGCAATGGGGAAAGGGCGATCGACCCCATGACATTGCTTTTTCTGAAGGTTAGAACTGATCTAGACCAGCATCCCCCCTACCCACTGGCCGAGATCCAGGACACAGCGTCATGGCGTCCAACTTCGACTTTCTACAGTCTCGCTTCCCCTCCTTATTTCCCCATGCGACCCAGGCCGAAAGCCTTGTCTACTCGGCTCCCCGCGCCAGTTGCTTCTACGCCCGCTTCACCCTAGAGCAAGCCGTCCTGTGGCTCTATAAGAATGACCCCTACCTCCAGCTTCCCTACGACAACAAGCTGGGGGCACTGATCCACGAGCGAACCTTCAATGAAACAGTTGAAGCCCAATTTAGAGCTGCATCGTGATGCTATCCACCTACGACCAACTTGTTTGAGAAGTACAGAACGTACAAAGCCCGTGATGAGGATTGAACTCATGGCCTCACCCTTACCAAAGTTGAGCGCAAAGCGCCGAAACCCTTTTATAGTAAGGCTCACACGGATAAATAATTTGGGTATACCAATCATATACCAATTTAGAAAGGTTTCAGGTTTATGCCCGCTTGCGTTTCTGATTGCTAAGCAGCGTAGCCTGATATGCTTCGATCGCCCGTAGGTGAGCAGGGTAATCGTGACGGTTCACCATCCAATCCTCAATCAGTTCGCGGTTGTAGAGAATCTTCTGAACAGGCTTGACGTAATGGATACCCAGATACCAGTGCTGTTCCCGGTAGCGCGATAGAGTGCGATCGCTCACCTTTAAAAGTTGGCAAACTTCGTGTTTGTCAATGAACGTCATGTGCCCCTCAAATTTAGAAAACATCACATCACCAGCAGTTGACCAATGGCTGGTCAGGCGCTATCAGAAATTTCTGAGTGTTCATGTTCAGTCGCTGAACACTGCTGTAAATCGCCAATCGGTAACCACGTCGTTATTGAGCCATCCGCCCGCCTACAAGAAGCCATTCCGTGATCAATTCGGATTAGGGTCAGTCGCTGCCCGCGATCGCGGGCAAAAACATCGAATTCGCTATCGGGCGCTTTCCCGATATAAAAAACAGTGGCACCTGGAACCAGGCGATCATCATCACCAGTTGTTAATGTAGGTGCTGTAGCAATGGGGGGTTTATCATCATCACCATCATCACCACGCGCCGCGATCGCCTGTTTTGTGGGGGTTTCGAGTGGTGATGATGCTGGTGATGATGCCGGGTGACGATCATCACCAGCATCATCACCAGCCATCGACCAGCAGTACAATTGTCCTCGTTTGGTGCGATCGCCTACCGTTTCCTGAGTAATGCCCTGAGATTTGAGAACTGACTGTAACCGTGCGAGATGCGATCGCAGTGCCTGCGGAGTTGCAGGCCACGCCCGCGATTTCTTGGTCGATTCGTCCTCAGCCTTCTCAAGCTCAATCAGAAACTCTTTCACAGTTCCGGTAAACTGCCTGCAGCGCTCCAGTAGCCGCATGATGGCAGATGCAACAGGCGATGCATCTATCAAATCCTCTTGTGCTTCTCTCCGGTTTCGCTCAATCGCAGCTTTGGTAGTGCCAGCCTCTAAATTGAGAGCATCATCGACGGCCATAGCGATCGCGCTCAGTCCAGAGATGCGATGGTTTACCCGTTCAATAGGGGTGACCGCTAGCGAATGAGACAGACAAGTTAGGAGAGCGCCGAGTAATTGTGGATGTGATGTTTCCCATTGGGCATCCAACTCAGCCATGTCTACCAGCTCGGCTGGAGGAGTGCAGTTAATCACAACTGAACGAGAAGCTAAATCGGGCCGATTCAGCAGAGATACCAGGCCAGTCATGATGCCCGACCGTTTGTATTCTCTGGTGAACTCGTCTCCGTCAGTGTGCAGTTTCCTGTGGGTGAACCCTCCTCCAGTCGATAGCGTACAGAGGCTATCGGATTGGTCAGCGCTGAGCGTTGATAGGTTGTCCAGCGTGATTACCCATCGCCCCGCCACATGTGCCGCCAGGTCGCGGTCTTCCGGGACATTGCGCGGAGCATTGCCACTGGTTGGATCTACCAACGATTTGAGCCGCCTCATAATGGTGGTTTTCCCCGATGCCTCCGGCCCCGCCAAAAAAGCCAGTAGTTTATCTCCGTCAGGATCGCTCAGCGCATTGAGCGCCCACGCAATCGCCAGGGGCAATGAATCTGGCTCGATGTTCAGATGTCGGGTCAAATCCCGCAGGTCTCCCCCAGCAAGGGGGACAGGCAGGGGCTTTAGAGTTTGGGGCCGGATGAAACGCACCGGGCAATAATCGGTTACCTGCCACCCGCGAGACGAAATCTCGACTACCAGACCATCATGCCGAGCCAAATCGAGATACAACTTATCCTCAAATTTTCCCACCCTCAGAAAAACGGGATGAACCTCAGTCCCCCGCGCCGCCCGCGCCTCTACCAAATCGACTACTCGTTGGAGGGAATCTCGTTTAGCGATCGCCCCATTCCTTTTGAAGATCTCGTCTATCAACCAGTGTTTGACTGACCGAGACGCTATCGGATACGTGACAAACCGCTGACCACCATCGACAGGGATATCTATGTATTCGTCCCCCGCTGGTGACCGGAACCAGCCTCCGCCCTGACTAACCGCTTCATCAACAATCGCCAGCAAATCATCAACGCTATTCGATTGCTGCCGTTTCTCGGTTTTTTTCTGTGGCTCCTTTTTTCTTTGTGGAGCCAACGCGATCGCTGATTCGTGCAGCCACACCTGGAACTGCTCAAATTGCCCCGCAGATTTCCATCCTGAAGTGTGCGATCGCCGCCGAGTGCTATTGCAGTAGGCTATAGCTCTATCAAATTTGCAGCCAGTCGCAGCTCGGCAAATCGGGCATGGCTCAGCCTTGCAAGCAGGGGGGATTGCTTTTCTTCGAGATTCATGATCGATCATTCTGCCAGCCTCCCTGCGCTTGCGCTTGCCGAGACTGCAATATTTTCCGAATAAGAATCGAGAAAAGCAGGTATAGCCTCGATCGCAGGCTCAATGCTGCCAACAAAACCACGAAAAGTAATTTTGATTTCGATGGTGTTAGCTGCTATCGCTTCAACAATAGCTTCTGCAAAAATTGGATCTTCAAAATCTAAGATAGCTAGGCCAGCCCAGCAATCATTTTTTTGGGGGATGGGTGCTTTGATTTGTTGTGCTACCATAGTTTTCAGAATTTTTGTTACAGCGCTGCCATTCCAGGCAGCATTTTTTTTGCTCGAAAAACTCAGGCGCGGCAGTGCGCCAAAAATTATCGATTATTGCTTCGGGCAACGGCTCTAAATAAAGGCGCACTATTTACCTGGGAACGCTAAAAATGAGCCTAAAAGCCTACTTCTATTCCAGCAAGAGGGAGCTTGAAAACGTTGCTCTGTGAAGCTTTCGAGCGTTAAGTTGAATTAATTGATTTTTGGCGATCGCCGCTTCTGTACAGATTTGGTAGCGAATCCTTTTGGAACAGCTTTGCCCTTCTGGGTAATAAAAAACTCCTCCCCAGCGAGCAGCCCAATTTGAAGAGTAGGATCTTCAGTAGCCGTATTCATCGCCGTCATCGCGTTTAACCAATCGGCATAAAAGCCATCACGAAACGATTTATCTTTTTTCGCATAGGCGTGTGCTAAGCGAACGACCCGATCGAAGCACAGGCATTCAGAGGGGTACTGCTGCTTTTTGAATCCAGGAGGACGACCAGCCTTTTTATTGCTGCGGTTTCCTGGCTTCGCCCCTACCGATTTCAGCGCAGCAACCATTCGCCGCCGCTGCTCCTCCTTCCCCTCTAGCAGTGCTGCAGGATACCCAGGAATCCCAAGATAGTGGCCCATACCGCTATCAGCGAATTGCGCGAAAAAATCACACAGCAACGCTCTACAAGCTGCTTTAACTCCCGCACCGTCCCCAAGTTCATCAGACAGTTCAGGATATGCCCGAACCAGCACCTCACAGACATCAATAAAGCGGTCAATGGGTGCTGCAAAATTCGACCACAAAGCAGCCCTCTCCCCAGCAGGTTCCCGCATTCCCAGCCGCCAATTCGCCAACCAATCACCAATGTAGGAGTATTTCTCCTCCTGAACAGAGAACCATTCCCAGAAATTACTGTCTTTTGGGAATGTACCATACCTGTTTTCCAGTATTTGGAGCGCTTTACTGGGAAGCCATTTAATTGAACACAGCCCAATCTCCATCGGCGATCGCGGCGAGTAGCGAATCTCATTCAGAAACATTCGTAAGTTCCCTCCAGTTCACCGTGAATGTTCAGTCACTGAACGCTCAGAAAGCTTCAGAGCCTGAACTAACTCCGCCAGCTCAGCCAATTTTTCCCAATTCATCCTGGTCACTCCTTCTGATGTTCAGTCACTGAACAATGGATTTAGGACGGGCGATCGCCCCTTCAGCCAATTAACGAGCTGATGTATTCCTCATCTAATCGCAGCGCCAGCGCCAGACGTGCAATTTCCAGTTCCGTTGGGCGATCGCCCTTTTTCATTGCAGCGATGCGGGTAGCAGGGATTTTACCGTACTCAGCGAGTACATCTGCATTGCGGGTCAGCAAGTCTCCGAGGTTCTGATAGTTGGGGACTGGGGGGATCTTACCCTGCTCTTTCGCCTCGCGGACCGCCCTTTCCACTATGAAACCCGCAAGAGTGGCAGCCTTATTCCGCTCAGCCTCAGCCCACCGATCCAGGTCGTCGGCCACTCCGTCTGGCAGGGTCAAGAATACGCGCCTACTCACAGTCTGTGCAGTCCCCATCGTCTGAATCTCCTACATAGTAAGGCTTTTAGCTAATCAGCTACTAATCGTCGCGCAAAGCAACTTTTAGTAGGCTTGTCAGCTACTAAAAGTATGCTAATCTGTATCCAGGAATTGCACAAGGTAGGGAACCGCAACGAACACGGAATTTTTGCCCTTCTGAGGCGATCGCCCCACCCCAAAAAGCTATAGAACCTTTACCCAATAAGCATTTGAAGAATTTTCAGGAGGCACGGAACGAAAATGACGGCAAGCTTACAGAAATCCGCAATACGCACAGATAGCGAACACGCTAGGGATACAGCCCTGATTCGCCCCACCGTTTGCTTTGATGGCGGCAACCGCACGATCCAGTGGATTAACCCGACTGGAGGCGTTCACACAATTCCCAGCTTCATCAAGGACATTGACCCCACCTGGGAAGATGTTGTACCCGATGAAAAGTCCGTGGTGATTGAGTTTGAAGGAAAGACGTTCGTTATTGGGCAGGCTGCGAAAGACCTGAATGGAGTACCCGTATTTCAGGATGACAAGGTGAAACTCGCCCAGCGTCTTGTGCTGGCAGCGTTACAGCCCAATTCAGGCCAAAACGTTCTCCGGGTTGAGCGGTTGCTGATTGCACTGCCCAATAGCCGGAATGAGTCCGATGTTTCAGCATTGCGGGCGATCGCTGGCACCTTTGATTTCAAACGCAATGGGAAGCCCATCATCGCAACGGTGCGAACAGTCGAGGCAGTGGATGAAACGAGAGCAGCCTATGTGTTTGCGATGCGTTCAGGGTTGTTTTTCAGCCGGAAAAACCTGAACGGCATCCTGGACTTGGGAGGTGGAACCAGTATTCTGCGGCTCTACTCCACCAGTGGGGCGCTGATGCGTGAGGCCGATTTGATTTTGCCTGGAACCTATGACCTGGCCCGCCGGATTGCCGCCCGCATTACCCGCGACCTAGCCACCAGTCCTAACCTGAGTCTGATTATGGATGCCATCGAAGCAGGTGATTACCTCCTGGGGACAACTGGCTACTGCTTCCAGTCAGCGTTTGAAATAGCCCGTGATGAATGGCTGGCAGAGATACGCGGAGCCATCAAAACCCGTTGGGGGCAGTGGCTACCGAGTTTAGGTGAGGTGCTGATTATCGGTGGTTCTGCACCACTCGCGGCACCCATCCAGGAGGCCACGAAAGGACGTTTCAAGATTGCTCCAAATCCTCAAAGTATCAGCATTGTGGGGATGGCCGCCCTATGAGCCAATCACGCATCGTTCTCGACCCAGACATCCGGCAGATTGTGGACCAGATTCAAGCAAAAACTCGCGCCAATAGCCCATCTGCTGCGATCGCTCTGATGGTTTCTCGGTATGGAAAGCATCTTCTCGAAACCTGGGAACTTGACCCGGCCAAGTATGCAGACCCCAATCCCTCTGGTTACTTAGCAGCATCGGTCACACCACCACCCGCAAATTTCTCATTCAGCGACCCGATTGAAGGAATCTGACCCCATCCACCACATTCCCAGGAGAACACCCACCAATGAATGCAATGCAATGGCTCTACCCCGGCCAGCCCACCACAAAGAAGATAGCCGACAGCACCCGCAGCTATATCGCCCAGCAGGTGCAGCGGTACCATGCCGCCAGCTCCCAGGCGCTAAAGGATGATTGCCTCTGGCGCATTGCCAGCGTCGCCGACTTGCTACCGCCAGACGTGCAAACCATCACTGATGAGAACCGCCAGTTCGTCACCGACTGGGTGAACGGTTTTGAGGCCACCCTCGCCAGCGCCAGTGTTCAGTCACTGAACATCGAAGCCGAAATTTATTAGTTGGGGAAGCGATCGCCTGGGTTGCCGTCCTACGATCGCCCCCCGTTCACTCCCACTATCACGTAAGGAGCTTTACTCATAATGGCTCAAGTATTCGCAACTGCTCAGGTAGCAGAGCTTTTGAGCGTTTCTCCAGACACGATTCGCACCCGAAAAAGCAGAGATTCTGCCAAGTTTTCAGAGGGTGAGCACTTCGTTAAACGAGGCAACGAAACGCTGTGGACCCAGGCGGGTGTAGAACTGCTGGCAGAGACACTCGGCAAGGAAGCACCATTTCCAGTAGTCGGCAGCCCGATCGCCCCCGTCCTGGTTTCAGCGGTGGATGAACTGGCCTGGGCGTATCTGGAACAGCAACTCCCGGCGCAAATCAAAAACAGGGCTTACCAAATCCTCCAGCACCCGAATGCAGAGGACTTGCAGCGCCTACAGAACATCTTTGAACAGGTTGGACTATTACTCGACCTGAAGGCTGTAGAGCGGGCATTTCAGGCTGTACAGAGCGACGTGAAGCGGTTGGAGGGAACGGCATGAGCACCACAACCAACCTCTTTCCGGTTTCCGAGTTCACAACGTGCCCGCAGGCCAAAAAGCTTGTTGAACGCTACGGCGACGGCTCTCCTGATGGGATGCAGGGTTGCGACCAGGCCGCGCTCTTGTTGGTGCTCGCAGCCTTCGTTTATCGGCACTTTGCCAAACTTAGCACCAGCATTCAGGACGCTGCGGAGCAGGCAATTCCTGAGAACGCAGATCGAACCAGTGATGAGATGCCGGATGTCCTGGAAATGCTGGATGGCATTCAGGTCGGTGATGCCGTTGGCCTAATTCAGTTTCTGGTGCAGGAGGAGTGATTGTGAGCTTTTTTACCAACCCCCGCACAGCTCCCGCCTGGACTGCTTTCGGTATCGTGACGGTGATTGGCGCTGGCGCAGCACTATCAGCCACACGACTCCAGACCGTTGCAGCAGAGCAGAACAACAATGCGATCGCCAGCTACAGGGCTGACATCTGCCGCATTCTGCCGACCACTGAAACTGTTGAACTGGGTGCTTACTATTTCCAGCCCACCGCAACGCTGGGAGCGGTGCCCCACGGAGATCCGCCCCTGACAGTCTCCCTGACAGGCTCCCTGCTCACAGAGGGGATGTACATCTGCGATTGGTTTGGTAAGAGCGCTCGCATTGAGCGTGGAGGCTATGCCCAGTTTGTTGTTGTGGCAACTGACATCGCAGGCGTTAACAAAACCTTAACGGAGCGGTTGAGCCAGACAACTAATCCCGATAATTCGCGGCTCTCCCAGGTGCGCCGTGCCTGGAACATGGGTGTTTACGTCGAACGGCCAACTAATGCACCGAACCAATTCTTCAACCCTAATCCAGGAGTTCAGTAACCATGCCGATTTCTAGATCTCGCGCCAACAGAACCACCGACGACAACCACCGCTCCGCAGACCCTGACAACCAGGGAGAGCAGGGGTCACTGATTTGGACGATCGCCGAACTGCTCAGGAACATCTTTTCGCACAAAGGAGCGTTCTGGCTGGGGATTGTCATCTTCCTGGTCTGTTTTATCTGCAACACCATCTTCTACTTCCTGCTGCTCCTCAACGGTGCAGGCTGGGGGACGTGGCAAGCGTTAGGAGGAGGTGCGCTCATCTCCAGCTTCACGACCCTGTTTGAAGTCATCCCGGTTGTGTGGGCTATCGGCTATCAGTCCAGCCTCTACCTGGTTTTTAAGGAGGCTAGCAAGCCGACTCAGCTCCCTGTGTTGAACCGAAAAGTCACTAATGCCGATGACCTGGTATGGCAGTACCGCAACTCTGACCGACAAACTCGCGATTTCTTCCGATCCATGCGGTATCTGGCGATCGGCGTTGAGGTCTTCGTTGGGGTCGTTTTCTTGGGAGCGATTGGGACCGGACTACGGGCAGTATTAGCGCTTGCCCTGTTTGTCGCCTCCATCTTTGGTGCTGAGTGGGGCGTGTCGATGGCGTTACGCGCTGCCAACTGGGAATTGCCCCCGGCCATCCGTAAGCAGTTTGACGAGCTGATTTCTCACGCAGGGAAAGCACTCAACCTGAAGAACGTTGAATAATCCTCACCCTCCCCAAAGCCATGACGATTAACCGCGCACGCCTATCAGCTACATCCACAGGAGCGGTTGCTGCCCCTGCTGCATCCCCCGCACCCGCGATCGCCCCAGCTCCGACTTCAGTAACCAGGGCAAATCCGCAACGGTCGCGGAAAGAGTCCAACGGTTACCTGGACCCAGACCAAACCCTTCCCAATTTCGCCATCAGGGAACTGGGGATGAGCTTTGAGCAGCTACTCAGAGACGATCCTCACCTGCTGCTGAGAAAGTGGCTCAAGCGCTATCGTGCCAGCCGCAACACGGCCATTGGCGGTGTGGGTGTCGGCGGTGGAGCGGTGCTGCTGGGTGTGCTGGTTGGTGCTTTCCCGTTAATCCTGACGGGTGGCGCTGCGATTGGCGGGTGTGCCCTGCTCATCCGCCATCATGGCAGTGGGGTCAGGTCATGTGAAACCGAAACCCGCATCCTGGATGAGATCCGCCCAGTGCTGGAACTGCTGGCAGCGCTTGAGAGGAGAGGAGCAGACCGCAGTGAGCTGGTGACGCTCTACGACAGGCTCATTATGCGTTACTCCGTTGAGAACCCGCTGTTTAACGCAATCGGCAGCAGCTCTGACGAACTGAAGCAGTTCTTTGAACAGGAGTTGCAGAAGCACCAAACGCTGTCGAGATTCCTGGAAATGCCGACCACATTCACCACAGCGGCCACACAGCCACCAGCGCCCGTGCAACAGCCAGCGTTACAACCTGCAACGCCAAGCGGGTCACCTGCAACGCCCGCAACGTTGCCCGTTTCAGCAGACACTCAGGACGTGTGGGGTAATGCTCCAGACCTGATTCTGGAGGCGATCGCCCCCATCTTGAAGCCGCAGTTCACTTGGGCAGACAACCCCACCGCTGTCCCCATTCAACAGAGGGCACAGGAGGTGATTGCCTATCTAGACAGTATTGGGTTTCCAGTTGGGGTAATTCTGCACACTCCGACCACGTTGGGTTATGGCGGCTCCCAGAGCGGAAAATCGAGCATCCTTCACCTGGCCTCCATCCTGGATTTAGCGATGGGGAAACGGGTGTTGTACGTCAATCCAGACGATGATGTTCCACCTATCAAATTCAGCAAAGTTGTGGGTGGGTGTGGCAGCGCAAAGGCACTTGCTCACGTCCAGAATGTCACGCAGACGATTGATAAAGCCTCAAAAGGCGAGATGGAAGGGTATTCCATCTTTTTCGATGAGTGGTCGAAGATGGGAGCATTTGAGCGGGCGAACACCCCCGGCGACAAATCCCCCACGATGCAGGGACTGGTGGACCAGTGCATTCAGAAAGTTGATAAGACTGGCCTGAAGGTGCGTGGTGCAGCTCAGGTCAAGACACTCAAATCGCTGGGTATCGAAGGGCTATCCGATGCGATGGGGCGTGACTTCCTGGTGTTGCACGCTATCAAAGAGCCTGCAACCTCCTGGGAAAAGGAGCGGGCCTCTGGTATTTACGAATGCGATCGCGGCAGCGGCCTGGAGCGTTGGGAAACGCCCGACTGCCTGAAGGTTATCATTCGGCCTGATGGACTGCCTGACCCCGTGATGTCAATGTTGCTGTGGTTCCCGGAACTGCGTGACGAAGCCAGAGTGAACGAGTGGATGAACCCACGCCAGGGCAAGGCCCAGCAACTGCCCAACCCTATCTCATTGGTTGCCCCAGCAACTCCAGCGGCCACAACGGCTTCAGCAGCGGTTGTGGCTGCAATCGATGATGAGGAAGCAGTTGAGCAGGAACTGACGCCGATGAACGGCGAGAGCGTTCCAGAGGAAGAGGTTAACAAGGCGATCGCCGCCGTGCTGACATACCTCAAGGGCAAAGAGGGCAAACCGTTCAACGACATCTACAAGGCCAGCTCCGTTCGAGCCGCACTGAATGGTGCGAATAGGCCAGCAACAGAAGCAGCTCTCTCGCGTTTGGTTGCTCAGTCTCTGGTGATTGAGCAGGGTGGAAGCTACTCCAGAAACGAAGCAATTTTGTCAGCCTGATCCACACCCTCACACCGCACCTCAGAGGGCTGGTTTTTGGGGGTGTGGAGGGGGTGTGGAGGTGTGGGGTGTGGGGTGTGAAATTGACCCCCCAAAATCGCTACACCCCTTGAAAATGCGTGGGTGTGGTGGGTGTGATTTTTGGGTGTGAAATTGACCCCCCAAAATCGCTACACCCCTTGAAAATGCGTGGGTGTGATGGGTGTGCCTCAAGGGTGTGCCCACATCCACACCCCAACCACACCCGACCACACCCACCACGCAGCAAGCTTTTCAGCGATTTTTACCCATTTTTCTCGCACACCTCGACCACACCCGACCACACCCACGCAATATCAGGGGTTTTGAGGTTTTGAGGCTTTTTGAACCACACCCTATTGCACACCCGCGTCACACCCCGACCATGAGACACTTTTGGACGCCAGCAATATTTTTTTTCAGCCTGGGTTTGGCGATCGCGCTGATGGTCAGGGGCGTGTCACTGCCCGTGTCATTGCCCGTTGCAGAGGCCAGCCAATTGCCTTTCGACCAGGGCGCGATCGCCGCCACTCAATCACCATCGTTTTTCAATCCGACCGCAACAGCAGTTCCACAGCCTACCGCACCAGTCCAGCCGCCCTCTGCTCCGGTTCAACCCCAGTCCGTTGCAACGGGTGGATTCAAGGTGAGTGAAGAGTTCTACACGATTACTGGGACAACTGCTGAGGATCTGAGGAAGCAGGTGTTTCAAGTGGCGGGACCAATCGACCCGGTAACCGGAAAGCGGTTTAGCGCCTACACCCGGTGGCGAGTGAAGTGGGTACTGAATCCGCAGCAGCAGGGCGATCGCTGCCTGCTGAACCCAGTCGTTTCAGGATGGGCCACCAAAACGATGCCCTCCTGGAATGGCTTTACGGATAGTCTGCCGCTGCAATTCCAATGGCAGGTATTCATCAAAGCCCTGGATGAGCATGAAGACGGCCACGTTGCCCACGGGCGCAACGCCTACCAGGAGCTTCAGCAAACCCTCCCCATTCTTAGCGCACCAACGTGCAACGCTCTGACACGCGTGGCTGACCAGCGCGGCGCAGACATCATCCAGAAATGGGCGCAGGCCGACAGCGAGTATGACCAGCGCACGAACCACGGCGTGACGCAGGGCGCAATTTTTCCATAACAACCAACCAAGGAGAACCCACCGTGAAATTTGAAGAACTTCAGGTACAGAAACTGCCCAAGCGTTTCAAGGGTGAACGCATTCACATTCTGTGTGTCATGAAGCTGCCTGATGAGGTGCGCGATCGCATGGCTCGCCCCGACGTGCAGCGCTGTCACGGACGATTCTTGCTGGGCTTTAATTTCCCACCAACCGTGGGGGAGGTTTACCCCTACCAGGGGCAACTGTGGGAGCTGGTCAAACCACCGCTCCAATTCCCCCATCGGTACGGCTCGAAGGAGGAGAAGCAGGCGGCGATCGCGCTGTTCAAGTGGGTGGGCAGCTATGAATCACTGGATGGGTTGGTTGAGGGATACCTGCAATGGACCCAGGATTAACGGCGATCGCCATCTTCTTTGCGCTGTTACTGCTCATTGCCCTACCCAAAGGGAAACAAGGCATTGGCAGGCTAGACCGCCTGGATGAGTTGATTTTGGAGGAGATTGAGCCAAAGATTCAGCGTCTTAGCCGCGCTGGTCGAGCTGCCTTGAGAAAGCGCCTGGAGGAGTAGGCGATCGCGCTGCCATTGATGAACTGGTGCAGGAGTTGGAGAACAAAGGTCTGGTAGATTTCGACCTGGAGCAACAGAAAATTACCGCCCGCTAACCACTGTCACCGACAGAGAAACACCCCAGCACAATCGCCGGGGTGTTTGTTAAGTGTAGCTAGAGCAAAGGAGGCGGATTCGGCTAAGTGTTCTTCAGTGGGGAAGGGCATATGCTATGTTCAGGATCCCACCAAAGGAGTTCCACAACGCCACGGTCCAAAACGCCCCAGACTCTCTCTCTCGAACTTAATCTAAGAGATAGAACTTCATCTATGTCTTCCATATTTATTTCGGCGAGATGTTCCTGTGCCTCACGGCAAATTTCCGACACTGCGATAAGGTGATTATGTTTTTTGGCTACAACTAATATCTGGCTCCAAGTCATCGTTTCAAAAGAGCTAAGCTTCTCCCTAATGTATCCAACTGTCGAAGAATCCAAGACGTGCCACCCATGTGGGTCAACCATTTTTATCCTACGAATACGCCATGAGGGAGACTGCTCATAAAATACATCTGGGTCGATTGCAATTTTGGGTTTCTTCTCGACGTAAAGCTGCTTGGCGGCTTTTGGGTCTTTGGACTTAGCCATAACTACAGACTGCTGTAATATTCCATCATGGCAGCTTGCGTAATTTCACTGTTACTTTTCTGTCCAGGCGCAAGCCCATTTCTGGCTTCCACCCAAGGGTCTTCTCTGTGAGTTAATTCACTCAACCATTGAGAAGTCTTGTTTCCATAAAAATCTAAGACCTTATCGACGGACTCTTTCTGAGATTCGGTTAATTGGTTAGGATCTCCCTGTGGAATCGAGGAAACACTAAATTCCCCACGATGACATTCATACAAACTAGGTACAACAGGGCCATTAGCCCAAGCTTCAATACGATCGTTGAACAGGGGTGTCTCATCCCACACTAACGACCATGCTTGTGAGTAATAGACAAGTTTTTGAAGCTTCATTGCGGTCATAGCTCCAAGCTTTGTCAATATGTATGCGGCAACGTCTTTAGCAGTAGCCATCAATAATTACTGCCTCTTATACACATGTGTACTAATGTTCTCATATTGAAGTATTCTTAACCAGTACAAGATATGTACAGAATTAGAGCATAAAACGCTACATCTGGCGTCATGGTCAAGGTAGACAATTCCAGTAGCTACGGAATACCACCATTGTTAGCGATCGCCTCCTTTGGGGAACCATTGGCAAAACTCAGGGGGCACCTATGCTTACACAGACCGAACAGGATGAATCCGCGCAAATCAAGAGCCAGTTTGGTGAGGGGCTGCAAGCGCTGTTAACAGATCTCACCGTCAAGATTGAGAACCAAACTCTAGTCATTCTCTGCCCCAATGAGGAAGCTTCAGACAACCTGCTGGAGTATTACGCCGTGTTTCAGGAAGACCCTTTCCTGAAGGCCAGCACCGTTAGAGGCATGAGGCATGAATATGGTGCTGGCTCTACCAGCCTGCCGCTCAACAATCCCAATTTCCCGTGACGTTAGCGATCGCCCCCATCAGGGCACACTGATGAAACCCAGTAAGAGTGGGAAACACCCTGAGCAAAACTGGGTTTCCTGATATTCAGCAAAACACCCCCGGCGCTATTGCTGGGGGTGTTTGTGTCAGGAGGGGCGATCGTCTGTTGCCGGGGTTTTCTGTGTTCAGGACACACAGACTGCTCTGTCGCTCCTGGAGGCATTTCCGGCTTTACAAGTCACCAGAAGGGGATGTTAGGTTCCAGGCGGAAAACCAATTGTAGTCGTTTGCAAAAATCGCTCAGAAGTCCACACAGCTTCACCCGTGGTATACAGCTTCACCTGAACCAGATCGCCATCGGCTACCAGCACTTTCACAATTGTCCCGCCTTTAACAAGGGTTACTTTTCCTGATGAAGTGAGTTCGTTATATTTGGCCTGGTCTCTTGCTTTAGCTGCATCTATCACTTGGCGAATTGTTGCTTTGTCCGCTACTGGCACCACATCTTCTGGAGCAGGCCGCTTGCTGCTAACAGCTAAATACTGAACGGGGGCAGGAGTCAAACTAACCGTGGGTGTGGGTGCAGCAGGTGATGGCGGAGGAGCTGCTGTTCTTTCTGGAGCCGTCGCGCAGCCAGTTAGAAAAAGCGAAATCAGCAACAGGGATTTTACAACTCTCATCATCTGCCTCCCGCTCTTACACTGGCTGCTCTGCCCCCACATCTGCTTCCGTCTCTGGCTCGCTGTCCAGGAAAATCACACGGACCGCCATCGCTTCCACCACCTGCAAATGAACTACCTCTACTTTCAGGTGTATAGAACCAAGCCACTGGAGTCATGGGCACAGCCCGCCCGCACAGCTCTGCCAGATTCACAACGTTCTGGCGCTCAGTCTCAACCCAGCAGTGTACATCGGATAGCTGCTGACGAGAAACAACAGGTAGTTGAGGCGGTTTCGAGAACCTCTCCTGCTCCTGTGCAAAGGAGGGAAGCGCAGGCATTACGGTCAGCATCATTGCAATGCTAAATCTCTTCATGACTTTCACCAGAGATGGGGCTACCCCAGTTTTCTCGGCTGCCGGATGCGCTTCAGCATTCGCTCGGTGATGATTCCGTAAAGCACAAAGTAAATTCTGTGAGCGATCGCCATCACCGCCATCCTGCGGAACTATCCCGGCCTCATCGAGATAAACCGCCAGACGGGTGAGTTCAAACTCGACGGCAGACCGGAGCAGCCGCCAGCCCCGAAGAAGATCGAAGGCGTTGACGTTAGCGATCGCCCTCACTAGGGCAGACTGAGGAAGCCCAGTGACAAGAAAGGTATGTGCCTTTGAGCAGTCTGGGCTTCCTAGCATTCAAAGAAACACCCCCCGGCACACACGGCGCTGGGGGTGTTTTCGTTTGGTAGCTACTCCTCTTGCAACGCTGGAGGAGTATAGTCACTCATCCCAAACCGTTCTTTCAGCACGTTTGTCATCTGCCCGATTTGTTCTTTGTCTGCTATCTCTAAAGTAATCTGAAGCTCCAAAACGTCAGCCCTCTCCCCGGTTTCACGAATATATGTGTCAGGCAGAATTACCTGTTGTCGCTTGATGACTCTGCCACGAAAGCTGAATTTTGGAGAGGTACTCTCGACCGCCTTCCCGTCCACTTTTGTATTGTAAAGAGGCGCACCAACAATCTCGATTTCATTGCCAACTTGTAAGCCAGGATCGAATTTGTACTGTGCTATAACGGGCTGCCAAGGCTCTTCCATGTCTGGCGCAACAACTGGGAGGAATACAGAAATAGCGCAATTGAACATATTCTTTTTCAGGAATGTTTACATTATTGTAGCTAGGCAAGCAGTAGGAACGTATTGCAGACAAGCCTTTCCCTGTTCAAAGGGGGAGGGTTTCTGCTTTTGAATAATGCGATCGCCCTCGCTGCCATTCTGACCGACTACTCCGGCACCATCAGCTGAGCCACCCCATAGGGCAATCTGAGAAAGCCCAGCAAGAGGTAGCTATCTGAGCAGTCTGGGCTTCCTTAATGTTTCAGCACCCCCCCAGCGTCGTGGGTGCCGGGGGGATTGCGTCAGGACGTGCGATCGCCAGGTCAGGTGATTATCGACAGCGCTTCTTTTTAGCGTTGAGTGTGCGACTACGTGGTGGAGTATATCGCCCATCAACTTTAAGGTAAGCGCCGTACCAACGAGCTTCCAACAAACCGCGCCGCTCCAGCACTTGATAGCTGAGGCGAACGACGAAATAGGTCAAGGCAAGGAACAGAATTAGAAGAATAGATTGGGTAAGACTCATCTTGCAATTCGGTAAAAGTTTATCGCTACTGAGTTTGGTACAGATAGTTCTGAGTAGGTGCCCAGAACTAGGTCTGACTCTTGGCAGGGAGACCGAATCGCGGTAAATTTAGGCATGGAAAAAAAGCCCCTCCTGGTGGCTGATAGAAACCCGCTTTGCGTCGGCCTCAGAAACTTCCGCAAGCGGGTTTTTGATTTAGTTCTGCAAAATTCTACAACGCCAGTCTCAAAGGTTCAATTTGCGAATCGGATGTCTTTTGAACCTATGCCGCTTTACAAACCAACTCAAACAGGTGCAGCGGTGCAAAATCCTTCACCTTCGACATCTCCCAAGTGATGTAAGCGTAATCGCCTTCTACCGAGTCGATGTAGGCGCGATCGCCACTCGGCAACCGTACACAATCCCCCACGCCGAATTGAGCAGCAGCAGAGGGATCTTTAGCCTGCCGCCTGGTGCTGGCTCTCCTGCTGGTTTTAGCGGGCGGCTCTGGTGCAGAAGATGGAGCGGAGGGGCGATCGCCGTTGTCCTTCCCCTCAGATTCAAACTTCAGCCAATCATTAGGCGTGGTGTCAGGGAATGCCACCGCAAACCCCTCCAGAACCTTTCCACTGGGAACCAATGACGGGTCATTGTAGAGCCGATAGACGGTGGGTTCTGATAGCGTCGTGGCCTTCCAGAGAGCGTAGGCCGTCAGCCCCCTGGAATCAGCAAATTCTTTAATCCGGTTCAGCACTTTCATACCTCCTATACTCTCATGTCTTGAGGATACCCAAATTTATGAGAGCATTCAAGTTCTTATCCTAAATACTTGACAGTATCCTAAAAACTTGAGAGTATGGGTGTGTCAAAGGGCACTGACTCAAACCGCCAAGCCTGACCAGTGCCCCCACTCGCTAAGGAGTTGATTCAAATGGTAAACGTTCTTCTGGCTCGAATGACCACCGGACAGGAAAAGCTGATTCAGCTTCCCTCTGATTGGGCACCCTGGCAGATCTTCAGATTCGTTCGGGAAAATCACCCGGCCTACTGCTTTCTGGAGAGCTGGGAGGGGAGTAACCAACCAGCTAACCGATTAGCGGCGTAGGGGTCAGGGCTGATGACGGTGTACCTACTGCACTTTCATCAGCCCATCTCAAAAAACCACACAACACAGCATTACCTGGGATGGGCTGAAGATCTGACCAACCGCATTACAGAGCATCGACAGGGGCAAGGCTCAAGGCTTTGCCAGGTGGCAAAAGACCGGGGAATCGAATTTGAAGTAGCTCGTACTTGGGAGGGCGATCGCACCTTAGAGCGCCGCCTGAAGAACCGGAAAGAATCCCCCAGACTTTGCCCCATCTGCAAATCGAAGCGACCACCGAGGACTTGACCAGGCAACGGGGCAGCGCCCAATCTGCCCCACTACCAGAGAACTGCCATGAATGAACTGCAAGAAATAAAGCGCCAGATTGAACTGCTGCATTTAGGCTTCACCGACATTCGCTACAAAACGGTCTACTGCAATCGCCGCTGCGAAGGCGCACTGTGGTACACCGTCGAGGACGGCCAGCAGATTCCCGTGAAGCAAAACGCCTTACGTGGCTATGCCGACAAGCTGGAGATTGTCAGCCTCCAGCGCCAGAGGAAAGACACCGATAAGCTCCAGTTCACGCTCAACTGCGGCGATCTCCACTACGTTCTGGAAGCCGGAGCCGATAGCGAATTCTCTCAAAGCCTGGTCTACAGCCTGTCCGTGCTGACTCCGGAGCAGCTTCGCCAGCCAATCATTGTCCAGCCAGAGCCGGGAGAGGACAGCGCGGTACTGTTTGCGCGACTCCGCACCAGTGACTACCGCAGAGTATTCGTGGAGCGCTCCAAGATGCCCGACTTCCCCACCGTCTTGGCGCAGGCCATCAAAGCAGTGGAAGCAGTCGGAACCCCTGCACCTGCACCAGGCGATCGTTCATCCCCCAGCACCACCACACCCACACCGGCTGCATCTGCATCAGACATCAGCCCTGCTGCTGTCCGATTCCAGCAACTTGCGGCATGGACAGGCCACAAGCCTTCACAGATGAGGGCGATCGCCAAATCCGCACAACTCCCCGCCAGCAGTGCCAGCCTTACACCGGAGCAGCAACTGGTGATGAGGAATGCAATGTTCCTCGACTGGGGGATGAAATACCCCTGCTGGAGCCACGCAAAACACTGCACAAACGCCTACGGCAAAATTCTGGAGGCACTGCCACCGGATGCCATCGACACCCAAATCTGGCAAGCATGGAAGACCGATGTATCTCGCCGGATGACCGAGGCGCAAGCCGCAGCCGTTTAGTGACTGAACTGGTTGCTCGGTCAGTCCGACGGTCAGACTGGTGCCCGTGGCGCAGTCTGCGTCTGTTCAGTCACTGAACACACAAAGTTTTTTGGAAACTCGACCCATGATTCAGCAGCTACTACTCGGAGGCTTAAGTTTACCGATGATTGTTGGTGTGACACGCTTCACGTGCCACACCAACAATCATCGGTTGATTTCCGCAATGCAGTACTACTCACTTATGCCATTGACGCGATCGCTTTCCCTGGGAAAATCAATGACCAGCTTTTAATTCCCCTGCCTCACCATAATGTCGTTCTGCATTGCCTGTTCATCATATATTGTGGGCACTCCGCTGCGGAGCTTACCAAAATGCCAACGCCCAATCTCCAGGACAAGAGTTTTTGCTCTTGGCTCTTTGGGATACTTCTCCAAAATTTTGAGGGCTAAATCATAAACCTCCTTGCTGTTAAAGCCAGAGTTTGGAACAGCAAGACATCGACTTGCTGAAAGCATTACAGTTTGTCTGACCTTAGAATCTGCTGGGTAGAGTTCCAACAGCTTCAAAGCAACTTCTCTAATCATTGAAGCGTCGGGCTTAGCCAAAGCCATGAGGGATTGAACTACCTCCTCCTTCAAATCTGTATTTTTGGGAGCCTTAATTAATTGCTGCATATTAGTTCTAATTGTTTTTAATGCCTTCTGCTCTGCGGCAGCGGCAGCAGCCTGGGCAGCAGAAAAAGCCTTACCCTCTGGAGTCTGTAGCCATGCAAACAGACAAACAACTGCGATAAACAGGCAAAACAAACCATTCCCGAAATTAACAAAAAGCATTACCAGTCCCAAAAGCCCCAACACCAAAAAGCAAGCGTTTAAGACGCCTCCAATCGTAATCTCATCTTTTCGCTGGCTCATAGGGTTTTCCTCCAATCCTTTACTTAGGTATCCAAGTAGCGGAAGGAAAAACAGGACTAGATGATTACCGTCTTAGTGGTGCAGAACTCAAGCCATCCGATCGCATTTGCCCCAAATTTCACCTGAAACTGTTCCAACCGCTGGTAGAGATGCTTTAAGCGCTTAGCTGTGCAAAGCATCGGTAAACAAGTCATGATCACCTGATGAACTTTGGGGATATTAGAAGCCTTACGGGAAATATTGAGTATCCCTAGCCCTCTCAACTTATGCGAAAGCTACTTCCCGTTGTTCTGTCGTTACTGATTCCTGCCCCGGTTCATGCTCAACCTGCACTGACGGACAATGAAATGATTGTCCTTCAAGCCGTCAATTTGCTGGACAGTGTGTATGCCTGGTATCCAGCTAGGGGTGACATGGCACGACCTATTTTTGAGATGCTAACCATCAACCAAGCTAGGACGACCTGCATCATGCTCAGAAATGGCACTCCCTACAGTCAAATTGAGCGACAGGCATTGTCGGCACAAGATCGGGACATTGCACTACATAACGTTGCAGCCAGCCTTGCAGGAGTCACGGTTTTGTGTCCTCAGTACCGTAATCAAATACCCAGACAGAGGTCGTAATAAACGTGTAATCCAAATAGGGATACTACGCCGCCCGGTTCACTGGCAGGAATTAAAACGTCAGAGTCGCGATCGCCGCGACTATTCACCAACTCTTCACAACGCTCACAGAGATATTTATTCAACCGCCTGAAAAGTAGGTATATGCCCCGTTTAAGAGGAAACTGCTATGCTGCGTCGATTGACAGCCTTCTCCGTCTTGCTCGCGATGACTTTCCTCTCTGGCTGTGCTGCTAAGCGTGTGGCAAACGGTTCTGCGTGGCTGGAGGGTGGAGGCCAACTTCAGCCCCTACGGGCGATGTCGGTCTATCTGTGCGATCACAAAGTCTTTGAGGGCGAGTATCTCTCAAAATCGATTCCTGGCGGGATACCAGAGATCAATCGCCAAACGGTGGCCAGAGAGGGGGCACAATTGGAGGCGATCGCATCCTCTGACAGCAGTTTCGCACGCTCTCCATTGAATAAGTGATTTGTTCATTTAAGTTCTTTCATTCTGAATACTTAATCCAGTCATCATGCTCACAACTCCACTGGTTCAAAGTGCGTTGATTATTTTGGCAAGTGACCCAAAAGCGCTCGGGCGGCTCTGCGACTACTTTGGGCAGATGCCCAATATCGAAATGAAAACGATGGGCGGTCTGGTCTGGTGGGAGGACTTAGCCAATGTTGAGGGATGGCGAGTCCAAAGAAATAAGCTGTTTGGCAACTGCCGACTTCTTGACCCTCAGAACGTGAGACGTGCTTGGGGTGGGGAAAAGGCAATGGTACAAGCGTTTGAGAAGTTGATCGAGAACAGCTCTAAGGAGCAGCTTTAGTTGAGGTGATCGCCCGCATTCAGCAGGCGGGAAGGGGGCGACCATACCGCAGCACTCGCACCGAACAGGTGATTGACAAGGATGGCGAAGTCCAGACGCTTGAGGAAGTAACCGAGGGTGAAGAATACTGCTGGCAGGCCAATGCATGGTATCTGGAGCGCAAGTTTGGGCAGCGCTGGGGAGCCAAACGGCTGGATGTGATGGAAGCTTTGCAGGTGCTGGCAGATGCAAAGATGATTCCTGACGATATTCCCCAATTGGCATTGGAGGAGATGGAGAGGGTCAGGCAGACGCTGAAACAAGCATTTGAGGCGATATTGGTGGAGTAGCGGCGATGCAGAAGAAACCGAACTGGTCCCGATCAAAGCGGAGTATGAAGCCAGTTATCATGATCATAATTAGCTCTCTAGAGGGGGGTACTTTAAACAATGAATCAAGAGCACTTGGAGTACCTTAATAGAGGACGGGACTTGTGGAATGAATGGCGTGCCGAAAATCCTCACCTGATCCCGGATCTGAGGGATGCTCACATAACTATTATGGATTCTCACCAAAGAGATCCCTTAGTACGCAGAGACTTAAAGGGATTTAACTTAAGAAGAACAGACCTTGGAAGAACAAATCTTAGAGCGGTAGATTTATCTGGTGTTGATTTATCCTTTGCTCATCTTGATAAAGCTATTCTCACAGAAGCTGACTTAAGTGGAGCAAACCTTAAATGGTCTAATTTTGAAGAAGCAAATTTTGAAAAAGCGAATCTCAGCAGTTCAAATTTCCAATTGGCTAATCTTATAGATGCTAACTTCAGAAAAGCGAACTGCGAAAATTCAGTTTTCCGTCAAGCAGATTTAGGTGCAGCAAATCTAACCAAAGCTAATTTCGATGGCACTGATTTGCGTGAAGCAAATTTGATGGGTGCGCGCCTAGTTGAAACAAGCTTTAAAGATGCAAACCTATCAGGAAGTTCTATTTGGGGAATATCTGCTTGGGATTTGAACTTAGAGGGAGCAATTCAAGCAGACTTGATATTTACTCCTAAAGATTCTCCAAGCATTACTGTGGATAATATTGAAACCGCTCAATTTATATATTTACTGCTGAATAACAGAAAGCTTCGGGATATAATTGATACTATAACCACCAAGACGGTTTTGATATTGGGGCGATTTATCCCACAGCGCAAGGTAATTTTAGATGCAATCCGGGATGCATTAAGACAGCATAATTTTGTTCCCCTTATATTTGATTTTGAGCGTCCCAAAAATCGAGATTTCACTGAAACAATTATGATACTCGCTGGGATGTGTCGTTTTGTGATTGCAGATATCACGAATCCAAAATCAAGTCCTTTGGAATTGCAATCTACATTACCCAACTACATGGTTCCCTTTGTCCCTATTCTTCAGAAAGGAGAATCCCCTTTTGCAATGTTTCAAGATCTTCAACTCAAGTACGACTGGGTTCTTGATATATTGACTTATGACTCTACAGAGGATTTGATTGCAGTATTAGATAAAGCCATAATTCGCCCTGCTATGCAGAAGAGTGAAGAACTTGCACTGAAAAAAAGCGGCAGTTATAGAATTAGAGATACTCATGATTATCTGTAGTATTGGGAACTAAATACTGAAAAACTAAACAAGCTGTGAATTGAATCAGACTACACCTCCACTAGATCCCACTTAATCCGGTCGAACCGCGCTGGATTGGCAGCAGTGTAACGCACCGTGTGCTGAATGTTTTTGTGCCCCAGATACTCTTGAATGTCTCTGGTGGGTAATCCCTGCTCTGCCAGCCAGTAACCACAGGAGTGACGTAGCATATGGGGGTGAACCGGAAGCGGCAACTCTGCCAGTTCTCCGCACCGGGCGATAAGCTTGGCGATCGCATCCTCTGACAAGGGCTTCCCCCGCTCACCGTTGAACAGGTGGAAACTACCGTTGGATTTCTCCTTGAGTTCCTTCAGCAGCGCCAGCTCATCCGCCTGGAGCCGATGCACCCCACTGGTCGAACACTTTAACCGGGTGATGGCGATCGCCACCTGGTCGAACATGATTGCATCCCATTTCAGCAGGCAGGCTTCCCCCACGCGCAGACCGTGACGGTACATGAGCAGCAGCAGGGTCTTATCCCTCAGCCGATGTCTTCCCCGTGTCTCTGCCGCCAGCAGGAGCCGCGAGAACTCATGAGGGGTCAGATGCTCCCTGCTGCGATAGTTGCGGTTCGGTAGTCGCTGGGGAAGAGACGCAAGTTCCATAAAATATTTCTTTGTACTAAATTTGAGATTGAAACCGTATTAAGACAGATTCCCAAGTTCTTCTTGATTGATAAGACCACTCGCTAAGCCATGCATAATGACGTAGGGCTGCATCATTGGATTAACGAATCGAAATCTGTAATTCCTTTCAATTCCTCTTTTACAAAGTACTGCGCCCCTTTTTTCTTCACAAAATTCATTGAGGTGTCGCGCAAACCCTGTTGTTCGATACTTTTTCTTCATTATCAAGGACATAGGGCTTACAACATCAGGGGGAGCAAAGAACCCTAAATTATCTTTTTTAGCTAAAGCACAGGCTAATAAAACCTGTGCATAGATAGTCTCCCTTGAACTAGATGTGGCGCGATGATAAGCACTCAGAATACTTTGATACGCTTTTTCAACAGCCATTTGAATTGCCGAGTCTAAATCGGACAGTTCTATAACATCTGAATTCCTGGCTATTGCCCTTTGAGAAGCATGTAATGCGAGCAAATGAGTGTAGCTAGGTAAACCTTGGGACAGAAATGCGATACGCTCTTCTATTGCGTCCCTCGCTTCCATCTTAATTAAACCAAATCTTTTATTAAGGAGTTCATATGACTCACCCACTGACATTCTAGGCATCTGAACCTGCACTAAAGATCTTTCAATAGAGGCATGTTCAGCAATTAATTCATTTACAGAATCAGCAACACCAACAAGAATTAGAGTGGTATCAACCAAGTGATCTGAAAGGGTTTTAATTGTATCAGCCAATAATTCAGTAGCAACAGGGCTACCACCAAGTCTATCTAATTCATCAACAACAATAATGGTTTTGCCAAGGTTTTTTTGAAGAGTATATCTAATAAATTCAGGCGTGATTTCTTCTGACGGAAAATCCCCGTATTCTCGTAATGAATCAAATTCACGGAATATCTTCTGCCACAAAGAAGTGAAATCATCTATTCCATCGCAATTTACGATTACAGATTGGACCTCTTGCTCTGAAAAGCTACGCATAATTTGAGAGATAACATTAGCAAGTGAAGTTTTTCCAACCCCTCTTTCCCCATAAAGAATTACGTGCTGTCCTTTCTGTGACACAGCGCTTATCACTTGACTAATTTGTTCAAGCCTCCCAGCAAATAGCTCTTGACTATCAATAGGAGCACTGGGCGTGAATACTTGAGCAGCTTTTAGATAACGTTGAAGCTGCTCAGGACTAGATGGCGCAAAGCTTTGACTCATACTGTCGCACTTAAAGACATTCATCTTAAATAATACACTAACTGTGGAAGAAAGGGTATTGACAGCTAAATAGCCCTTTTAATGTCTAATTATGGGGCCATAACGTCTAATTAGCCAACGGAGGTTGGACGGACACCCTCTCTAGCTGGTTGAGCCAATGTTGACAGATCCTGGTAGCTCTACCGCTTTAACATCTAATTAAGTGGATAAGACAGCTAATCAGCGAGCCATAACGTCTAATTAGCCAACGGAGGTTGGACGGACACCCTCTCTAGCTGGTT
>CAZVXA010000058.1:0-1363 GCA_964630955.1 uncultured bacterium | reverse complement strand
TAAGTGGATAAGACAGCTAATCAGCGAGCCATAACGTCTAATTAGCCAACGGAGGCTGGACGACCCTCTCTAGCTGGTTGAGCCAATGTTGACAGGTCTTGGTAGCTCTACCGCTTTAATATCTAATTAAGTGGATAAGACAGCTAATTAGCGAGCCATAACGTCTAATTAGCCAACGGAGGTTGGACGGACACCCTCTCTAGCTGGTTGAGCCAATGTTGACAGATCCTGGTAGCTCTACCGCTTTAGTGTCTAATTAAGCGGATAAGACAGCTAATCGGCGGACCACAGTGTCAAATTAACTAACGGAAGTTGGACGAACATCCTTCCAGTTAGATAACTGATACCAGACCTTGGCAGCTCCACCGCTTTAATGCCTAATCAGGGAGGTGCAATAGCTGATTACCTAGCAGAGCCATCCAAACATCCAACTTCTTATCAAACTGTCGGAAAAATAGTTCTTTTTCCGACAGTTTTAGGCGCTCAAACCCGCATTCCACCGTGATTGATACTTGGATGTCGTGATAACGCGACCGATTTTGATTTTCTTATCAATGGCGATCGCCCCAAACCCTTGATTTTCCGTTAGTTGCTTGCGATTGATAAGGTTTGCTTACCACGCTTCCGATGTATGCGCTGATTTCCTCCCAAAACCTTGACAATCAGGGTACGCTTGTGACAGCACTGCTTTCACGCTACTTAGATGAGCAGAAAAACTAATGTTTCGGTCCGATTAGAGCAGACGACAGTAGATAAGCTCCAGTCATTAGCCGATGAAACCGGATTGAGTTTATCTGACCTTGGAAGAGAAGCGATCGCCCGATACTTGGGTGAAGAAGTGCCGACGGTGGGCGATCGCTTGACTCGACTGGAGCGGGAAGTGGCAGCGCTGCAAGGAAAGTTTCGGCTATTGAGCAATGGGTGATGACTGTTCAGTGACTGAACGTGAGCATTGCCCATCAGCGGGAGAGCGCTCGTTAGAGGGTAAGGACTCTACCCCAAAAATTTGTAACACGGGGGCAGAGAGTGGGAGTGGTAGCCAGGGGTCTCCCATTGATAGGCGAGCGCTCCTCCTGGGAGAACAGCACCGCGATCGCCCCTCATGAAACTTTCCCTGTACGAGTTGCAGTTCTTTCCCGCTAGGAATGATTAGTCTCCACCTCAAACTCAGTAAACACCTTCGCCTGTTCTAGCACCAGCTCGATCGCCAGCGCCTGCATATCGGGTGGGTAGCCGTACTCCCGCAACAGTCGTTTGATCATCACCTTCATCCGGGCGCGGACGCTCTCTTTGAGGTTCCAGTCAATCGAGACATTCTTTCGCACTCTGACCACCAGAACGATCGCCAGTTCCCGCAGCTTGT
>CAZVXA010000057.1:0-32702 GCA_964630955.1 uncultured bacterium | reverse complement strand
CCCGCTATCGAGAGCGATTTGGGGAATTACCCGAATAGGGAATTGCTTCCTCCGGTAAATTTGATGTAACATAGCGGTCAGTTCAACGAAACTGATCATGAACACTCAGCAGCACACTCTACATCTCCTTGCCAGCCGACTGTGTGGGCTGGTGCTGCTGCTGCTGCGCCTTGGGCGCAACTAATTTTTTTCCTACTTCTAATTTTTTGCTTGCCGCTTGTGAATCAGGGGTCTTCCTGTCGGCTGTATTAATCTGGCACCGCTAATCTGGGTCATTCATCCTGTGGGGTGGGCATCTTGCCCGCCCGATGTCCTGGGTGGGCATCTTGATTGCCTGATATCCTGGGCGGGCAGGATGCCCACCCTACAGTGAGTCAATACTTTTCACTTTCGCTGTGGCAAATCACAACGAGGTCACCGCTCCCAAAAGTTTGTAACGAACAGAGGACTTATGCAACTGAATCTATTACCGGGACTGCGACTGTGGGTGGGTTGTCGGGCACAATTTGCGTGGCATCCCGGCAACCCAAGGACTGTGAGAAAAGCGATCGCTCCTACAGGAAGCTGCGAAACAACCATCCCTTTGAAAACTATCGCAACCGCCACCACAAACATTAACCATCATCGAAAACGAAGGAAATCTCTATCATGTTGACGAATCCCGCTCAGAAATATCGTGCCTTTGCCCCGATCAATCTCCCCGATCGCACCTGGCCGAATCAAACGATTACCCATCCTCCCGTCTGGCTCAGTACTGACCTGCGCGACGGCAACCAGGCGTTGATTGAACCGATGAATGTGCAGCAAAAACTGCGTCTGTTCAATCTCCTGGTTCAGATTGGCTTCAAAGAAATCGAGGTGGCCTTTCCCTCTGCATCGCAGACCGACTTTGACTTCGTGCGCACCCTGATCGAGCAAAAACTGATCCCTGATGATGTCACAATTCAGGTGCTCACCCAGGCGCGGGAAGACCTGATTCGACGCACGTTTGAGTCCTTGCAGGGGGCCAAGCGGGCGATCGTCCATGTCTACAACGCCACGTCTCCAATCTTCCGTCGAGTGGTGTTCAACAAAAACCGTGAGGAGACGATTGAACTGGCTGTTTCTGCGGCAAAGTTAATCAAGAACCTGGCGGCAGAACATCCAGAAACCGAGTGGCGCTTCGAGTATTCTCCAGAAACCTTCACTGCCACCGAACTCGACTTCGCGCGGGACATCTGCAATGCGGTGCTGGAGGTGTGGCAACCGACACCCGATCGCACCGCCATCATCAACCTGCCTGCCACCGTCGAGGTCGCCCCACCCAACGTATTCGCCGACCAGGTGGAGTGGATGCACCGTCATCTGGCCTACCGGGACAATGTGGTGCTGAGTGTCCACCCGCACAATGACCGGGGATGTGCGATCGCCGCCGCAGAACTGGCCCAGATGGCCGGAGCTGACCGCGTGGAGGGTTGTTTGTTTGGTAATGGGGAACGTACCGGAAATGTGGATCTGGTGACACTGGCATTGAATCTCTATACCCAGGGCATTCATCCTGGTTTAGATTTTTCTAATGTCAACAGTGTGGCCCAGGTCATCGAAGACTGCACAAATTTACCGATTCACCCACGTCATCCTTACGTGGGCGATCTCGTCTTCACTGCCTTCTCCGGTTCGCATCAGGATGCCATCAAAAAGGGCTTCGCCGCCCAACAGAAAGATGCGTTGTGGGAGATGCCCTACCTGCCGCTTGATCCCGCCGATGTGGGTCGCACCTATGAGTCAGTAATCCGCGTCAACAGCCAATCTGGCAAGGGCGGAATTGCTTTTCTGCTGGAGCGTGACTACGGCCTGGTCTTGCCCCGACGCCTGCAAATCGAATTCAGTCGAGTCGTTCAGCAGGCGATGGATGCCAGCGGCCAGGAAATGGCATCAGAGGATTTGTGGACGCTGTTTGAGCAGGAGTATTTGCAAGCGGTTTCCCCCTTCAAATATCTCAGCTACGAACTCAACACAGTGGACGATGTGCAGGCGATCGCCCTCCATCTGCAAACCATTGATGACATCGTGACGCTGAAAGGCACGGGAAATGGTCCGATTGATGCCATCATTCATGCGTTAAATCATCAACTGAACATGGAACTGGCCATTCGGTACTATGAGGAGCATTCCTTGAGCCAGGGCAGTGATGCGAGGGCGATCGCCTATGTGGAGATCGCAAACGGTGGTGAGTCAGTACATGGTGTTGGTATTCACGCCAATATTGTGACGGCTTCACTGCTGGCGATTCTCAGTGCGGTGAATCGTACTTTGAGGTAGTCGAGGAGTGAACAGATCCCCGGCATCTTTAAAGATGCCGGGGATCGGACGTTGGGGCAAACAGCTCTACTCGCTAACAGTCCCCCCTCAATCAGCGCCCATCCACGGTTTGGCTCACCCATCCACCCATCCACCCATCCACCCATCCACCCATCCACCCATCCACCCATGCCCCCCTCCTCCGACAATCGCCAACACGCCCCCGCCACCCAGCGCAACCGCGAACCCATCCTCCAGGTTCTCCGTGAAGTTCTTCCCACCAATGGCACCGTACTGGAAATCTCCAGCGGCACCGGAGAACACGCCGTTTTCGTTGCTCCCCAATTTCCCACGCTGCACTGGCTCCCCTCCGACCCCAACCCGATCGCCAGAGCCAGCATCAACGCCTGGAGAGCCTATCAACCGTCGAAGAACCTGTTTCCGGCGATCGCCCTCGACACCCACGATTCCCGCTGGCCTGTGGAACAGCAGCCGTTACCTGAAGAATTAAGCGGCCTGGATTTAAACGAGAACCCGATTCGGGCGATCGTCAACATCAATATGATTCACATCTCACCTTGGTCGGCCTGTCTGGGGTTGATGGCAGGGGCAGGGCGTATCCTGCCGCCCGGAGGTGTGCTGTATCTGTATGGCCCCTACAAGCAGAAGGGACAGCATACCGCCCCCAGCAATGCTGCCTTTGACGAGAGTCTGCAAATGCAAGACCCGGAGTGGGGCGTGCGCGACCTGGAGGCAGTGATCGAGGCTGCGGCAGCAGAGGGATTTTCACTCGTTAAAACGGTGGCGATGCCTGCAAATAACTTGTCGTTGGTCTTTTGCAGGTAATGCGAACTAGCCCATGAAGAAATGATTCAACCTTCCCATCTAGCGTTTCACCCTGTTTAGAATCTGACCAGTAGTAGTCAGATTCAGTCCATGTCAGCCTCACACTCCCCCAACCCATCTCCACTTGATCGCTACCCGAACTGGAAACTAGAGGATGCAAAAGCTCGTTTTAGTGAAGTCGTTCGTCTGGCACGAGAACAAGCACCTCAGCTCATTACTGTGCGAGGTGAGGATGCCGTCGTCATCATGTCTGCTCAAGAATTCACCAGGCTTCTGCCGCTGCTGGAACAGCCGAACCTGCATGCCTTGCTTTCTCAATCTCCGCTCAGTCGATTGGACTTTGAGCAACCATCGGGTGATCCATTCCCGGTACGGGATGTCGAGCTATGAAAGGCTGGCTGCTCGATACTAATATCGTTTCCGAACTTCGAAAAAGCAACTGTCATCCCGGCGTCAAACAATGGTCTGACGGTCAACCCCCACAGTCGTTCTACCTCAGCACGGTCACCCTTGCAGAAATCCGGTTTGGTGTTGAACGAACTCAAGACACAAGGTTTCAGCAGGAGCTAATTCAATGGTTGAACACGACACTGCGCCCCTGGTTTAGCGATCGTATTCTAGCCGTTGATGAGGACGTAATACTCACCTGGCGGAAGATGGTTGAGCAGGGTCGCAAACAGGGTCATACGTATAGCCAGCCGGATCTTTTCATCGCAGCAACGGCGGCTATCCATGACCTGTGTGTTGTCACTCGCAATGTTGCAGATTTTGAAAAATCAGGAGTTACTGTATTTAATCCGTTCATTGGCGTTGCTTAATCCGAGTATGGAATTTTTGGTGAGAGCCGCGCTCCGCGCGGCTCTCACCAAAAATTCCATACCTTAAATCTTCACGGGCCGCGATCGCCCTCCCCCATTCATCCACCCGCCGAACTTGCTGGCTGAGGCTGCTCAAAAGCGTCCTTCCGGGGTGGGGTTGCAGCTTTCGCTGGATGGGTTCCAGGCATGACTTCAAAGTCCGGGGTGAACTGAACCAGGAGGCTCTGGAGCTGCTCAAAGGGCTGAGGATTACCCTCTAGCCTGGCTTTACCTTCACCAATCAAAACCGGGAAGGTGGTCAATCCCGCCATAATCAACTCCAGATCGCTGCGGTTGATAGTGATGGTGAGATCGGGGGTTTTCGACTGGAAGCCCTTGATGTTTGTCAGGGTTGAATTATTCATTTCCACCACAAATTTCTCGCCGTTATCTGGCGTATGCAAATTGATGGTGAACTTCATTCCTTCTGCTTTCTGGCTATCCACCCGAATCCCAATAAAATCGAGCAAGAGTTGGGTGGTCATAGCGCGAACCGTGTCCGGGTTGACGGGCTGTGCTGTAACACCACTGGGTAAGCCATTGCGGAGTTCAAAAGCGGCTGCGAGAAAACTGTTGCGGACACTGGGGCTTTCTTTCTGGTAGCCAATCTGCTCGAACACGTCGGCCAGGAGATCTTTAGCTGCCTGGTTTTGGGGTTCGGCGTAGACCAGCTTGTTGAGGATCTCCATTGCTTCGCGGTATTTGCCCTGGTCGTGCAATTCCCTACCTTTTGCCATGATCCGCTCTGCACCGCCCATCATTTCGACGTACAGCGGAGCCGATTCGCTGGGTGACAGGGGAATTAAGGTGGCCGGATTGGTATCCCAGTAACCGAGATAGCGGTTGATCACCGCACGACTGTTGTGTTCCTCAGAACCGTGGTAACTGTGGGCGGCCCACTGTTGCTGCAAACTTTCGGGCAGCTTGTAAACATTGTGGATCTCGTTAATCGTCACGCCCTGATTGGCCTGGTGCAGCACCTCATTATGCAGATGGGCATAAGCATCCCGCTGAACCCGCATGACTTCCTGAATCCGGTCATTGCCCCAGCGAGGCCAGCTATGGGAGGCAAACATGACCTCCGCTTCCTGCCCAAACAGATAGAGGGCTTCACTGATTTTCTTCGACCACTCCAGCGCATCCCGCACCAGTGCCCCCCGCAGCGTATAAATGTTGTGAATCGTGCCGCAGATGTTTTCCGCTGCCCAGAATGCCTTCCAGTCGGGGAAGTAGGTGTTCATTTCGGCGGGAGCTTCGGTGCCAGGAGTGTTCTGAAACACCATCCTGACCCCGTCGATGGTCAATTCCTCAATATCCTGCTCAATGTAGCGAGTGGGTTCAATTAATCCGACTCTGCCTGCTGCAACGTTCTTGCCGATGGACTGATCCACATGACCAAAGGGACTGCGCGGCAGTAGTAGTCCGTACTGGAAGTAGCCTCGACGGACCATTGCAGTCCCCGAATACACGTTCTCGGCGATCGCATGTTCCATGAAATCCACGGGGGCGATCACCTGCACCTTGCCACTGGTGACGTCTGCCTCATCCACCACTCCGCGCACCCCACCAAAGTGGTCTACATGAGAGTGAGAATACACAACCGCCACCACGGGCCGCTGCCCCAAATGCTGATTCACCAGTTCCAGCGCCGCTTTCGCGGTTTCCTTACAGGTCAGTACGTCGAACAGCAGCCACCCCGTATCCCCCTTGATGATCGTCATGTTGGCCAGGTCAAACCCGCGCACCTGATAAATCTTGTCCGGCACCACTTCATACAGGCCGTAAGCCATGTTGAGAATGGCCTGTCGCTGGAGCGAAGGATGAATGCTGTCGAACACGCTATCAAAGCCCCGCAGCAGGAAGTCATAGCTGCCCATATCCCAGGCAACATTGCCCGCTTCCGCCATAATTTGTTTGTAGGGAGGAGCAGTAATGAAACCTTTTTGCGCTTCTTCAAAATCGCGCTCATCCTGAAAGGGTAGGGTCTTGCGTAAACTGTTCTGCAACTCGATGGTAAACGGAGATGGTAGCTTCCCCTTCGGGTCAAAGTGCTCACTTTGTGGCGGTTGTAGATTTGAAGCCGATGTTTCTGGAATGCTCATTTCATCTTCTCCAGAAGAGAGTCCAAGGATCATAGCTAAGAAACATAGGAAACTTCTGGGAAAGAGATGACTTCTAACAAACGTCACCCGCTCAACGCAATGATTAAGTTCGCAACCCCAAAAGCTGTCCCGCCCTTTCGCTCAGGGCGGGACAGCTTTTAGGGTTCAAGTTTTTTCACACTCACTTACCTCTGGACTTTTAACTATTTCTTCTACAATGCCGCGAAACGCCCTCTGCGAGGGCATTTCGCGGCACATTTAGTTCTAGCGCCGATTTTCCCTGAAGCGCTGACTACGTCAGCGCTTCAGGGAAAATCGGCGCAATTCAGTCAAAAGTCCAGTACCTACAACGCTTTGCAAGCGCGTAAGGTACAAGAGTTTTGTTGAGAGCCGCGCGGCGCGCGGCTCTCAACAAAACCTTTGGTTCTATAACGGTTCCCACTGTTATGAGGTAGAGGGGGTTTGGGGGCGAAGCCCCCAAGCAGGGGCATTGCCCCTGCACCCCGTACTTCATCCACATGAGAAACGCTATATCTCAGCGCAAAGCGCTGTAGTTTAGGATTACCATACGTCTAACAATTGCAGGAGTAAGGACGTGGTTGCTGTCAATCAGCAGACATTGAGAAAAGTTAGACAGCAGTTGGGGGTGCCATTGTTGGCGATCGCTACTGCCATGCTGCTCACCGTCCCCATCATTGGGTTTACGCTCAACTGGGATTGGGCCAAGATTGCAGCGACCTATGGGGGATTGCTGGATGGGGCACTGTTTAAGCAATATGCCTTTGCCAATACCCTGGTGAATGCCATTCCGCTGATCTTTACCGGGTTGGCGCTGGCGCTGGGGTTTCGGACAGGGGTGTTTAATATTGGTGCGCCGGGACAGTTTTTGCTGGGGGCGGTGTTTGCCGTGTATGTCGGGTATGCGATTCCGTTACCTGCCGTGATCCACCCCATTGCAGCACTGCTGGCAGGGGCGCTGGGAGGCGGTTTGTGGGGGGCGATTCCCGGATTTCTCAAGGCGCGGTTTGGTTCCCATGAGGTGATCAACACTATCATGTTGAACTACCTGGCGTATTTCTTAACGGACTGGTTGATTAAAAACCCAATGAAAGACCCGTCGCCTTCGTTGATCCGAACCCCAGAAATTTTGCCGACAGCAGAACTTCCTCGTTTCTACGATCGCCTCCATGTCGGCCTGTTTATCGCGCTGCTAGCAGCTTTTGGCGTCTGGTGGCTGCTGAATAAAACCACCTTTGGCTTTGAGCTGCGCACAGTGGGTAGTAACCCCGAAGCGGCCAAATACGCAGGGATGAACCTGGGTTGGCTGACGGTGATGAGTTTGGCGCTTTCGGGGGCACTGGCGGGATTGGGCGGAGCGGTGCAAATTTTAGGAGTTGATCGGGCCATGCCCGTTCTCTACACCAGCGATTATGGATTTGATGCGATTCCGGTGGCCCTGTTGGGCCAGAATCAGCCGCTGGGTGTGGTTCTATCGGCAATTCTGTTTGGAGCGTTACGAAATGGGAGCGACCTGATGCAGTTGCGATCGGGCGGTGCCGTTTCTAAAGAAGTGATCTTCATCGTACAGGGTGTGATCCTGCTGTTTGTGGCAGCGCCATCGATTGTGCGATGGCTGTATCGGCTGCGCCTGCCGCAGAGCGAGATCGAGAAAGAGGGCGGATTAACGCGGGGGTGGGGCTAATGGAAGAATGGGTTGGATTTTTAAAGCTGGCGCTGATCACCGCCACCCCGATCGCCCTCGGAGCCTTTTCCGGCATTATGTCAGAACGGGCCGGAGTGGTGAACATTGCAATCGAAGGCATGATGCTCACCAGCGCGATGGTGGCGCAACTGGTAGCGATGTATCTCTATGCACCCCTACAGGGGGTCTTCGGTGGAGCAGCGCTGATTGTGTGTCTGGTGCTGGGGGCGATCGCAGGCATTCTCTCCGGTGTGGCATTAGGTGCGCTACACGGCGTCACCTCGATTCGCTTCAAGGCCGATCAGATTATTAGCGGCACCGTGATCAACCTGCTGGCCTGGGGCGTCACGGGATGGGTCTACCAGCGGTGGATGACCTCCTCTGGTGGCGCGCCCACCTCTCCGGGAACCTTCCCCCGAATGCCGATTCCCCTGCTGAGCCAGATTCCCGTTGTGGGCGATCTCCTGTTCAACCATCAGCCCCTGGTGTACATCATGCTGCTGCTGACGGGCGTGATTTACTACGTGCTGTTCTACACGCCCTGGGGTCTGCATATGCGGGCGGTGGGAGAACATCCGAGAGCCGCAGACACAGTGGGGATTCACGTTAACCGGGTGCGGTATATCAGCGTGCTGGTGGGTGGGGCGATCGCCGGACTCGCCGGGGTCTGGCTAACCCTGGAACAGGTGGGTGCTTTCTCCCTGCGCATGAGCGCCGGACGCGGGTTTATTGCCCTGGCGGCGATGATCTTCGGTCGCTGGACTCCCTTCGGTGCGCTGGGAGCCTCGCTGCTGTTTGGTTTAGGTACGGCGATTCAGATTCGAGCCGCCAGCTTTACGTCAACAGGTGGTTCCTGGCTGGCAGTGATTCCCCCTCAGGTTTACCAGTCCATCCCTTACCTGCTGACGATTATTGTGCTGGCAGGGTTTGGGGGCAAGGCGATCCCGCCTGCAGCGAGTGGACAGCCCTATGAGGGGCAGAAGTAATAGGGATGGGGCGATCGCCATAGTGCTTAATCAACTCAATTGACGACCGTTAAACCAGGAAGTTGGCGAAAGTGTCGAAGATTACGGGTCACTAAAACTGCTCCGTTGGCGATCGCAATCCTGGCGATCAATAAATCCGCGCGTCCAATTTTACGAACACCCTGTGTTGTTCTTAACTGCTTGAAGCGTTCTCAGTAAGTGGGCGTGGAAAAAGTCGAAACCCAAAAAGCGGTTCCGCCCGCTGCGCGGGCGGAACCGCTTTTTGGGTTTCAAGCTTAATCGCGCCTATCTACTTATCGCTGCCAAATTGAGAGGAACAACCAGCAATTGAGAAAGTAGAGCCGTAGAGCCTCTGTTCGCAAAAGTAATTCCTGTGCCCGCAGCAAACTTCCGTCGGGTTCTGCCTTGAGAACGTAATCCATACGTCCACGAAATTATTCAATTTTGATGATAATTGTAGTTCCACCTTCTGTATCTTCTACATTTTCAACTATCCTGCAAGACATCAGCACTCGCTCGAAGCAATTGGTTCCAAAACCTATGTCAAGTCTATATAGTGCAGAACTGAGCGATCGCACCCGTTCCATCAATAGCTTTTGGGAAACCACCGTCCCAGCCAACACCCCCGAAGATTTCCCCCCCCTGAAGCAGGATGGCACCTGCGAAGTGGCGATCGTTGGTGGGGGAATCACTGGGCTATCGGCAGCACTGCATCTGGCAAAGTCCGGTATAGATGTGCGCATTCTGGAGGCCGGAGTCCCTGCCTGGGGAGCATCGGGACGCAATGGTGGTTTTTGCTGTGTCGGAGCAACATGGCTCAATGGGGAGGAACTGCTGAAGAAATTTGGCAGGGAGGAAGTCCATTGCTTTTTTCAGCAGCAGCGTCAGAGTGTGGAACTGGTGGGAGAACTGGCAGATACCCACGGAATCGACATTGATGCCCAGGGGAATGGTGAAATTGAAGTAGCTCACCGTCCTTCACGATGGCGTGACCTGGAAGCAGAGTATGAATTTTGTAAGGAAGTGGCAGACTACCCATGTCAGCTTTGGTCGAAGAAGGAGTTGGCGGAGCAGGGGTATCACAGTCCAGAGGCACATGGTGCCCTGTATATAGGTGTGGGATTTGGACTCAATCCGCTGAAGTATAGCCGGGGGCTGGCAGCAGCAGTACAGGCAGTGGGGGTGAAACTTCATGCCTACAGTCCGGCGATCGCCTGGGAGAAACAACAGGGCTGGCACCTGCTGAGAACACCCGGCGGGACATTGAAAGCGAGGCAGGTAATTATCGCAACCAATGGCTACACCGAAGAACGATTAACCCCACCCCTCAGGGGAACGCTCCTCCCCGTCATCTCCAATATCATTACCACCCGTCCCCTCACCGCTGAGGAGCTGGATGCCCAGGGCTGGCGCACTGAAACCCCGATTTATGACACGCGCCGACTGTTGTTCTACTTCCGGCTGCTCAAGGATGGACGGTTTCTGCTGGGCAGTCGGGGCGGCACAGTGGGCGATTCCAGGGAGCGCGATCGCTACCGCACCTGGATGGTGCGTCGTCTGGGTGAAATGTTTCCCGCCTGGAAGCACGTCGAAGTTACCCACTACTGGAATGGTCTGGTGTGCGGCTCCGTCGCCCTGACACCCCACGTTGGTCAATTCAACGAAGATCCCAGCATCTTCTATTCCCTGGCCTACCACGGTAATGGGGTGGCTACGGGTACGTGGAGTGGGAAGGCGATCGCCCTCCTCCTACTCGGCAAACTTCAGCCAGAGGATCTCTCTGCCGCCTTTCGTCAGCCGTTGAAACGAGCGCCTTTGCCGGGGCTAAGGGTGTGGTATTTGCGATCGATGTATAGTCTGTACCAGTTCAAGGATGCGATGTCTTAAATTCAGGTGGTCAATTGCAGGGTGGGCATCCTGCCCGTCCAGTTCTCTGGGCAGGCAAGATGCCTGCCCCATCGGTGTGGGCTATGCTTGAATCCTCCTTCTTCAGTAGGTGATCAGGGGGGCGATCGCCTAAAGTAATACGTATGGCGATGATCACCGTAGAAAATCTAACGAAGGTGTACCCGGTGGCGGTGAAAGAACCGGGACTGCGGGGCACCCTGATTCACTTTTTTCGCCGCACCTACCGCGAAGTGGCGGCGGTACAGAACGTCTCTTTCTCGATTGAGCCGGGAGAAGTGGTGGGATTTCTGGGTCCCAATGGAGCCGGGAAGACCACCACACTGAAGATGCTGACGGGGTTAATTCATCCCTCTAAAGGGCGAGTGGA
Organism: uncultured bacterium; assembly: GCA_964630955.1. GTDB lineage: Bacteria > Cyanobacteriota > Cyanobacteriia > Elainellales > Elainellaceae > CAZVXA01. Next base: position 21,654 of record CAZVXA010000057.1, on the reverse strand, counting down.
AGTCGCAGGACACGTCCCGTTTCGGCGAGAAGAGGCATTTCTGCAAAAAATCACCCTGGTGATGGGGCAGAAGCAGCAGTTGATCTGGGATTTACCAACGCTGGACTCCCTGAGAATTAACGCAGCGGTTTACGGCATCTCCGACCGGGAATTCCGTCGCCGCCTGGGTGAGCTGGCCGAGATGCTGACCCTGGAGCAGCAGTTAAACCAGCCAGTGCGCAAACTCTCTCTGGGCGAACGGATGAAGGCAGAACTGCTGGCGGCGCTGATTCACCAGCCGAAGGTGCTGTTTCTGGACGAGCCGACGCTGGGGTTAGACGTAAACGCCCAGTCCAGCGTGCGCGAATTTTTGCGGGGCTACAACCAGCGCTATCAGGCCACCGTGCTACTGACCAGTCACTACATGGCAGATATTACTGCCCTGTGCCAGCGGGTGCTGATGATCCACCGGGGACAGTTAATCTACGACGGCAGTCTGGATGGTTTGCTGGAGCAGTTCGCCCCCTGTCGGGAGGTCATGGTGGAACTGAAACAGGAGCGATCGCCCACTGACCTGGAATCCTTTGCCCACTTGCAATCCCTCGATGGCCGCATAGCGCACTTCCTGGTGCCGCAGGAGGACTTGACTCGCACGATTTCCACACTGCTCGCCAATCTGGAGGTGGTGGATCTGACCGTCACCGATCCGCCGATTGAAGACGTGATTGGGCGAGTGTTTCAGGCAGGAGTGGTGACTTGACATCCTCCCCATCCTGTAGAGGGATGGGGATTCCCAAACCTCACGATTTAGGTTTCTGCTTCATCCACGTTTGCGTACACAGACAAGCCATGTTCCCGTCTTACATCATGTCCACAGACTTTTTGACCCATTTCAGAGTCCCGATCCCGTGTGTCCCACGGTACGGAGAGAAGCATCTCAGTGACTTGGTGCTCAGAGTTTTTACCTTGCCAAGCATTCCTGGCAAGAACCCCCTAACCCTGGTTTTCAAGGTGCTTCGAGATATCTTGGTGTTTAACATCTCGTCTTCTCATTTTACATTGGTACAAATGTATTGGCAATTGAGGGGTATTGAACCCCTCAATTGCCGCTCCTATCCCTCCCCACCGTGTAGGCGGATGGGGTATCTCGGAGAGATGCGATGAGGCAATGGCTGAACCAGTCCTTGCACAAGGCCGAAGCGCTGTTGACGGTCTACTACGCTTATATGCTGGAATACCGGGCAGAGTTGATTCTCTGGGTGCTGTCGGGGACGCTGCCGCTGATCCTCATGGGGGTTTGGGTCAAGGCATCGCAGCAGGGGAATTTAGGACTGTCGGGTGTGGAGTTTGTCCGCTATTTTCTGGCGGTGTTTCTGGTGCGGCAATTCACTGTCGTCTGGGTGATCTGGGAATTTGAGCGGGAAATTGTGGAGGGGAAACTGTCCTTCCGATTGCTCCAGCCCATCGACCCGGCATGGCATCACGTCACCACCCACATTGCTGAAAAAGCCGCACGGCTCCCATTTGCCTTCGTACTGCTAGGCTTGTTTTTCCTGCTGTATCCCCAGGCGGCATGGATTCCCAGCGTCAGTTCGGTGCTGCTGTTTTGCGTGGCGATCGCCCTCTCCTTCACGCTGCGCTTTCTGATGCAGTACACCTCCGCCATGTTTGCCTTCTGGACAGAGCGAGCGAATGCGATCGAAAATTTCACGTTTCTGTTCTATCTGTTTCTGTCGGGGATGATCGCCCCCCTGGAGATGTTTCCCCCCCTCATACGCGAGATTGTGCTGTGGACGCCTTTCCCCTATATGATCTTCTTTCCCGCCAGTATTCTCATTGGCCTGCCCACCAACCTCTGGCAGGGTTTCAGCATCACTCTGGCGTGGATTCTGCTGTTTTTTGTATTGAACCGCTGGCTATGGCGACTGGGTTTGAAACGGTATTCCGGCATGGGAGCATAATCACCGGGTTATCATCGTAAAGGCCACAAAATAACGAATCATCGGAGTTAGACATGGCAGCCATTTCGTTGAACGTCTCAACCGTCAAACCACTGAGCGATCGCATCCTGGTCAAGGTTCAGACCGCTGAAGAGCAGACCGCAGGCGGCATCTTTCTGCCCGACACTGCAAAGGAGAAGCCCCAGGTGGGTGAGGTGGTGCAGGTAGGCACAGGCAAGCGCAGCGACAAAGGCGTGCTGCAACCTGTGGATGTAAAGGTGGGCGATCGCATTCTCTACTCGAAGTACGCCGGAACCGAGCTGAAGATCGGCGGCGAGGAGTATATGCTGCTGCGGGAACAGGATATTCTGGCGATCGTGGAGTAATAACTAAAAAGTATCGCAGATTGATTAAAACCCGGAATTTAGTTTCTGCAAGCGCGACAAAGCCGCGCTTGCAGAAACTAAATTCCGGGTTTGATTAAATTTCTGTTCCTTAGCGGTGAAAAATCGACTCAACTGTCGATTTGATCGCATTTTTGGCATCTGAAAGAACTTGCCTCAATGGCTGCTCATGTTGCAGAAAACGCGGGCGCAGTTGCGGCCAGGAAGCCCCGAAATGGAGCCACCGGGGTGGGTGCCTGCTCCCGTGAGGTACAGGTTTTCGATGGGCGGTGTGTGGAGTAGCCTGCTTTCAGGAGATAGGCAGCACAGACGAGGGCATTGTGGCCTGCACCGATGAGAATGACGTCGTAATTCTTCCATGAGGATTCCGGATTGCAGATGGATGATGGGTGGAGTAGTTCTCTGGAGCGATCGCCCGCCATTCTCCAGACCAGAAATTTTGTCTCGAAGCCACCTCTGACTTGAGATTAATGCGGCCTTATCTGATTCTGCAAAGCAGGGCTTTCTGTAGGGTGGGCATCTTGCCCGCCTCAATCCGGGCAGGCAAGATGCCCACCCTACAATAGGCGCACCAAAGTTGCACATCGGGCGCGGTAAGATGACTCGGTATTCATTTTGCCAACCGTGTCTCTATCGCAAGAACAAACCCCCCTACTCTCCGCCCTCCGCGCCAGCCGCGATCGCCCCCACGCCCCCTTTTACGCCCCCGGCCACAAACACGGACGGGGAATTCCTGAGGGACTCAGAAATCTGTTCGGTGCTCCAGTCTTCCGGGCCGATCTTCCAGAATTGCCAGAATTAGATAACCTGTTTGCCCCCTGTGCAGCCATTCAGGAAGCGCAGGAACTGGCGGCTGAGGCGTTTGGGGCGGACGAAACCCGATTTCTGGCGAATGGTTCCACCTGCGGAATTGAGGCGGCGGTGCTGGCGGTGTGTAGCCCCGGAGACAAGATTGTGCTGCCGAGGAATGCACACCAGTCGGCGATCGCCGCCCTCATCCTGTCCGGCGCAGTCCCCGTCTTTGTCACCCCAGAAGCCGACCCGACGCTGGGGATTACCCACAGCATCACACCGGAGAGCGTTGCTGCTACGTTGAAAGAACACCCCGACGCAAAAGCTGTGATGATGGTGTATCCCACCTATTACGGGGTCTGTGGGGAAGTGGCGGCGATCGCCCAGGCCGTTCACCAGTACGATATTCCGCTGCTCGTTGATGAAGCTCACGGCGCACACTTTGCCTTTCACCCTGACCTACCAACCCCGGCGCTGGCAGCAGGCGCAGATTTAACCGTGCAGTCCATTCATAAAACGCTGGGAGCCATGACCCAGGCGGCGATGTTGCACATCAGGGGCGATCGCATCGACCGGGAACGCCTGAGTCGAGCGTTGACCTTAGTCCAATCCACCAGTCCCAGCTATCTGCTGCTGGCCTCCCTCGACGCGGCCCGTCACCAGATGGCCATGCAGGGCAAAGAACTACTATCGAGAACCCTGGAGTTGGGGGCGATCGCCCGCACTCGTCTCCAGGCGATTCCCGGCATTCGTGTATTCTCACCGGGGACAAGTCCGGGCTGTGCTGCGCTCGATCCCACTCGCTTAACCATTGATGTGACTGGACTGGGGCTGACGGGATTTGAAGCAGACGAGCGCCTGCACACAGACCTGGGGGTAACGGCTGAACTACCGGGGCTGAAGACCCTCACCTTTATTCTGACGTCTGGTAATATCGAAGCCGACATCAACCAGATGGTACGGGGCTTTCACACCCTGTCAGAGGAGAAACCATTGAATTCCAGCACTTTTCCAGCGATGGTCTTTCCTGCACTCTGTTCTACCGTGGCGCGGACTCCCCGCAAGGCGTTTTTTGCCCAGACGGAGACGATTCCGACTGAAGCGGCGGGCGATCGTCTTTCCGCAGAACTAATTTGCCCCTATCCCCCCGGCATTCCGATCCTGATTCCAGGGGAGCGGATCACGTGTGATGCGTTAGAGTATCTCCAGCAAGTCCTGAAGCTGGGCGGCGTGATCAACGGATGCGCCGACCCTACCCTCCGGACGGTGCGAGTGCTTGCTGAAATCGCGGCCTCCCACCCGCTCGACCGCCGCTGATGTGACTGCCCTCCCATGTCAAACCTCCTCTGGACCTATGCAACTCCCGGCATCACTGATGAGCTGTTTGAACAGCTACCGGGCATCCCCCTGACCAAGCGTGAAGTGAGGGTACTCCTCCTGTCCCAACTGCGCCTGAGTCCGGACGCTGTCCTCTGGGACGTGGGTGCAGGCACGGGAACTATCCCCGTCGAAGTGGGGCTACTTTGCCCCAAAGGGCGGGTGTTCGCCATCGAGCGCGACGAAGAAGTTGCCAGCCTGATCCGCCGAAACTGCGATCGCTTCGGCGTCAGCAACATCGAAGTCATCGAAGGCAGCGCCCCCGACTGCCTCAACGACATCCCCTACCCCCCCGACTGTATCTGCATCGAAGGCGGTCGCCCCATCAAAGCCATCCTCCAGGCCGCCTGGAACTTCCTCAAACCCGAGGGCCGTCTTGTCGCCACCGCCACCAATCTGGAAACCCTCTACGTCATCTCCGAAAGCCTCGCCGAACTCCAGGTGCGTAACGTCGATGTCGTCCAGTCTGCCATCAACCGCATGGAAAGCCGCGGCGTCCACCAGGTCTTCGCCGCCCTCGATCCCATTTTTATTCTTAGCGGTGAGAAACTTTGACCCCGGAAGGGCGTAGCATCCGGCAGACTCACAAGGGCAAATTGCGAACATCCGCCGCCGAATAGTACGCCCCACACCCCAAATCCATCTAATCCATCTGCGTTCATCTAATCCATCTGCGTTCATCTAATCCATCTGCGTTCATCCGCGTTCATCCGCGTTCATCTGCCTCCATCTTCGTCCATCTGCATTCCTATCATCCCCAAAACAAAAGCAATCCCGACAAACTCTCGAATCGATCCCAAAGTATGCCAGAGTGTTGTTTAACCTTGACTTAACACCCCGCTAACATTCTCCTCTATGCCATTGCCGCGAATTCTCAGTGCGATTATTGCTATCATCCTGGCCCTGGGGATGTTACTGCTGGGCGGCTGGTACTTTACCGCTGGTGTAGGCTTACTCGTTTATCTGGGGCAACTCGAATACTTTGAGTTAGTGCGAGCCAAAGGCATCGCCCCCGCCGCCAAAACCACCCTGGTCGTCAGTCAGGCACTCCTGATCATCTCCAACCTGTCCCCGACCCTGGCAGATGCTGTCATGCCCGTGGCCGGCACCTGTATTTGTTTCTACTTGCTGTTTCAGCCCAAACTGGCCACCATTGCTGATATTTCTGCCTCAGTTCTGGGGCTGTTCTACGGTGGCTATTTACCCAGCTACTGGGTCAGATTGCGATCGCTCGAACACGCCACTGCCGCCAATCTTCCCCTCGCTGGCTATTTCCCGACAACGTTCCCCAACTTCAAAGATCTGCCTCAGGGACTCACTCTCACCCTAATCGCCTTCGGCTGCATTTGGGCCGCCGACATCGGAGCCTACGTCTTCGGAAAATTCTTTGGTCGCACCCGACTCACCGACATCAGCCCCAAGAAAACTGTCGAAGGCGCAGTTTTCGGTGTCCTGGGCAGCGTCGCAGTTGGCACCCTGGGTTCCTGGTATCTGGAGTGGCCTGGATTCCCCCTCACCGGGCTGGCGCTGGGTTTAATTATTGGGATCGCCAGTCTGTTGGGCGATCTGACTGAATCAATGATGAAGCGTGACGCAGGCGTCAAGGACTCCGGCCAGTTAATCCCCGGCCATGGGGGAATTCTTGATCGAGCGGATAGCTATGTATTCACCGCCCCACTGGTTTATTACTTCGTGACCCTGCTATTGCCGCTGTTACCGCAGTAACTGGAGTTTTGACTATTTTTCCACAAAACCGCGAAACGCCCTCTGAGAAGGCGTTTCGCGGTATATTTGGTTTTAGCACCGATTTTTGAAACGGGTAACGCGCTGTGGGCTGCTCGCGACTCACGAGCAACCTGATAGGAGGGGGTTTGGGGGGTTAAGCTACCCCCCAAGAAGCTGGTACGAAGCCAAAGCGAGCGCTTACACACTATCGACCAATCAAGCCGGGGCAGGCTTGACATCAACATGATGGCGGGAGCAGAAACCCTGGGAAAACCTCCCCCTACCTTCCGGCTGCGGCAAAACAACACGAAGCTAAAACCCTGGCAAAACTTGCCTCTACATCGTTGGAGAAAACATTGTCAGGGTGGAGGTGCCTGATCAGGTGCAGGTGCCGGAACCACCTGACAGGGCTGCGTCTGACAGCCCTTCTCATAGAGCTGCCCCACATAGGGATTTTGCCACGCGAGGGGAATCTCCAGCAAATCGCGAGTCCCCGTCATCCCCTGAGCCATAAAGAACAGAAAGGCAATGCTATTCAGCACAATGTGAGACTTACGCCAGCGATTCGAGCGATCGCGGTAGATATCAGGAAAGATTGCCAGCGAAAAAATCATCAAATAGGCTGCAATCATGCCGAAATAGTAGTGCGACACCCACCACTCAAACTCCCGGCGAAACACCTCCGGCTGCTGACCCAGCACGGCTAAACCCATCCCTGTCAACACCGCAAACACCCCACGCCACAGCGGAGTCCGTGCTCGCAAGAGAAACAACAGCGACGCAGCCGTCAACACAAACATCGCCACCACAAACCAGGCGCGTCCTGCCTCCTTCGCCCAGACATCATTAGACGCGAACTTACTGAAAATCGGATAGGCAATGCCAATCAGCGTAATCAGCACCACCGCCGCACTCAGAATTTTGCCCAACCGCAGATGCTCCGGGCCAGAAATCACAGGGATCTTGCTCTTCTGCCCCTCAGCCTCCTGCTCCCGGCGTTTGTGGGCTTGCTGGGCAAAATAAACGACCATGCCCAACGTCGGAAAGATGACTGTGACGGCAAGAAATGGATGGATCAGTGCAAGAAAATCAATCAGGCTAACCATGAACGGGCCTCTGCATCAATTTAAATTTTTCTCTCACGATAAATTCTGTTCGCGGACGCTGGTTCACTCAAAGAATATACGAAGTTTCCACCAAATTGGCTGTTATTCAGCATTACTCCTTGGGACAATCTCTCAATCTCTCAGCTTTTCTTAATCCTGATAGCCCGCGAATTGCATGAATCCATAATCGGGGCATCGTCGTAATAATCTAGGGCGATCGCCTCCGTGGTTTTTTTGGGAAATCGTTGAGGGCGTAACATTTGGGCGCACTGTGGAGAGGATATGCAGGATCTTTTGCCGAACGCCGCACCCCCAGGGCTTCCCTGGAAGTATAAAAATCTGGGTTTACTTCAATTCGTAACTGTTGTCGCTTTGCTGCATGACAAATTATGGTTCTGTAAGCACAGCTCCGAATATCACTTGACGGGATCTCAACCAGAACACTATGGCTACTTCACAGATCCGCAAACCATCCGCCAAACGACCTGAAAACAAGCAAATCTGGCGACCGCAGATCGCAACCCTCGTCATGCTGGGAGTAGTGGCGATCGCCGGAGCCATCGCTTCCGCCTGGTTTGAGGGGCAGGGCACCATTCGTCGCATCTTTACCCAGATCAACTTCCTGCAAGAACATCCTCCCATGTGGCTGGAAGTGCCGATGGTGATGGGCCAATTTCTAATATTCCCTACCGTCGCCCTGTTTCTCATCGTGCTGCTGGTGATGCGCGTATCCCCCCAGCCCCGCCCCTGGTCGAGAACCCTGGTCATCGGTATTCTGATCACGCTAACGGTGCGCTATTTGCTGTGGCGATCGCTCACCACCCTCAACCTCAACACCCCCCTTAACGGCGTCTTCAGTCTGGGACTCTTCTTCCTGGAACTGCTGATGCTCATCAGCGGCACGATCCAGCTTTTTCTCATGCTGAAAGTGCGCGATCGCCGCTCAGATGCTGACGTACTCACGCTGGATGTCGTCAGCCATCGCTACACCCCCAGCGTCGATGTCATGATCCCCAGCTATAATGAACCCGCCTTTATTTTGCGCCGTACCATTATTGGCTGTCAGGCGATCGACTACCCCCACAAAACCATCTATCTGCTTGACGACACCCACCGACCGGAAATTGAGAGCCTCACCCGCGAACTCGGCTGCGAATATCTGACTCGCCCTGACAACCGCCACGCCAAAGCAGGCAATCTGAACCACGCCCTGCAACACACCAGTGGCGAACTGATCGTGGTCTTCGACGCTGATTTTGTACCCACCCGCAACTTCCTGACACGCACCGTCGGCTTTTTTCAGGACCTCCAGGTGGCGCTGTTGCAAACTCCTCAAACCTTCTATAACCCAGACCCGATTGCCCGCAACCTGGGCCTCGAAAACGTTTTAACCCCCGAAGAGGAGGTATTCTACCGCCAGATCCAGCCCATCCGGGATGCAGCAGGCAGCGCGATTTGCGCAGGAACCTCCTTCATCGTCCGTCGCAACGCCCTGGAAGCAACCGGAGGCTTCGTCACGGACTCCCTCAGCGAAGACTATTTCACAGGCATTCGCATCTCCGCTCAGGGTTACCAGATTATTTACCTGAACGAGAAACTCAGTGCTGGCCTCGCCGCCGAAAATATTGCCGCCCATGCCCTCCAGCGCCTGCGCTGGGCCAGGGGAACCCTCCAGGCATTCTTTATCAAAGCCAACCCGTTAACGATTCGCGGCCTCCGCCCGATCCAGCGGCTTGCTCACCTGGAAGGCTTACTACACTGGTTTACCAGCATCTCCCGTGTCGGATTTTTGCTGATGCCGCTGGCCTACTCCTTCCTGGGCGTCATTCCCCTGCGGGCAACGGCATCAGAATTACTGTACTTTTTTGTTCCCTACTACCTGGTACAGATCACTGTTTTCTCCTGGCTCAACTACCGATCGCGTTCCGCCATTTTGTCGGACATTTACTCCCTGGTGCTCTGTGTGCCGCTGGCGCTGACGGTGATTCAGGTGATGCTCAACCCCTTCTCCAGCGGATTTCGGGTAACACCCAAGGGGACTCAGAGCGATCGCTTCTCCTTTAACTGGAACCTGGCTGCCCCCCTGATTGGCCTGTTCATCGCAACCGCCATCAGCCTCTGGATTAACCTGGGTATGTGCATGATCAAAGGCGCATGGCAGCTCACGGTGCCCCCCGAAGTGGCCAACCAGGTGAAGGGGATTGGCCTCGGCTGGATTTGGAGCACCTACAACCTGTTGATGCTGGGTGTCGCACTGCTGATCCTACTGGATGCCCCTAGACCCAGCATTTACGAATGGTTTGACCTGCGGCGAACAGTCAAATTGAACGTAGACAACTCCCTTTCTGATGAAGGGCAGGACGATCGCACCTATTTTGGCGTCACTACCATGATTTCTGAAGAAGGCGCAGAGGTCGCCCTCACCCAGGCCGGATTCCCAAAGTTAGCGGAGGGAGAAAGTCTGCCACTCACCCTGGAAATTCTTGAGGAGAAACTGACGCTGAAGGGAAACGCCATCCGCACAGGTTTTGAGGGCGATTTTCCCACGGTAAGAATTCACTTTGAGCAGGTTACTCTACCGCAGCAGCGCACCCTGGTGGAAATTCTGTTCTGTCGTCCCGGCCAGTGGGTCAGCCGCCATACTCCCGGTGAGCTGCAATCCGTGTTGCTCCTGTTCCGCATTCTGCTGAAGCCAAGGGTAATCTTCGATCGCGATATCGATGTCAGTGCGGTTGCGGTTGCCAAAGTGTGATGAGAGGAAACTAGATTTTATTAGAATTATTTGGCGAGAACCGCACGGAGTGCGGTTCTCGCCAAATAATTCTTTCTGGCTCCAGCAACACCTGATCAGCGTTTATTGGTTACGGTACAACACCGTTCCATCTGCCACCTGTAGCGTAAAGGTGATGTTTGGTTCCTCTTTAGAAGGGGCATCGGGAATACAACCACGCTTTACATTTATCAGCCAAATTGATGATTTAGCAGCATTTTTGTGCGACCGCCCATCCTCCAGGGAAATCTGGAAATAAATTGTCTTCCGTTCCTGACTTATGCCGTCTCACTCCCTGCCCACGCTCCCTGGATACACCATTCTTGAGCGACTCTATGCAGGTTCTCGTACCGCCGTGTATCGAGCAGTTGAGCAGGTGGGCGATCGCCCGGTTGTGATTAAATTTCTACAGCAGGATTACCCCACCTTCAAGGAGCTGTTGCAGTTCCGCAATCAGTACACAATCGCCAGTAATCTGCCGATTTCAGGCATCGTTCGCCCTCAGCAGTTGAAAACCTGGGGGAACAGCTTCGCACTGGTCATGGAGGATTTTGGTGGCATATCCCTCCGCCAGTATGCTCAGACCCACACTCTGTCTATTGCTGAGAAATTGGCGATCGCCGTCCAACTGGCCGAAATTCTTCATAACCTGCACCAGCATCGTGTGATTCACAAAGATATTAAGCCTGCCAATATTCTGATCCATCCTGAATCCAAACAAGTTAAATTAACCGATTTTAATATTGCCTCCCTGCTGCCGCGTGAAACTCAGGAAATTCAAAGCCCCAATATCCTGGAGGGCACCCTGGCTTATTTGTCACCTGAGCAGACAGGACGGATGAACCGTAGCATTGATTATCGGTCAGATTTCTATGCGTTAGGAATTACGTTATTCGAACTGTTCACCGGACAATTACCTTTTCAATCTACTGATCCACTGGAACTGATTCACTGTCACATTGCTCAACCCGTTCCTTCGATCTATGACCTGAAACCAGAGATTCCAGGAGCGATCGCCCTGATCGTGGCCAAACTGATGGCCAAAAATGCCGAAGACCGCTATCAGAGTGGCATGGGACTGAAGTATGACCTGGAAATTTGTCTGAAGCAGATGGAGGAGACGGGGGAAATTGGATGGCTGAAGCTGGGAGAACGAGATCGGGGCGATCGCTTCCTCATCCCCGAGACACTGTATGGACGCTACGACGAAGTAATGGCTCTGCTGACAGCGTTTAACCGGGTCAGTGAGGGCAATACGGAACTGATGCTGGTGGCAGGCTTTTCGGGAATTGGCAAAACGGCGATGATCAATGAGGTGCATAAGCCGATCGTCCGTCAGCGGGGGTATTTCGTCAAAGGCAAGTATGACCAGTTTCAGCGCAACATTCCACTGTCAGCATTTGTCCAGGCGTTTCGAGATCTGATGGGGCAACTGCTGAGTGAAACCGATGCAGAATTGGCACAGTGGCGATCGAGAATTCTGGAAGCAGTCGGTGACAACGGTCGGGTGATGGTGGAGGTGATCCCCGAACTGGAGCGGATTATCGGGACGCAGCCTGCGGTGCCGGAACTATCTGGGAGTGCTGCCCAAAACCGCTTCAATCTGCTGTTTCAGAAATTTATCCAGGTGTTTACGACGGCAGAACATCCCCTGGTACTGTTCCTGGACGACTTGCAGTGGGCCGATTCCGCATCTTTGAATCTGCTGAAACTGCTGATGACTGGAGCCAGTTCTGGTCATTTGCTAATTTTGGGGGCCTATCGGGACAATGAAGTGTCTCCGGGACATCCCCTGATGCTAACGCTGGAGCAGATTCAGCAGGAGGCGGTTACTTCACAGTCCTCCAGTGGAACCATTGCCCACACCATCACCCTGGCTCCCCTGGAAGAAACCATTATCAATCAACTGGTGGCAGACACGTTGAGCTGCACGCCTGAAATCGCTCAACCCTTGACACAACTGGTGTATCAGAAAACGAAGGGAAATCCCTTCTTCACTACCCAGTTCCTCAAAGCACTGCATGAGGACGGTTGGATTCAGTTTCAGCCAGAACTGAGCTACTGGCAGTGCGACATGACGGCAGTGCGGCAGTTGACCCTGACCGATGATGTGGTGGAATTTATGGCGCAGCAGTTGCAGAAACTGCCACTGGCCACACAGGACGTGCTGAAACTGGCGGCCTGTATTGGCAACCAGTTTGACTTGCAGACGCTGTCAATCGTGTCTCAGCAGCCGGAGACAGAGACAGCTACAGTGCTGTGGAAAGCCTTGCAGGAGGGCGATGTGCTCCCTACTGTGGAGACGTACAAGTTCTTCCAGTCCACAGAACCCTGGGCAATGAGCAGCGATCGCCCTATCCAGGTCTCCTACAAATTCCTCCACGATCGCATCCAGCAGGCCGCCTACTCGCTGATTCCCGATGACCAGAAATCGAGCATTCACCTGAAGATGGGTCAACTGCTGCGATCGCAAACCACCGAGGATGTGCTGGATGAGAAAATCTTTGCCATTGTCAGTCAGTTCAACCTGGGAGTTGAGCAGCTCACAACTCAGGCAGACCGTGATGCAGTGGCACACCTGAACCTGGCTGCCGCCCGCAAAGCACGACTGGCTGCGGCCTACGCGGCCTCGGCACAGTATTGTGCGATCGCCCTGCAACTGGTGCCCGATATATGGCCAAGGCTCCCTGGCTTTGCGCTGAAACTCTACACCGAAGCGGCGAACGCGGCCTGTCTGACGGGAGCCTTTGATCAGGTGGATCGCTGTGTGCAGCAGGTGCAGCAGCACAACTCAAATCCGCTGGATCAGGTCAGGGTGATGGAGGTGCAGATCCAATCCCTGATAGCCCGCAGCCAACTGGCGGAGGCGATCCAGGTCGCCCGTGAGATTTTGCAGCCGCTGGGGGTGACACTGCCCGAACAGCCCACCTCAGAGATGCTGCCCCCGGCACTGGAGCTAATTCGGCAGAAGATGGAGACCATTGGGGATGTGGCTGCACTGCCAGCTATGCAGGACACCGCTGCGTTGGCCGCGATGAGTATTCTCAGCAGTATGTCTTCGGCAGCCTACATCGGCGCTCCCACCCTGTATCCATTGATTGTGCTGAAGCAGATTGAACTGTCGCTGGATCTGGGCCATACGATCGAGACATCCTACGCCTTTGCCACCTACAGTCTGATTCTCTGTGCGTTTGGCGGTGAAATTGTCAGAGGCAATCAATCCGCTGATATTGCACTGGCGTTAATGGAGAAGCTGCACGCAGAGCGCTTCAAGGCGAAAATTTTTAATCTGGTTTATCCGTTCACGCGCATCTGGCAGGAAAAGCTGCAAAATGCCCTGGCCCCCCTGCACGAAGGCTACCAGGCGGGACTGGAGTCCGGCGACCTCGAATTTGCCGCCTACTGTGCCTACAACCGCTGTAAGCTGGCACTTGCTGCAGGCAGTGATTTGCTGCAACTGCAAACCGAAATGCAGCGCTACGGGGAGGCGATCGCCCAACTCAAACAGACCACCGCACTCAATTTTCATCAAATCGTTCACCAGGCCGTTCTCAACTGGCTGGGGGAAACAGAGAAGCCTCAGCAACTGGTGGGCAGCGTCTATGATGAAACCGTTCGCTTAGACCAGCACCGCACCGCAGGCGATACCTACTCTATCGGCAGCTTCTACGCCCAAAAGCTGATTCTGACCTATCACTTCGGCACTCCAGAGGAGGCGCTGGCGATCGCCCAGACTGCCGAAACCGCGATTGCTGGCATCATTGGCACAGTTTTCTACGGCATTTTTCCGCTTTACCATGCGCTAACGTTGATGGCGAATACTGCCAGAGATACGGAGGAGTTTACGGCTGTAATGGAGGCAGTCCATCAAGATCTCGATCGCCTCAGCAGTTGGGCCATCCATGCCCCCATGAACTTTGCCCACCGCTGTGAGCTGCTGCGGGCGGAACAGCATCGGCTGCTGGGAAACCGGGCTGAGGCGATGGATGCGTATGATCGGGCGATCGCAGGGGCCAGAGCCAATGAGTACCTGCAGGAGGAAGCCCTGGCCAATGAGTTGGCCACCCGGTTCTACCTGGAGGGGGGCAAGGAAAAAGTGGCCGCCGGGTATCTGGAGGAGGCGTACTATTGCTATGCCCGTTGGGGGGCAAAGGCAAAGATCCCCCAGTTAGAGGAGCGATATCCGCAGTTGCTGCAAGCCTTGCAGCCCGCTGAACCACCACTGATGTCACAATCCACTCTTTCTCCGACGGTACTGGGGAATCTCACCAGTCGCGGCACTACTCGCATGGCGTGGGTTGATTTTCCGGCGGCGATGAAAGCAGCCCAGGCAATCTCCCAGGAGATTGAACTGGAGAAGTTGCTGTCAACCTTGATCCGGAATGTCATCGCGAATGCTGGTGCCCAGAAAGGTCACCTGATTCTGCACCAGGAAGACCAGTGGCACGTCGTTGCCGAGGCCGACCAGAAACAAACAAGCGTCATCCATGTGCCCCTCGATCAGTTTCAGAATATCCCCAAAAGCCTGATCTACTGGGTGGCTAGAACCAGGGAGACAGCGGTGTTTGAGCAGTTGAGCCAGGTGCCTCAATTTGGGGGCGATCGCTACGTCCTCGACCACCAGCCTAAGTCCGTCCTTTGTACCCCCATCAGTCGTCAGGGGCAGATGGTGGGCATTTTGTACCTGGAAAATAACCTTGCCATTGGTGCATTCACCCGCAATCGTCTGGAGATGCTCCAGCTTTTGATTGGTCAGGCGGCGATTTCGCTGGAGAATGCACATCTGTATCAGCAAGTCGCCGCCTATTCCCACACGCTGGAAACAGAAGTCGAACGCCAGACCCAGGCACTCCAGCGAAAAGCTCAGGATCTGGAGCAGACCCTGACCACGCTGCAACAAACTCAGATGCAGATGATCCACACTGAAAAAATGTCCTCCCTGGGGCAACTGGTGGCGGGCATCGCCCATGAGATTAACAATCCTGTGACATTTATTGGGGGCAATATCTGCCACGTCCGGGATTATGTCACTGATTTGCTGGATCTGCTCTCGCTGTATCAACAGGAGTATCCCCAACCCTGTGCCACGATTCAAACCAAACAGCAGGACATTGACCTGGAGTATTTGACTCAGGACATTGCAGCGACTTTAGACTCGATGACGACAGGGAGCGATCGCATCACCCAGATTGTCCTGAGTCTGCGGGACTTCTCTCGCCTTGACGAAGCCGCCGTGAAATCGGTGGATATCCACAGCGGCATTGAAAGTACCCTACTCATCTTGCAGAATCGGCTGCAAGCCACAGATCATCAACAGCAGATCCGGGTCATTAAGCAGTACGGCACGCTTCCGAGCGTAACCTGCTTTCCCAGCCAGCTTAATCAAGTTTTCCTGCATATCATCAGTAATGCGATTGATGCCATTCGAGGCAATTCTCACAACAGTGAGTTCCCCGAAATACGGATTCATACGACAACAGTAGATGACAAGATTTGTATTTTGATTTGCAATACAGGCAGTATCATCCCTGAGACAATTCAGAAACGAATTTTTGAACCTTTCTTCACCACCAAATCAGTGGGTCAGGGTACAGGATTGGGGCTATTTGTCAGCTACTCGATTGTTCAAAAGCATGGGGGTACGTTGAGGGTGCGATCGCATCCTGAAACAGGCACAGCGTTTGAGATTATAATTCCTCAATCGCTGGAGCAAAAGCAGACGGTAGATTGAGAAACCGCCTGCGAAGCGGCAGAGATTCTCGTTCATACCGTCAGCAGTCTCACAGATTGGCACCGTTAGCAAAACTCTTTTATAGGGAATTATTGATTATCGACCTTTTAAGATTGCTGTTTTCTATGACTTGGGCTGCACCAGATTCCACACATCGCACTCCAAATCGCCGTGTTCCCCTACAAGCAGTACTGGTTGTTCCGTTTTGTATTACAGATCTTCACAGCAGTTGGATTGACCAGGGTGAATCTTTCCAGTCGAGGTAATGGATTCATGAACCCGATTGAGTCATGCGATGCAGCGGAAGATCTCCAGGCCACACTGCGTTTCTCAAACCTCACGTCCTGATCTTCGATACAGTCGATTTCCGATGAATCCCAATCTAATGAACGACAAATTCATTCTGGTCGTGGATGACAATCCCACCAATATCTCCGTTATTTCTCAGGCGCTCCGCAGTGTAGGTTGGCGAGTTCGCGTCGCTACTGACGGAGAGGATGCCCTCAGCAAAGCCGCCTTCAGTCCGCCACATCTGATTTTGCTGGATGTTCAGATGCCCAGAATGGACGGGTTCGAAGTTTGTCGGCAACTGAAAGCAGATGCTGCCACAGCAGAGATTCCCATTATTTTCATGACTGCTCTGTCAGATACGGTCAGCAAAGTCAAAGGGCTGTCCCTGGGAGCAGTAGATTACATCACTAAACCCTTTGAGCAGGCGGAGGCGATCGCCCGTATCCGCCTCCACCTGCAATTACACGACCTCACCCAAACCCTGGAACAGCAGGTTCAGGAGCGCACCCAGCAGCTCACCCAGGCGCTGGAGGAATTGCAGCAGTCTCACCTGCAACTGATCCAGAATGAGAAAATGTCTGCACTGGGAAATCTTGTAGCAGGGGTAGCCCACGAGATTAACAATCCGGTGGGCTGTATTGTGGGGAATGTGAGGGCAACCCAGGACTACATCAACGATCTATTCCAGGTCATCGATCTCTATCACGAAAAATTTCCACATCCAGGTGCTGAAATCGAAGCAGAACTGGATGCGATCGACCTGGAGTATCTGCGCGAGGACTTGCCCAAGCTGGTGAAAGCAATGCAGGATGGTGGCAACCGCATCATCGCCATCAGCCAAAGTCTACGCACCTTCTCCCGTGCCGATACAGATACCCGGCAGAGGTTTAACTTGCACGAAGGCATCGACAGTACGGTTCTGATCCTGCGTCATCGGCTGAAAGCAAACAATCAGCGCCCCGCGATTGAGGTTATCACCGACTATCAAGACATTCCAGAGGTAGAATGCTTCCCCGGCCAGCTCAATCAGGTATTTATGAACATCCTGGCCAATGCGATTGACGCCATTGACGAATCGAATCACGGGAAAAGTTTTCACGCGATTGAGATGGATCCGAACCGGATTACAATTCAAACCAGGATGCTGGATGAGCAGGTCAGTATTGCGATCGCCGACAATGGTAATGGGATACCCGATGATATTAGAGAGCGAATCTTTGACCACCTGTTTACGACAAAAGCAGTGGGAAAGGGAACGGGGCTGGGGCTGGCGATCGCTCGCCAAATCGTAGAAGACAATCATGAAGGCCAGATTACGGTCAACTCGGTTCCAGGGAAAGGAACCGAGTTCGTTATTGTGCTACCGATTGGTTTTTGACATAGGCGAGAAGTGCAGTGCTGAGTGCTGTACTTCCCATCTGAATCATTTCGCCTCAGGCGAAAACTTTGTGTTCTATTCTTCCACTGCACATCATGATTACCAGGCGAGACTTTACACGGACTTCTCTGTTTACTTTGGGGGCAGGGCTGGCAGGCTGTAGCCAACTGCATCCCTTCGGTTCACGCGACCAAACCACGAATTCTGGTGGCTTCACCTATGGCGGGGAGGATGCTAGCGAGGCAGATCTGACAATCTGGTGGGAACAGGGCTTTCTACCCTCCGAAAACGAAATAATGATTCGGATTGTTAAAGATTGGGAAAAACAATCGGGGGCGAAAGTCAACTTAAAGTTCGTGTCCGTGGACTTAATGGATCAGACGTTTACCGAACTGCTGGACGAGACAAACAATCCAAACCTTCCAGATATCATCTATTCAGTTGGCGTTGATTCCAGCCTTGCTCCCAAGCTGGCGTGGCGCGATCAACTGATGGATTTGTCTGAGGTGATTCTTCCCATCAAAGACCGTTACACGCCAATCGCCCTCTCTCAAGTCCACTACCGGAACCAGATTAAAGGCGAACGGGGATACTATGCCATGCCCCTGTGGCAATCCGACGATTATATTCACTACTGGGGCAGCCTGATCGAGAAAATTGGGTTCAGACAGCAGGATATCCCGAAGGCATGGTCTCCATTCTGGCGTTTCTGGCAAACGGCACAGCAGGAATTGCGATCGCAGGGACATCCCCAAATCTATGGTTTGGGTCTGTGTATGTCCACAATTGGGTTTGACACCTACACATCATTGATGATGTTTTTGGATGCCCACAATGTTTCTGTTGTCAATGACAAAGGGGAGCTTTTGCTGGACGAAACCAGCAATCGCCAGGGGTTTATTGACGCCCTGGAGGAATATACACAGTTTTACCGGGATGGATATATTCCACCTGAAGCCGTGAAATGGACAGGAGCAGGAAACAACAATAGTTTCCTGGGTGGAGACATTCTGATGACACAGAATCTCACGCTGTCGATTCCACTCACTCAAAAGCTGCCGCTCAACGCCTACAACCAGGATGCCGCAGCTCGCTATCAGCAGATTGTGACGATCGATCGACCATTGAAACCCGATGGGACAGAGTTGCTGACTCGCAAAGGGATTAAACAGGCGATTGTCCCAAAAGCCAGTCTCCATCCCACAGCCACCAAGGAATTCCTGTCCTATCTGGCGGAACCTGAAACGCTCAATCGGCTGATTCAAGGCTTCAAAGGTCGCGTCTTGCCTGTTACACCCAAATTGTTTGAGAACTCGATGTGGCAGGATGAGACCGATCCTCATCTGTCGGCAGCCTTGAAAATCTACAATCGCCCCAGCCTGATCCCTCACGAAGTGACTCACTCAGCATTCAGTGAGGTGCAGAGCCAGCAGCTCTGGGCACAAACAATCCTGAAGATCGCGCAGGAACAAGTTTCTTCTGCCAAAGCAGCAGACTGGGCGATCGAGCAAATCAAAACGATCTGGACACAATGGGAGAAGCCAGTATGAACCGATGGTTTAACAGAAGTCTACTCACACAGCTTGTCGGCTATTTCTCAGTCCTATCGCTGGTCACCGTCGGTGCTGTTTCCATTGGTTCTTACTTCCAGGGGCGGGCGTCCTTAGAAAAGGAAGTCATCAATCGACTCACTGTTGCGACTCAACTCAAGGCTTACCAGCTCGACAAATGGGTCGAGTCGCAGTTGCGCGATGTTGTCCTGTTGAGCAAGGAATCGACGATTCAAGCAGCGATCAATACGCTGTTGACCACGGAGCCAGGTCAACCTGAGTTTCAACAGGCGTATGCACAACTGAGAAGGCATGTTGACAGCATTACCGAAATCAAGCCAAACCTCCGGAGTATTCGCATTACTCGCAACAGTGGGTTTGTCGTTTTTGCATCCGATGATCCTAAACTGGAGGGTTCCTATCGCCCTCTGGGAGCACCCGCAACGTTTTTTACCCGTGACCGGATTAACGTCGTTATCCCCAGTTTTTACATCTCTCAAAAAACGAACAAATCAGCGATTACCGTTGCCACCCCGATTAATGACGAGAAAGGTATACGAATGGCGGCATTGATTGCCGATCTGGATCTGGATGAAGTCGATACCCTGATCCGAGACAATACGGGACTGGGGGATACTGCTGAAACCTATTTAGTTGGATTGGCAAAAAACGAGACGATTTTCATTGCAAAGCAAGGCTCCTCACCCTCTGGGGGAAAGGTGACGAGCGCAGGCATTGAGCGGGCGATGAGTAAACAGAACGGCTTCGGTCAATATACAAATTACGCCGGAGTTCCTGTTGTGGGGGTATACCGATGGCTCCCCGAACAGAACCTGGCACTGATGGCCGAAATCAGTCAGGCACAAGCCTTTCTGCCTGCCGATCGTCTGGCCAGAAGCATTCTAGTCATCGGCACACTCTGCTCAGGGTTGTTGCTGGTAACGGTTTATCTCTTATCTCGACGGATTACCAGACCGATCCTGGCGATCGGCGATGCGGCGTCTCGTCTGGCCGAGGGCGATCTGAACCAAACGGCCCCAGTCCTCACCCAGGATGAAGTCGGTGTACTGGCCCAGACCTTCAATAAGATGGCTGGACAGCTCAAAGCATCTTTTGAAACGCTGGAACAACGGGTGGAGGAGCGCACGATTGAATTGGCCCAGGCAAAACAGCAGGCCGATTCAGCCAACCAGGCAAAAAGCGAGTTCCTTGCCAACATGAGTCACGAGCTACGCACGCCGCTCAACGGCATCCTGGGCTATGCACAAATTCTGCAGCGAAGTGAATCCCTGACTGAACGGGGGCGTACCGGAATTGATGTGATCTATCAGTGCGGCTCTCATCTGCTGACGCTGATCAATGATGTGCTTGACCTTTCTAAAATTGAAGCCCGTAAACTGGAGCTGTACCCCACTCCCCTGCACCTGCCTTCATTTCTGCATGGCGTGGTAGAAATCAGCAGTGTACGGGCAGAGCAGAAGGGCATTCATTTTGAATTTCACATCGATGAGAACCTGCCCATCGGGGTCTCTGCAGATGAAAAGCGGCTGCGTCAGGTACTGATCAATCTCCTGGGCAACGCCATTAAGTTTACCGATCAGGGCGGCGTTACTTTTACTGTGGAGCAAGTCCAGGAGGCAGACGCTTCATCCAGTTCTGCAAAAATTCGCTTTGCAGTCACAGACACGGGTGTTGGCATGACGCCGGAACAAGTCGAGAAAATCTTCCTGCCGTTTGAGCAGGTGGGAGATACAAAGAAGCAGGCCGAGGGAACTGGATTGGGTCTGGCCATCAGCCACAGGATCATCTCGCTGATGCACAGTGCAATTCACGTCCAGAGTACCCCCGGTGAAGGCAGCACCTTCTCGTTTACCATCGAACTCCCCGAGGTTGAACATTGGGCGACTTCAGCAAGAACAGTGCAGCAAAAAGCGATCGCCAACTATGAAGGCAAACGCCACAAGATCCTGGTGATCGACGATCGCTGGGAGAACCGATCGGTGTTGTGTAATCTGCTGGCACCCATTGGTTTTGAGATGATTGAGGCCAGCAATGGACAGGAAGGGATTGAGCAGGTGCTGCATGAGTCTCCAGATCTAGTCATCACCGATCTGGCCATGCCCGTGATGGATGGATTCGAGTTTTTAAGTAAAGTGAGATCGCATCCCAAGCTGCAAGAGCTGATTGTCCTGGTTTCGTCGGCCAGCGTGTTTGAGATCGATCGCTTCAAGAGCATCGACGCAGGCGGAAACGACTTTCTACCCAAGCCCGTACAGGCAGAAGTGTTACTGGAGCAACTCCAGAAATATCTGAACCTGAACTGGATTTACATAGAGAACAGTGGCGACAATCCTCAAGGGATTGAGTCCAAAGAGCTGCATCCACCAACGGTAGAAATCCTCAACCAGATGCTGGCACTGATCAGGGTTGGAGATATCCACGGGGTTGTCGAGGTCGCTCAGCAAGCTGAAGACAGCGACAATGCAACCTTTATGCGGGAGATTACCCGACTCGCAAATGCTTTTGAACTGAAAAAACTCCAGAGTTTAATCCAGCAGTTTATACCTCTCGGATAGGCTCAAAGAGCCTATCCGAAAACCCAAATTTTGGA